>NZ_JANNMI010000400.1:0-11124 GCF_031397715.1 Roseateles sp.
GCGGCTGGGCTGCAATCTTGGCGGGGCTATTCATATCGGCTCCTTTGCTTGAATGTCGGGCAATGTACTTGTCTATACAAGTACAGTCAAGTAGCATCCGGCCATGCCAAGAAAAACCAGTTCGGTGCCAGCGCCGCAGTATTTGAAGGTCAAGAACCATCTGCGCGAGCGCATCGCCTCCGGCCATTGGGTGGCGGGCGACTTGCTGCCCTCGGAGGCCGAGTTGGTCGCCCTGTTCGCGGTCAGCCGCATGACCGTCAACCGGGCTTTGCGCGAGCTGAGCCAGGACGGGCTGGTCGAGCGGCTGCAAGGCGTGGGCACTTTTGTGGCGCAGCTGCACCGCATCTCGTCAACGCTGAATGTGCGCGATGTGCATGACGAGATCTTGCAGCGCGGCCACCAGCACCAGGCCAAGCTGCACAGCCTGGAGACGCAACCAGCGGACGCTCAACAAGCGGCGGACTTTGGTTTGAGCCTAGGGGCTGCCTTGTTCCACAGCGTGATCGTGCATTTTGAGAACGGCGTGGCGATCCAGTGTGAAGACCGCTGGGTCAACCCGGCCTGTGCGCCGGGCTATCTGGGCTTGGATTTCACTCAAACCACACCGACCAACTACCTGCTCGAAGTGGCCCCCTTGTCGGAGGCGCGTTACACGATAGAGTCACTGCTGCCGTCGGCGCTGGAGGCCAAGTTGCTGGGCATTTCTCGGCGCGACCCCTGTTTGATCGTCAAGCGCCGCACCTTCAGCCGCGGCCAAACCGTCACCACGGTGCGGCTCACCCATCCGGGTTCGCTGTACGTTCTTGAGGGGAGTTTTCAAGCATGAGTTGGAGTTGTATCAGTGCAGATGACGTTGCCCCTCAGGCCTGGCGCAACGGCGGCGGCCAGACGCGTGAGTTGCTGGCCTGGCCACACCCCGCCGACTGGGCCTTGCGCATCAGCGTGGCCGATATCGAGCGCGATGGACCGTTCTCGGCCTTTGACGGCGTGCAGCGTTGGTTTGCGGTGCTGCAGGGCGAGGGCGTGCGCCTGGCGGACTGGGAGCTGCGCGCCTCTGATGACTTGATCAGCTTCGACGGTGGCCTGGCCCTGCCTTGCGAATTGATCGGCGGCAGCACCCGCGACTTCAATCTGATGCATCGCCGCAGCCGTGGCCAGCTGCAGGTGAAGTCGGCCGCCAGCACGCCCGCAAACTGGCTGCCGCAGGGCCGCTGGGTGGGTTTGTTCACGGCCACCGGCGGCCGCCTGCTGCATGGTGGGCGGGCCATGAATTTGGCTGCGATGAGCCTGGCCTGGTGCGAGCACCCTGCGGCGCAGCCCTGCAGTTTTGAAGGCCAAGGCGCGGCCTGGTGGATGACTTGGAGCGAGCAGCAACCATGAGCAGCAGCAGTGTGTTCAAACTCTGGACCCATGCCCGCCTGGCCACCTTGGTCGGCGACGCTCAAGAGAATCCGTGGGGCTGGGTCGAGAATGGCGCGATGTTGTCGCAGGGCGAGCACCTGCTCTGGGCCGGCGACATTGCCGACCTTGACGCCGACCTTGACGGCGAATTCCGCAACGGCCTGGCGCAAGAGATCGACCTGGGCGGCGCGGTCGTCACGCCGGGCTTGATCGACTGCCACACCCATCTGGTCTACGGCGGCCAGCGCGCGGCCGAGTTCGAGCAGCGCTTGGCTGGCGCCAGTTACGAAGACATCGCGCGCGCCGGTGGCGGCATCCGGGCCAGCGTCGCCGCCACCCGCGCGGCCAGCGAGCATCAGCTCTATGCCCAAGCGGCGCACCGCGTCTTGAACCTGCTCAAGGAAGGCGTGACGACCATCGAGGTCAAATCGGGCTACGGCTTGAGCCAGGCCTGCGAGGCCAAGATGCTGCGCGCGGCCCGCCGCCTCAAGGGTCTGGGTGTCGATGTGCGCACCACATACTTGGGCGCCCATGCCGTGCCGCCCGAGTTCGAGGGCCGCCAAGACGCTTATGTGACGGCGCTGATCGAATGGATGACGCCGCTGCACCGCGCGGGCTTGATCGACGCGGTGGACGCCTTCTGCGAAGGCATCGGTTTCACGCCGGCGCAAACCCGGCGCGTTTTCGAAGCGGCGCAAGCCTTGGGCCTGCCGGTCAAGCTGCATGCCGAGCAACTCAGTGACCAGGGCGGCAGCCAATTGGCGGCCGAGTTCATGGCGCTGTCTTGCGACCATCTGGAGCATCTGAGCGCGGCCGGTGTGCAGGCCATGGCCGCCAGCGGCACGGTGGCGGTGCTGCTGCCGGGGGCCTATTACTTCCTGCGCGAGACCCAATTGCCGCCGGTGCAGGCGCTGCGTGATGCCGGCGTGCCGATGGCGATTGCCACCGACCACAACCCGGGCACAGCGCCGACGCTGTCCCTGCTGTTGATGCTGAATATGGCCTGCACCTTGTTCCGCCTGACGCCTGCGGAGGCGCTGCGCGGCGTTACCGTCAATGCGGCACGGGCCTTGGGGCTGAGCGACCGAGGTCAGCTGGCGGCCGGGCAGCGCGCCGATTTTTGCGTTTGGGATGTTGAGCATCCGAACGAGCTGGCCTATTACTTTGGCCGCAACCCCTTGAAGCGCGTCGTGCGCGGCGGCATCGAGCGAGCATGAAAGAAGCGATGGATAACAACCCTGTATTCAAACTGAGTCAAGGCAACACGCCCTTGTTGATCAGCATGCCGCACGTGGGCTCGGCCATCCCGGCCGATCAAGCGCGCCGTTATCAACCGCGCGCGCTGCTCAGCGAAGATACCGACTGGCATCTGGAGCAGCTGTACGCCGGCATTGCCAGCGAGCTGGACGCTGGCCTGATCGTTCCGCATTACTCGCGCTTTTTGATCGACCTGAATCGCCCGCCCGAAGACACGCCGATGTACCCGGGTGCGGCCAACACCGAGCTGTGCCCGACGCGTTTTTTCACCGGCGAGCCGCTTTACCTGAACGGCCAAGAGCCCAACCGCGCCGAGCAGCTGCGCCGCCGCGAACGCTATTGGCTGCCTTATCACCGCGCTTTGAATGCCGAGTTGCAGCGCCTGAAGGCCTTGTTCGGCTATGCCTTGCTGTTCGAAGCGCACAGCATCTGCTCCGAGCTGCCCTGGCTGTTTGAGGGGCGGCTGCCGGACTTGAACCTGGGCACGGTGGAAGGGCGCTCCTGCGCCGCCGAGCTAAGGTCAAAATTGAGCGCCGTGTTGGCGAGCCAAAGCGACTACAGCCACGTCGTCGACGGGCGCTTCAAGGGCGGCTTCATCACCCGCCAGTACGGCCAGCCCGAGCAGGGCGTGCATGCGGTGCAGCTGGAGATGTGCTGGCGCTGCTATATGGAAGAAGAGGCGGCGCCGTTCCTGTATGACGCGCCGCGTGCAGCGGCGGTGCAGCCCTTGCTCAAGAGCTTGTTGCAAGAAATGAGTGGCTGGAAGCCGAAAGTGGCATGAGGGCAGCCGCTATTTTTTGGGCCGTGCAGGCCTGGGTGGATGGGCGCTGGCAGCACCATGTGCGCATGGCGGTGGGGACGGACGGCCATTGGCAAAGCATCACGCCCGGCGTGCCCTTGGCCGAGGGCATGCAGGCCTTGGCCGGCCCCGTCATGCCGAGCCTGGTTGACACCCACAGCCACGCCTTTCAGCGCGCCTTTGCGGGCCTGGCCGAGCGGCGCGACAGCGGCGACGATGATTTCTGGTCCTGGCGCGACCGCATGTACGGCTTGGCGCTGCGTATCACGCCGGCGCAAATGCAGGCGGTTGCCACCCAGCTGTATGTTGAACTGCTGGCCGGTGGTTACACCCAGGTTTGCGAGTTCCATTACCTGCATCACCAACAAGACGGCAGCCCTTACCCCGATGAGCTGGCCATGAGCTGGGCCCTGGCCGACGCGGCGGCCGCGGCCGGCATTGGCCTCACGCTGCTGCCGGTGCTGTATGCGCGCTCGGGCTTTGGCGCTGACGGCTTGCGCGACGACCAGCGCCGTTTCAAGACCGATGCCGACTGGGTCTGGCGCGCCAGCCAAGCGGTAAATGACGAGGGGCGGGATAGGCGGCCCTTGCTGAATGCCGGCGTGGCCCTGCATTCCTTGCGTGCCGCCAATGCCGATGACATTCGGGGTTTGCAGGCGCTGATGGGCGATGCGGATGTGCCTGTCCACATTCACATCGCCGAGCAGATGCAGGAAGTGCGCGACTGCCTGGCCGCCACCGGCCAGCGGCCGATGCAATGGTTGTGCAACGCGCTCCAGCCCGATGCGCGCTGGCAATTGGTGCATGCGACGCACAGCACGCCGGAAGAAATCGAGCAGGTGGCGAGCAGCGGTGCCGGTGTCGTCATTTGCCCCGGCACCGAGGGCAATCTGGGTGACGGCTTGATCGACTTGCCCGGCTGGCTGGCGGCCGGTGTGCCGATCAGCATCGGCTCCGACAGCCATGTCACGCGCGCTTGGGGCGAAGAGTTGCGCTGGCTGGAATATGGCCAGCGCTTGGGGCTGCAGCGGCGCAATGTAGCGGCGCTGCCGGGCGTTCAGCCGAGCACCGCGGCGCGGTTGTTCGAGGCGGCCAGAGCCGGCAGTGCGGCGCCGGCGGGTTTCAAGCAATGGGGTTTGGAAGTGGGCGCGCGGGCGGACTTTTTGGTCTTGGACGGCGCTGCCAGTGGTTTGCTGGGTTTGCCCACCGACTATCTGCTCGATGGGCTGGTCTTCTCGGCTCAGGGTCAGGTCTTGCGTGAAGTCTATGTGGCCGGGCAGGTAGCGCTGCGGCAGGGGCGGCATGCGGCGCAGGATGCCATCGCGGCGGGCTTTCGGGCGGTTTTGGCCGAGTTGCGCTGAACTCCGGCCCCGGATCGGCTACGATGGACTGTATATAAAACCAGTCCACATGAACCTCGCAGCAATTTCCTTTGACCAAGCGACCGCCCTTTCGCTGCACCCCACCCTGGTCAGCGCCTTGCCTGGCCGCGTGGCTGCCGGCTTCCCATCACCGGCCGACGACCATGCGGTACAGCGGATTGATTTGATGGCCCAGCTGATCAAGCACCCGCAGGCCACATTTTTGCTGCGCGTGCGCGGTGAATCCATGCAAGACGCGGGCATCTTTGACAACGACGTAGTTTTGGTTGACCGCGCCATCACGGCTCGCTCAGGTCATGTCGTGATTGCCATGGTGGACGGCGAGTTTGTTTGCAAAACCCTGTGGCAGCGCGCCGGACGCATGAAACTCAAAGCCGCCAACGTGACCTACCCCGACATCAACCCGACCGACGGGCAAACCGTCGAAATTTGGGGCGTAGTGGTGGCATCAATCAAGCAATTTAGAGTCTGATCATGCGTTCAAGAATTGATCGGCTGCGCCGCTCAGAGGGGCAGCCCTTGTATGAGTACCCCACGCACCTGCGCGATGCGATTCAAGATTTGCCGCATGCACCGGGTGTTTATGTGTTTCACGGGGACGACGGCGATCTGCCGGTCTACATCGGAAAGAGCGTGGACCTGCGCAGCCGGGTCTTGTCCCATCTCCGCACGGTGACGGAGGCACGCATGTTGCGTCAAACCCGTCGCATCAGCCATATCCGCACCGCCGGCGAAATCGGTGCCCTGCTGCTGGAGGCGAGCATGATCAAACAGCAGCAGCCTTTGCATAACAAAAAGCTGCGCCGAAATCGGCTGCTCTATGCGTTCAAAGTTCAGCACGGCGTCCCCAGCGTGGTGGATTCGCGCGCGGTTGATTTTGCTCACGAAGCGGATTTGTACGGCTTGTTTGCCAGCCGACATGGCGCACAGGAAGCACTGCGCAACATTGCCGACGAGCAAAAGCTTTGCTACGCCGCCTTGGGGCTAGAAAAAGGCAAGCCCGGCAAGCCCTGCTTTCGAGCCATGCTTGCCCAATGTGCGGGTCTGTGTCGCGGCGACGAGCGCATGCAGGCGCACCAAGCGCGATTGATGCTGAGCCTGCAGGCATTCAAGCTGATGTGTTGGCCATATCCCGGCGCGGTTGGGTTGATTGAGCGCGATGGGGCCACAAGCGACATTCATGTCATTCACAACTGGTGCTATTTGGGTACCGTCGGTGAGATCAACGAAGCCAAGAAGCTGAGCGTCCAAGCCGCGGGTTTTGATGCGGACGGCTACAAAATTCTGTGCGGGCCAGTCCTGCGCGAGCAGCTTGAAATCGTTTTGCTGTAGCCAACACAAGCTCGACTCATGTACGCCTTGATCGACGGCAATAATTTTTACGTCAGCTGCGAACGAGTGTTCCGGCCGAGCTTGAATGGGCGGCCGGTGGTGGTGCTGTCCAACAACGACGGCTGCGCCATTGCCCGGTCAAATGAAGCGAAAGCCCTTGGCATCAAAATGGGCGCGCCATGGTTTCAGATTCGGCATTTTGAAGAATCTGACGGGCTCGTCGCGCTGTCGGCCAATTTCGCGCTCTACGGTGATATGAGCGACCGCATGATGAGTTTGGCGGCGGGATTGGGCCACCGCCAAGAGGTCTATTCGATTGACGAATCATTCGTTGATTTGAAGGGCATCCGGGGTGATATGACGGAGCGCAGCCGCAAAATCCGCTATCGCATCCTCAAATGGATAGGTATCGCCTGCGGTATTGGCATCGGGCCCACCAAAACTCTGGCCAAACTGGCCAACCATATCGCCAAGACCGCCGAGCGAAAACCGGGCGCCTACCCCGACCACCACGCACAAGTTTGCAACCTCGGCGAACTGGAGCCGGGCGAGCTCGATGCGCTGATGCAGGGCACGGCGGTTGATGAAGTTTGGGGGGTGGGCAAGCGGATTGGCGCTCAACTCAAGGCGGAAGGTATTCACACCGCACTTGACCTGGCACGGCTTGATCCCAATACGGTGAAGCGCCGCTGGTCAATTGTGCTTGAGCGTACCGTGCGTGAGTTGCAAGGAACCGACTGCATCGGTCTGGACCACGAACCGGCGGCTAAACAGCAGATTGCTTGCACGCGCAGCTTTGGCAGCGCGGTGCTTGACTTGACCGCATTGCAAGAGGCGGTGACCGAATTTGCCAGCCGGGCAGCGCTGAAGTTGCGCGACCAAAGCGGCCACGCAGGGCAAGTGTTGACCTTCATTCGAACCAGCCCCTTTCGGGCTCAAGATGAGCAGTATTCGCGCTCCATCGTGGTGCCGCTGCGCCGACCCAGCAATGACACCCGCACCATCTGCCATGCCGCCCTCCTAGGCTTGCAGGCAATTTTCAAGCCCGGATTTCGGTATGCCAAAGCGGGCGTGATGTTGCTTGATCTGCGTCCCGCCGGCCTCATTCAACAGGAATTGGCACTGGAAGAGGACGCGGCGGACCCAGGCGCCCGTCGCCTGATGCAGGCACTGGACTCGGTCAACCAGCGCTACGGACGCGGCACCTTAGCGCTGGCTTGCGGCGGCCTTGCGGGCGAGCAGCAGCACTGGGGCATGAGGCAGGAAAGGCGCACACCCGGCTACACCACGGACTGGGGTGGGCTTGCTCTGGTCAGGGCATAAGTACTTGCGTTTTAGCACCGATCCGGGCCTGCGCCGGGCCGCTGATGTCTGAGTCAGCCAGCTATTGAATGCCGCCCCGGTGTGCTCGAAGTTGCGTGCCTTGGGGGGGCTATGTGGGGCATAGCTCAATTTCCCCATCTCTCATGGAAGAAATGGCGGAAGCTGTGAGATTCGAACTCACGGAGGGGATAAACCCTCGCCGGTTTTCAAGACCGGTGCCTTAAACCGCTCGGCCAAGCTTCCCGTAACTTTCAATTCCAACCGTGCCAGCGACGGATCGCCGGTTTTGCCTGCGTTCACATCGCTGGCGCGATATGAGCTTCGGCGCAATCGCCGCCAAAGCGTCGATTGAGCAAGACCGGTGCCTTAAACCGCTCGGCCAAGCTTCCTGTAACTCTTTTCAACAATGCCAGCGACGGATCGCCGGTTTTGCCTGCGTTCACATCGCTGCGCAATATGAGCTTCGGCGCAGTGCTCGCGCACTGGGGGCCTGCGTTCACATCGCTGGCGCGATATGAGCTTCGGCGCAATCGCCGCCAAAGCGTCGATTGAGCAAGACCGGTGCCTTAAACCGCCAGGCCTTGCTTCCTGGGTTTGGACATCACAAGTCCGCGATTCTAGCCCGGCTTTTGCGCTTGCTTGCATTTCACCGAGATCAACTCCAGCACCCGGCCACTTTCAACCCGGGCTGCGCTGAGGCTGCCGCCCCAGACGCAGCCAGTGTCCAGCGCCAGCAGATCGGGTCGCTGCAGCAGACCCAGCGTGGACCAATGGCCAAAGGCGACGGGCACTGCCGCCGTGCGCCGGCCGGGGGCGTCAAACCAGGGCCGGCAGCCGGGCGGAGCGCCGTCGGCGCCATCCTTGGTCTTGAGATCCATCTGCCCACTCGCATCAAGAAAACGCACCCGGGTCAGCGCATTGACGATGCAGCGCAGGCGCGCCGTGCCGCTCAGGCCCTCGCTCCAAAGGGCCGGCTCATCGCCATACATCTGCTGCACGAAGTCGGCCAGGCCGGGGCCGCGCAGCATGGCCTCGACTTCACCGGCCAGCACCATGGTTTGTTCGGCCGTCCATTGCGGCAACACGCCCGCATGCACCATCAACCAGCCCTGCTCATGGCAGGCCATGCGCCGCTGCCGCAGCCAATCCAAGAGCTCGGCTCGGTCGGGGGCGTCGAGTATGTCCCGCAGCGTGTCGTTGCGGTGCGGTTGCTTGGCACCATGGGCGATGGCCAACAGGTGCAAATCATGATTGCCCAGCAGGCAGGTCGCCGAATCACCCAGGTCGATCAGCAGACGCAAGGTGGCCAGTGAGGCCGGGCCGCGGTTGACCAGGTCGCCCAGCAGGTAGATGTGGTCGCGCGAGGGCGAGAAGTCAAGCTTCTCAAGCAGCCGCTGGAGCGCGTCGCAACAGCCTTGCAGGTCACCAATGAGATAGTTCATAGCGGGATTGTGCGGCTTCCATCGTCATGGGCATCTGCTACTCTTGGCGCCTCTCGTTATTTGCTGCGCTTGTCGAGGCTTGACTCGTTTCATCCTTGCTTGCGCTCCCAATGGATACTGCCTTTCTCATATTTTTGTTGTTCTTGAATGCTTTCTTTGCGATGTCGGAAATGGCTTTGTCGGCCAGCCGCAAGGCGAGATTGCAGGTGTTGGTGGAGGCCGGGGAGCCCGGCGCCAGGGCCGCCATGGATTTGCATGACAACCCGACCAAGTTCCTCTCAACGGTGCAGGTCGGCATCACCTCGATCGGCGTGCTGAACGGCATCGTCGGCGACGCCGCCTTTTCGGGCCCCTTGGCCCTGTGGTTGGGTCAGAACTTCGGCTTGCGTGGAGGTGCGGTTGACATCGCTTCGACCGCCCTGGTGGTGATCATCATCACCGTGGTGACCATCATCTTCGGTGAATTGGTGCCCAAGCGGATTGGCCAGATTTACCCGGAAACGGTGGCCCGGCGGGTCGCCCCGGCGATGAATTTTCTGTCAGCGGCGGCGCGTCCCTTGGTGAAGTTTTTGAGCTTCAGCACCGAGGCCATTCTGGGTTTGATGGGGCAGGGTGGGCGCAGTCAGCGCGGCGTCACCGAGGAAGAGATTGCGGCCAGCCTGGATGAGGGGCGCGAGGCCGGTGTGATCGAGGAGCACGAGCACCAGATGGTGCGCAATGTATTTCGGCTCGATGAGCGCGAGATCGGCTCGATGATGATTCCGCGTGGCGAAATCGCCTGGCTGGACGTGACCGACACGCCGCAACAGGTGCTGGAAGTGCTGCGCGGCCATGGTTACAGCCGCTATCCGGTCTGCCGCGTAGGTTTGAACGAGGTGCTGGGCGTTGTGTCAGCGCAAGTGTTGCTGCAGCGGGCGTTGAGTGGCGCGCCGCTGTCGCTGTCGGAGGATCTGGAGGCGGCGGTGTTTGTGCCCGAGACGCTGTCGGGCATGGAGCTGCTGGAGCAGTTCCGGGTCTCGGACGCGCCGCTGGTTTTTGTTGTCGATGAGTACGGCGAGGTCCAGGGCGTGATCTCGGTGCGCGACGTGTTGGAAGCAATCGCGGGCGAGTTCAATGCGCCCGGTGATGGAGATGCCTGGGCGGTGCAACGCGAGGATGGGAGTTGGCTGCTGGACGGCCTGATCCCGGTGACTGAGCTGAAGGACCGCTTGGGGCTGAAGGAGCTACCCGAAGAGGATCGTGGGCGCTACAACACCCTGGCCGGCATGGTGATGCTGCTGCTGGGGCGTTTGCCGCGCACGGCCGATGTGGTGGAGTGGAATGCTTGGCGCTTCGAGGTCGTGGACCTGGATGGCAAGCGTGTTGACAAAGTGTTGGTCAGTCGTCTGGCCGTTGATGGAGAGAGTGAAAAATGAGTGCAAGCCCCTTGATGTATGGCAATTTGACGCCATTGGACCGTGTCGCTCACAAGAGCCTGCGCCTGAAAACCGAATTGCCCACGCTGGACCGCGTGAAGGGCATGAATTCGATGTTTTTGGCCGTGGTTGAGTTTGCCGAAGCCTGCAAGGAATATCCGATTGTGTTTGTGCGCGTCGGTGAACCGCCGGCCGAAAGCGCCAAGCCTGTGGTGGCACCGCTGGCCGTGTTGGGCTTGAAGCCCGCCAGCAATCTGTTCATCAAAGACGGCCAGTGGAGTGGTCATTACGTGCCCGCTTATCTGCGCCGTTATCCTTTTGCCATGGCGCGCCTGGAGCAGGATTCGGACACCATCGCGGTTTGTTTTGACAGCGAATGGGCCGGCTTCTCCGAGACCGAAGGCACCTCGTTGTTTGCGGCCGATGGCCAGCCGACTGAGTTCTTGCTGAACGCGAAAACCTTCCTGGAGAACTTCGAGCAAGAGTCGGAGCGCACCCGCGCTTTCTGCCAGATGCTGGTGGAATTGGACCTGCTGCGCGATATGCGTTTCGAGGCCACTTTGGCCAGCGGCGAGAAGATCGACGTTGAAGGTTTCCTGGCGGTCGACGAGCAAAAGCTGGCCGAGTTGGCCGACGACAAGGTCGTGCAATTGCATCGCAATGGCCTGCTGTCGCTACTGGAAATGCACCGCGTTTCAATGGGCAATATGAATCGCCTGGCAACGCTTGAGGGCGCCACGGCAGCCTGACGTTTCTGCTCCACCTGGTGGGGC
>NZ_JANNMI010000405.1:0-18713 GCF_031397715.1 Roseateles sp.
AGCCGCCACCTTTGGGCTGAGCCGAGAATTATGTTCAGCGTCGCGCCACCCGCCACAGGGCCAAATCACCAGCATTTCCGCTGCAATTCGACCGGTGCTACCGGCGAACTACTCATAACGAGGCACTGTGCATAAGTGCCCTTATGTGTAGATGTACATAAGTGCACATTGCGGCCTTACAAAGCCAGCAATGCCCTGGCCGATTTGAGCTGGATTGGTGTGCCGCTTTGCCGCAGAGTAAGTGAACAGGCAAGAAGGCCCAAAGATAGCCAAACAGATCAGGGTCTATGTCTCTGACTGCCGCCAGATTTCCACAGCCATGCGCTCAGCTGCGCCGCGATGCTCGGCGGCGAACTCCAGCGCATGAACGGCTACCTCGGCGTGTCTTTGGCGGTCGGCACATAGGGCGAGTCCTTGAGTCAAGCCCGCATCGATATCGGCGACCCGAATCGCCGCACCCGCCGCTTCAGCCAACTCGGCCGCTTCGGCAAAGTTGAAGGTGTGCGGCCCCATCACGACGGGGCAGCCGCAAGCGGCCGCTTCGATCAGGTTTTGCCCGCCCAGGGGCGCGAAGCTGCCGCCCAGCAATGCCACATCAGCAAGGCCGTAATACAGCGCCATCTCGCGCATCGAGTCACCCAGCCAAACCTGGGCGGACAAGTCCTGTTCACTGGGCGCATCGGTCCACTCGCTGCGCCGGGCCAAGCTCAGGCCTGCCTTCTCGACCAAGGCCGCCACCGCATCGAAACGCTGCGGGTGGCGCGGCACGATCAGCAGTAGCGGCAGGTCTTGCCGGGGCAGTAGGCCCCAAGCTTGCAAGAGCATGGCCTCTTCGCCTTCGCGCGTGACTGCGGCCAGCAGCACGCGCCGGCTCAGCAGCGCACGCCACAGCCGACCCTGGGCGAGCAAGGCCTCATCCACTTGCATATCAAACTTCAAGTTCCCCTGCACCCGCACCTTGGGCACGGCGCTGGCGCGCAGGCGCTCGGCGTCGGCCTCGGTTTGCGCTAACGCAATACTCAAGCGGCGTGCGGCCGGAAGGAGGAGGGCCTTGAAGCGCTCGCCGCGGCGCTGGCTGCGCGCTGACAGCCGGGCGTTGGCCAAGACCATCGGGATAGATTGCCTGGCCGCTTCGAATTGCAGCGTCGGCCAGATCTCGGTTTCCATCAGGACGCCGATGGCCGGCCGCCAATGGCGCAAGAAACGCCGCACGGCGCCCGGCGTGTCATAGGGCAACCAGGCCTGGGCATCACCGGGTTGCAACAAGGCCGCGCCGGCCGCTCTTCCTGTGGCGGTGCTGTGGGTCAGCAGCAAGCGCATGGCGGGCTGCTGTTCTCGCAGCTGCGCAATCAAGGCGGCGGCGGCGCGGGTTTCGCCCAGCGACACGGCATGCACCCACAACCAACCGCTTGATTTTGGCGTTAGCCCATAAAAGCCCAGCCGCTGCCCAAGCCATTGGCGATACAGCGGCTCGGCCGCTCCGCGCCGCCACAAACGCAACAGGTAAAGCGGCGTCAGCAGCCGCAGCAGGCCCGCATAGGCCCAGCGGCTAAGTCGCTCGGCCCCAGTTTCTGTGACGGTCAATGCCCGGCCGCAAAAGTGGCGTCGGGCTTGACGCGCTTGAGCTGGACCAGCACGTCATGCTGGATGCGCGCCAGCGCCTCGGGCGTGTGGCCCTCGAAGCGCAGCACCAGCACCGGCGTGGTGTTGCTTGCCCTCACCAGACCGAAGCCGTCGTCATACTCGACGCGCAGTCCGTCAATGGTGATGATTTCCTTGGCGCCGGGGAACTCGGCCACTTCCAGCAGCTTCTTGACCACCTCGTGGTGCTCGCCTTCGGCGCAGGGCACATTGATTTCGGGCGTGTTGAAGCTGGTCGGCAGTGCGTGCAGCACAGCGCTGGGATCGGCGAAGCGCGAGAGGATTTCCAGCAGGCGGGCGGCCGTGTACATCGCGTCGTCAAAACCGTACCAACGCTCGGCGAAGAAGATGTGGCCCGACAGCTCGCCGGCCAGCGGCGCGCCGGTCTCTTTCAGCTTGGCCTTGGCCAGCGAGTGGCCGGTCATCCACATCAGCGGCCGGCCGCCATGCTCGCGGATCCAGGGGGCCAGGCGCTGCGTGCACTTGACGTCGAAGATGATTTCGGCGCCGGGCTTGCGCTTCAGAATATCGGCGGCGAACAGCATGATCTGGCGGTCCGGCATGATCATCACGCCGTCCTTGGTGACCACACCGAGGCGGTCGCCGTCGCCGTCAAAGGCCAGACCCAACTCCGCATCGCAGGCATGCACGATCCGCTTGAGGTCTTCCAGGTTCTCTGGCCGCGAGGGATCCGGGTGGTGATTGGGGAAGTCGCCGTCGACCTTGGAGTAGATGTCGATCACCTCGCAGCCTAAAGCCCGCAGGATGGCTGGTGCCGTGGCGCCGGGGATGCCGTTGCCGGAGTCGACCACGATCTTCATCGGGCGCTTGAGCTTGCAATCCTTGACGATGCGCTGGCTGTACTCGGCCACGATGTCCATCGCCGCGCTGCGGCCGACGCCTGTTTTGTAGTCCTCGGCTTCGATGCGGCGGCGCAGGCCCTGGATCTGCTCACCATAAACAGCCGCGCCCTTGAGCACCATCTTGAAACCGTTGTAGTCCTTGGGGTTGTGGCTGCCGGTCACCATGATGCCGCTGCGGCAACCGTGTTTGGCGCGGGTGGCGGCGACGTAATACAGCATCGGCGTGGTGACGGCGCCCAGGTCAACCACGTCCAGGCCGGTCGATTGCAGGCCACGGATCAAGGCTGCAACCAGACCGGGGCCGGAGATGCGACCGTCGCGGCCGACGGCCACGGCCTTCTCGCCCAAGGCGCGGGCCTCGGTACCGAAGGCACGGCCGAGGTGCTCGGCCAGCTCTTCGTTCAAAGTCGTGCCGACGACACCGCGTATGTCATAGGCCTTGAAGATGGACGCGTGAACTTGCATAGATGGATTCCCCTGAAACGGTTTGATGACTCGAAAGCTTGGCGCGATTGTAGGCAAGGCTTTTGACGCTTCATCGCGGCGGCTGTCGATTCATCGCAGCGGCCGCAAAACCCGCACGCGCGCCTGCCTACACTGTGTTGCATGAACACCATCAAGACCGATCTGCGCCAGGCCTGGGGCGCCCATCTGCTGCTGAAGAAACAGCGCAGCGAGCCCGCCTGGGCGCGCCTAGTTATCAGCGCCGGCATCGGCTTGGCCTTTGCGCTTTTCTTCAGCCTAGTCGGCGGTCTGGTGGGTGGGCATTTGCTGAAACCGGCCGCGATGTTGACTGCGCTGCAGGCGAATCTACTGATCAGCATGAGCATTTCGTTCACGATTCACGCCCTTTTTCGCGGCGTCGAGCTGAGCCTGCCGCAGGCCATCATTGACCGCATCGGCGCCCGGCGCGACTGGCGTTCCGGCGTCTTTTTTGCCGGCGTCGCGATTGTCGGCACCGTGCTGGGCTTTGCCCTGGGTCTACTGATGATCGGCCAGCTGTTCAAGTTCGACGCCTTGCTTGAGGTTGGCGGCAACCCCGCCAATCAACGCGTCTTCGTGCTGATCACGCTGCTGATCACCACCGCCAACTGGATTTGGTTCAAGTTCCGCTGGAAGAGCCAGGCCCTGCAGTGGAGCGCCACCGAGGCGCGTCTGAGCCTGCTACAGGCGCAGATCGAGCCGCATTTTTTGTTCAACACACTGGCCAATGTGCAAGGGCTGATCGACGTCGACGCAGCGCGTGCCAAGCAGATGCTGGAGGCCTTCACCGACTATTTGCGCGCCGGCCTGGGCCAGATGCGCAAGACCGACACCACGGTCGACGCCGAGTTGGCGCTGGCCGAGCGCTATCTGCAGCTGATGCAAATCCGCATGGGCGAGCGGCTGAGTTTTGAGATCCAGGCCAGCGCGGCGGCGCGCGCCTGCCGGCTGCCGCCCTTGCTGCTGCAGCCGCTGATCGAGAACGCGATTCAGCATGGGCTGGAGCCCAAGGTCGAGGGTGGTCATATCCAGGTCAGCGCCAACGTTGCGCAGGGCCGGTTGCTGCTCAAAGTGACCGACGATGGGTTGGGCCTGGACGCGCCGCGACGCGCCACCCGGCCCGGCCGCGGCGGCGGTCTGGCGCTGGAGAATGTGCACGCCCGGCTGGCCAACCGCTACCCGCACGATGCCGAACTGAGCTTGAGCCGGCAAACCCTTGGCACGCTGGCCTGCCTACACTTGCCCGCCCACCCACTTGCTCAAACTTCATGACCACCGCCTTGATCGCCGATGACGAAGCCCATCTGGCTCAGTACCTGAAACAGCAACTGGCGGCTTGCTGGCCAGAGCTGGAGATTGTCAGCGTCGCCCGCAACGGCATTGAAGCGGCCGAGCAGATCAGTGCCTGGCAGCCCGAGCTGGCCTTTCTGGACATTCAGATGCCGGGCCTGAATGGGCTGGAAGTGGCGCAGGGCATCGAGGGCGCGACGCGGGTGGTGTTCGTCACCGCCTATGACGACTATGCGGTCGAGGCGTTTGACGCAGCTGCGCTGGACTATCTGCTCAAGCCGCTGAAGACCGAGCGCTTGCTGGCCTGTGTGGCCCGTCTCAAAGCGGCGTTAGGGCGGCCGCCGGCGGTCGATGAATCACGTTTGGCTGAGACCTTGCAGCGCTTGTTGGCCCCGCCCGTGCAGGGCTTGGCACGGCTGCGGTTCATTCGTGCTGCCAGCGGCGATATGACGCATCAGGTGGCGGTGGACGAGGTGCTGTTCTTTCATGCCGATGACAAATACACGGTGGTCAGAACAGCTCAGGGCGAGCATTTGATCCGCACCACCATCACCGATTTGGCGGCGCAGCTGGACCCCGAACAGTTCTGGCAGGTGCACCGCTCGACGCTGATCAATCTGGCCCATCTGGTGGGCACCCGACGCGACGAGATGAGCCGGCTGTTCGTGCGTATCAAGGGCCATGCGCAGGAGTTGCCGGTCAGCCGGGCCTACGTGCACTTGTTCAAGGCGATGTAGGGCTGCGGCCGGCGCAGTATGCTCGGGCGCCTTTAGCAAAACTGCCGAGCAAAATCCCTGAGCATGAAAACCGCTGATCTGGCCGAACTGACCCTGCTTGCCGCCATCTGGGGCGCCTCGTTTTTATTCATGCGGCTCGGCGCGCATGAGTTCGGGCCGGTGGCGATGGCCGCGCTGCGGGTCGGCGGCGCCAGCTTGATGCTGCTGCCGCTGCTGGCCGCACGCCAGGGCCTGGCTGAGCTGGGCCGCGAGTGGCGAGCGCTGAGTGTCATCGGCCTGTTGAACAGCGCCTTGCCCTTCGCCTTGTTCAGCTATGCAGCGCTGTCGATCTCGGCCGGCCTGTCCAGCATTGCCAACGCGACCACGCCCTTGTGGGGTGCGCTGATCGCCTGGGTCTGGTTGAATCAGCGGCTTGATCGCCTGCGCATCTGCGGCCTGGCCCTGGGCTTTGCCGGCGTGCTGTATCTGGCCTGGGACAAGGCCTCCTTCAAACCCGGCGCCGACCACAGCGCCGTCTGGGCCTTGCTGGCTTGTATGGCGGCTACTTTTTGCTATGGCCTGGCGGCCAATTTCAGCAAGCGCCATACCGCCCACATTGCGCCGCTGGTGGTGGCGACCGGCAGCCAGTGCTATGCCGCCTTGATGCTGGCCGTGCCGGCCATCATTTTCTGGCCGGCCGCAGCACCCAGTGCCCAAGCTTGGGGTGCCGTGGCCGCCTTGTCCCTGCTGTGCTCGGCGATCGCCTATGTCTTGTTCTTCCGCTTGATGAGCCGAATCGGGCCGACCAACACGATTGCCGTGACCTTTTTGATCCCGGTCTTCGCGGTGTTGTGGGGCTATCTCTTCCTGGGCGAGAGCTTCAGCTTGAAGATGGCCGCGGGCTGCGCAGTGGTGCTGCTGGGCACGGCCTTGGCCCTGGGCCTGGTGCGGCGTAGCGGCACCCGAACAGAGCGCAGCGTCAGCTGACCGTCTGCTGGGTCGGCGCAAGCTTCAGCTTGCGGTACAAGGTGCTGCGCCCTATGCCCAACTGCTTAGCTGCCAGGGCCAAATTGCCGCGGCAGCCGAGTACCGCGGATTGAATCGCTTGCAGCTCGGTCTGCCGCAAAGTGGCCGCATGGTTAGCCACCGCCACCGCCACTGCCACTGCTTCCTGGCCTGAGGCCGTCGACATACTTGCGTCGGGGCTGACTGGCCGGCTGTTCTGCTGCAGCACTTGCGGGCTGCTAGTCAGCGCGGCGGCACGGTCTAGGGCGGCCACGGCATGGGCGAGCGCTGCCCCGGGGTGCGCAGCCATGGCCATCGGCAGTTGCGCGGCTGGTGCGTCTGTCGCCAACCCTGCTTGGCCCAGGCTCAGCAAGGCGTGCAGACTTTGTACCGGTGCAGCGCCGCCGATCTCGACATGGGCCGCCACGAGCTGCTGGCCGACATCGCTGCTCGGGCATCTGGGGCGCTGGGGTAATTGTGACCTCGTCAGTAGCAAGGGCTGGCCTGGATTGCTTCGTGTCCGGGCCAGCAGGTCGCTCAAATCAGCATCAAACAAGGTGGCCACGGCGCTGCGCCGCAGCTGTGCCGCGGTCTGGCCTAGGATGTCCATCGCATTGCGGTTGACGCCGACCACCCGGCCCACGGGATCGAGCGCCAAAACACCCTCCCGCAAGGTCCCCAAACTAACGGCGTAGGCATGAATATGCAGGCGCAGACTTTGGCGGAACAGGTCATTGAACCATTGCGTCTGAATCATGCGCGCCGCCAAAGTGGCCAGGGCCAGCGTGTGCGGGTGATAGTTGCGTTTATCGCTGGACACATTGATCACGCCCAGCAAAGCGCCTTTGTGGTCAAAGATGGGGGCTGCCGAGCAGGTCAAAAAATGGAACTCGCGCAAATAGTGATCTGCGCCGTTGACCAAGGTCGGGGCCTCGGTCATCAAGGCCGTGCCCACGGCGTTGGTGCCCTTGACGGCCTCCGACCAAACCGAGCCCGGCGCCAACGCTATTCGCTGGGCACGCTCCAAAAATACCGGGTCACCCAGCGCATGCAGCACCACACCGCTGGCGTCGCTCAACAGCACCATGCTCTGCGCATGCGTCAATTGCTGGTAGAGCATCTCCATCACCGGCAGTGCCTGCGCGCAAAGGCGACTGTTGCGCTGCAGCGTCTCGGCCAAGGAGGACTGGCTCAGGCAACTCATATCGGCTCGCTGCTGGGGCAGCAGCCCAAACATCTGGCAGCGTTCATGTGAGCTCAGAATCGTCAGCTGCTGCTGGGCTTGTGGTTCAGACTTGCCCCGCAGTGCGGAAGAGACAATGTGTGGGCCGTAGTTTGTTTCGATCACTCTTGCTCCCCCTGTTTTGTGACAGCCTAGCATTGCGACTAGTTCCATCGGCACCTGGAGTTAGGGGGTAAGCAGGGCGGGCCTGCCTTGCTTGTGCGATCTGCGGATATTTTTGCGCAACTCGTTCGCGTTGACCTGTTGACGCGCCGGTGCGGCGTCAAGCGTTGCTGGTGGCGCGCACTTCGCTCATCGTGGTCACGCCCTGCAAGACCTTGATGATGCCGTCCTGTCGCAAGGAGCGCATGCCTTCATGCAGTGCGGTTTGCAGCAGTTCTTCGGCACGCGCGCCGGTTTGTATCTGCCGGCGCAAGGTTTTCGACATCATCAGCAACTCGTGCAGGCCGGCGCGGCCCTTGAAGCCGCTGTGTTCGCACGCATCACAGCCGGGGCTGTGAAATTTCATCAAGCGGCCGCTATTGCCGCTATCGCCGTAATTGCCCAACCAGTCCCCCAGCACAGCTTCACGCGTCGGCTGCTGCTCGGGGTTGAAGACGTGCAGGTAATCATCCAGCCACTCGTCTTGCTCGGCCGCGGGCAGCGGGCTGCTGACGCGGCATTTCGGACACAGGCGCCGCACCAATCGCTGCGCCAACACGGCCAGTAGCGAGTCCGCAAAGTTGAAGGGGTCCATGCCCATGTCCAACAGCCGGGTGACGGTTTCGGCCGCGCTGTTGGTGTGCAGCGTCGACATCACCATATGCCCGGTCAACGAGGCCTCGACGGCGATCTCGGCGGTCTCCTCGTCGCGGATTTCGCCCACCATGATGACATCCGGGTCGGCCCGCAGAAACGCCCGCAAGGCCTTGGCAAAGGTCCAATCAATGCGCGGATTCATCTGCACCTGACGCAGGCCGGCCTGGGTGATTTCGATCGGATCCTCGGCCGTCCAGATCTTGCGATCCGGCGTGTTGATCTGGCTCAGCGCCGAGTGCAGGGTGGTGGTCTTGCCCGAGCCGGTGGGCCCGACGCATAGCACCATGCCGTAGGGCCGGCTGATTGCGTATTTGAGCTGCTGCAAGTTGTAGGGCGACAGGCCCAGTTTTTCCAGCGGGATCGGTTTTGACGACGACAGCAAACGCATCACCACGTCTTCCAGACCATTGTTGGTGGGGATGGTTGCGACCCGCAGCTCCAGGCGGTGCTGGGGTGAAAAGCGCGCGAAGTTGATCTTGCCGTCTTGCGGCTTGCGGCGCTCGGAGATATCCAGATCGCACATGATCTTGATGCGCGCAATCATGGCGTTACGGTAGGTGTTGGGCAGCTCCAGATAGGGTTTGAGCAGGCCGTCACGGCGGAAGCGAATCTTCAGCTTTTCGGTGCCCGGGTGGGTCTCGATATGAATGTCGGACACGCCCTGCGTGTTGGCGTCGATGATCATGGTGTTGATCAGTCGCACCAGCGAGTTGTCGCTTTGTTCAATGGAGGGGCCTTCGTCGCGCTGGCTGTGCTCAAGGCCTTCGCGTTCCAGCGTTTCCATCAGCTGGTCGGCTTTGTCGAGCGAAAAGTCCGCGTGCAAAGCCGGCAGAGCGAGCTCGCTGCGCGAGACCGCGTCTCCGCCTAGCCGCTCATAGACTTGCGGAATCGCGAATTGCAGCGAGCCGATCTTGGTCAAGGTGGGTGTCACTTTGAGCTGCGAGATGAACTCAATTTCATCCAGCGCGTCGCGCCGAGTCGGGTCTTCCATTGCCACGATCAACCGACCATCACGCAGCAGCAGCGGCAGCACTTCAAGCCGTTTTGCGACGGCAAAAGGCAGTTTGCGAATGGCGTCCGGCTCGATCGCAAAGTTCTCCACGTCGACCAGTGGGTAGCCCATCTTGCGCGCCAGGGCCGATTGCAGCGCTTGGCGCGTCACCACCTTATTGCGCACCAGCAACTCGCCCAGCGGCACCGAGCGGTCGGCTTTTTGCATCTCCAGCGCTTGTTCCAACTGCGCCGGGGAGATCAGGTCCAGCGCCAACAGCGCCTCACCGATGCGCACCATCGGCATGCGCGCTTGCTGTTCGATTGCCAGCATCAATTGCTCGGCGCTGACGATTTGTTGATGGACGAGGATGTCGCCCACGCGTCGGGAGCGCAGGCCTTGCTGCTCGATGGCCGCTGCATCGACTTGAGCCGCGGTTGCCAGTTTTTCCTGCACCAGCAGATCGCCGATGCGGGCACCAATCTCAAAATGCGCCAGCACTTCGCGCGGAATGAAGATGCGCTGCACGGCGTCGTCGCTGTCACTCAGGGGTGCGAACAAAAACAGCCCAAGCTCGTCTTGACAATACCCAATCGTGACGCCTTTGAGCTCGCCGCCGCCGACAAAAAAGAGCTTGAATTCGCTGCGCGGGCGCTGGTCGAGTTGCCAGTCGTTGGCCGCGTCATCACTGGCGTTTGGGCTGACGCGGGGCGCCGCAGGAATGGGCTCCAGCAAGGTCAGCACCTTGAATTGAGCGAACTTCAACGGCATCATATTTCGAGCTGGCGCCACCAGCAGTTGGGCCACGCGTTCATGCACGACCATGGCCACCAGCTGACCTTTGTTGCGGCGGTTGTTCAGACCGAGGAGCTCACAGGGTTCGGGCTTGACTTGGGGCTTTGGGCGCGGATAGGCCTGGTAGGGCGGTGTCGGCCAGACGAACTCCCGCTGGCTAGACGCCAGCTCCATGACCGATGCTGTTGCCGACCTAGCGTTGTCTTGGTGTGGCCAATTC
Source organism: Roseateles sp. (assembly GCF_031397715.1). Lineage (GTDB taxonomy): Bacteria > Pseudomonadota > Gammaproteobacteria > Burkholderiales > Burkholderiaceae_C > Paucibacter_A. Next base: position 10,046 of record NZ_JANNMI010000405.1, read on the forward strand.
AGTGGGGTGGACAGATCTGTCATGTGTTTGCTCCGGAGTCTTTCGCGCAGGCGCCAGCCGCATGGCCGAGCCTTCTCATGGCGCCTATGCTAGCGCTCACGGTGCCAGTCGATGTGCAGAAATGAGCAAGGCAGACCCGGCAGTTTTCAAGTGCTTGTGATAGAAACGCGGCTTTTTGGGGGTGCGGCATGAAAACAATCTTGCTGACTGGGTTTGAGCCATTCGGCGGTGAGCGCATCAATCCGTCATGGGAGCTGGCGCGAGCGCTTGACGGCGAGTTGATAGCAGGTGCGCGCGTCGTGGCCGAGCGCTTGCCCTGCGTGTTTGGCGAGGCCAATGCCGTATTGAAGCTCGCTTTGCGGGCGCACCAGCCGGGCTTGGTGTTGGCGCTAGGTCAAGCCGGCGGGCGCGCGGAGTTGTCGTTCGAGCGCGTGGCCATCAATTTGATGGATGCCCGCATCCCCGACAACGCCGGCCACCAGCCGATTGATGAGCCGGTTTTGGTCGGAGCACCGGCGGCGTACTTTTCTACCTTGCCGATCAAAGCAATGGTGGCCGGCCTGCGCGGCGCCGGCTTGCCCGCAGGCATCTCGCAATCGGCCGGCACCTTTGTCTGCAACCAAGTGTTTTTTGGCCTCCAGCATCATTTGCGTGGCAGCGCTGTGCGCAGCGGCTTCATGCACACCCCTTGGCTGCCCGAGCAGGCTGCAAGTTTCCCAGCACAAGCCAGCATGGCGCTCGCGACGATGGTGCAAGGTGTGCGCCTGGCCTTGCAATTGGCGTTGTTGACTGGGGTCGACTTGCGCCAAACCGGCGGCAGCATCAGTTGAGGTGGCGCGATTAATCTTCGCTGTAGTTGCGCCAACGCGCACTTGCCTTGCGCATCAAATTGACTTGCTTGCCGAAGTTCTGACAAGCGCGACAGAACAAACGGTGGATACGAATCAGGGTCAAGTTGACCGGGCCGAGTGGGCGGTCCTGCCCCGCCAGCACCATGCGTGTGACGTCCCTGCAACTTGGTTTTAATTTCACCCGGCGACTCCGACCTGTGGACTTGAAAGAAGTGTTGTCGTGCAGCCGAGCGCTTCCTTACGCGCGGCGTGCCGGCGTGCTGGCGGGCTTCAGATATTTTTCACGTTTGGCTGTAAGGACTGCCGCATGGCTTGCGACCCAAGGGTGTCGACGGCATGATGCCTTGGCCTCAAGCAATCCAGTTCAAAGCTTGGTGAGTGTCAACTTTTTTTTCATCCATTGGAGTAATTCATGAAATCCAGCTATCTCGTCTCTTCCGCCGTTGCGGCCGCATTGGCCATGGGTTTGGTCTCTCAAGTCGTCGCCCAGGACAAGGCCGCCAAAGAGAAATGCTTTGGCATCGCCAAGGCCGGCGAAAACGACTGCGCCAACCTCAGCGGCAGCCATTCCTGCGCTGGCCAATCCAAAAGTGACAACGCTGCAGATGAGTGGAAGTTTGTCGCCAAGGGCTCATGCAAGAGCATGTCGGGCATGAGCGTCGATGAAGCTAAAGCCAAGCTGAAGAAGTAAGGCCGCGGCCATGCACACCGACCCAGCGGCGAGCACACCGGTCGGCATCGGCTGGCGTCAGCCCCATTACGAGCAACTGCTGCAGACCCTGCCCGCGCTTGCTTTCCTGGAGCTGCACTCGGAGAATTTTTTTGCCGACGGCGGCGCGCCGCTGGCGGTCTTGATGGCCGGCCGTGAGCGTTATCCCATCAGCCTGCATGGGGTGGGTTTGTCGCTGGGTTCGGCCTGCGGCTTGGATAGCTGGCATCTGGACCGACTGGCCGCGTTGGTCGAGCGGGTCGAGCCCGTGCGCGTTTCCGATCACGCCAGTTTTGCCCGCGTGCCTGCAGCGGGCGGGCATGCCGGCCCGCATGCCAGTGATTTGTTGCCGCTGGAGTTCACCCAGACCAGCCTGGATGTTTTGGTTACTCATGTGCAACAGGTGCAAGAGCGCCTGAGGCGACCAATCTTGGTTGAAAACCTGAGCGCCTATGTCGGCTGGACTGAACTTGAAGGCGACAGCATGGCCGAGCCGGAGTTCTTCAATCAGCTGACCCAGCGCAGTGGCTGCGGCTTGCTACTGGATGTCAACAACCTGGTCGTCAATGCGCGCAACCGAGGCGCCCACAAGTGCGAGGCGGCACTGCAGGCGCAGGCCTGGGTCGACGCCATCAGGCCGGGCAGCGTCGGCGAAGTGCATTTGGCGGGGCATGCCGAACTGCCCGGCATCGTCATCGAAGACCATGGCAGCCGGGTCAGCGCCGAGGTCTGGCAGGTGTTCACCCATGCGATTCGGCGGTTCGGACCGGTGCCGGCCTTGATTGAGTGGGACACCAATGTGCCCGCGCTCGAAGTCTTGCTGCGTGAGGCCGAAATCGCCCGTCAGTTGATGATGGACGTCATGGCGCCGGTGCCGGCATGAGGGCTGCCCTGGCTGAGCGTCAGCGGGCCTTGGTCGAAGGCTTGCTGGGTCGCAAGGAGGCGGTAGATGCTGGCCTGCTGGGCATGGATGGGGTCGAGCTGGAGCGCGGCCTGCGCGCTTACCGCTCGAACGCACAGGCGTTGGCCGACAAGTCCTTGAGCGCGGTGTTTGTTCGCATGCGGGAGGTTTTGGGCGAGCCGTCGTTTGCTGCCATGGCCTGGTCTTTTTGGCGGCGCTATCCACCGCAATGTGGTGACTTAGGGCTATGGGGGGCGGCTTTGGCCGACTTCTTGGCCGAGCAAGCGGGCATGGAGCCGTGGCTATGTGATCTGGCCCGGCTTGAGTGGGCCGCCCATATCACCGAGCGGGCCGCCGACAGTGCGCTCAACGTGCAGTCGCTGGAGTTGTTGAGCGCGCTGGAGCCAGCGCATCTTGGCATGCAGATGCGGCCGGGCCTGCAGCTGTTGCGGCTGCGTCCGCAGGCATGGTGGCAATGGCTGGGTCAGCAGCCTGATGCCGGCGGGTATGACGAAGAGCCGGTGGCGGTCGTGCTGGCGCGCAGGGTTTGGCGCGCCGAGGTGCATCGCCTGGGCGCGGGCGCATGGGCGCTGATGAGCGCCTTGCAAGCCGGCGCCAATCTGGAGCAAGCCCTGCAGCAGGCCTTTGCCGCCGAGGCTGATTTTGATTTCTCGACCTGGCTGCAGGCGGCTTTGTTGAACGGTTGGCTGAGGGCAGCGATCAAGCACCAAGGGTCCTGAACTGGCGCTTCGCTCAAGGTTTACCCAGCGCCGCAGCTTTCAGTCCGCAAGTTTTACATTCCAGGAACTTTCCAATGAACGCCATCATTCGTTTTGCACTGCGCGCCTGCACCGACCCTGGGTCGGGTGTGGGTCAGCGCTCCTCCATGCCCACTGCGCTGCGGGCAGCGCTGTCCCATGCGCAGTCACTGGCCTTGCTCTTGGCCAGGCTGTATGTGGCGAAGGCTTTTTTTCTGTCCGGGCTGACCAAGCTGAGAGACTGGGAGACCACGCTGGCCTTGTTCGAGTCTGAATACGCGGTGCCGTTGCTGTCGCCCGAACTGGCTGCCTGGCTGGGCACCGGCGGTGAATTGATTTTGCCGGTTTTGCTGGTGCTGGGTCTTGCCGGGCGCTTTGCGGCGCTGGGTTTGTCGGTTGTCAATGTGATGGCCGTGCTGAGCCTGAGTGACATTGCGCCGGCGGCTTTGGTCGGCCATCAGCTGTGGGGCGTGCTGCTGTTGGCGGTGGCGCTTTGGGGCGCAGGGCGCTGGTCGCTGGATGCCTGGCTGCAGCGCCAATTCACTCCAAAGGCTGAAAGCTAATCACCAAGACCGGCGGCACCCGGCCGTCCACATCGCGCGGCAGTTTCTCGGTTTTGTCGATCGCCCTCAAGACCGCCTTGTCCCATTCGGCGTCACCGCTGGGCTTGAGCAATTTGCGCGAGATGATGTTGCCGTCCGGCGCCACCCGTACCTCGACTTCGGCGACCGGATTGCCGGTCGGCGTATCGGTGAAGATGATGTTGGGTCGGATGCTCGCCTTGATGCGCCCGCCATAGCTGGCCGACGGCCCCGAGCTCCGCAACGCCGTTCCCGTGGCATTGGGCGCACCGCTGGCACCGGCCATGCCTTGGATGCGGCGCAGATGCTCCTGGCGCTGTGCTTCCTGTTTTGCTTCTTGCTTGGCGTCTTGCTTAGCTTGCAGCTCCTTGTCCTGCTTGAGCTGCTTGTCCTTTTTGTCCTTGTCCAGCTTGGCCTGCTTGAGCTTTTCGTCCTTCAGCTCTTGTTCAAGCTTGGCCTTGGCGTCCAGGGCTTCGCGCTTTTTGCGCTCCAGCTCCAGCTCGGCCGCCAGCTTTTTCTTCCGATCGCGGGCGATCGCGATCTCGGCGTCGCGCTCGGCTTGCGCCGTGTCTTCAACCGGCTGCGGCTTGGGCGTTGGCTTCTTGACGACCTCGGGCTCGGCCTGCGGCGTCGGCGGTATCACTTCCTTGGGCGCCGCGGCCTGCGGCACGGCCGACCACAGCTCGGCCTCGAAGGCCGGCGGCGCCTGGGTGCGCCAGTTCACGCCGGCGCTCAGCGCCAGCACCAGCAGGGCATGGGCGACGATGGCGAACGCCAGGCCGCGTCCCAGCAGCGGCGTCTCGGGCGGCCTCAGCGGGTCGGTCGGGCGGACAAACAAGCTGGCCATCAGTTCGCGGCACTGCCCGAGTTCTTGACGGCCAGGCCGACGCGGGCGATGCCGGCCGACTGCAGCGCGTCCATCACCTTGACGATGGCCTCGTACTTGACGTTTTTGTCACCCGAGATCACCACCGGCGTGTTCATCTCGCCGGCTTGTGCAAGTTTGACCTGCTCGGCCAGTTGCTTGAGGGTCAGCGGTCGGGCCTCTTGCTTGTCCAGTTTGATCTTGAGCTTCTCGTCCGCGCCGACGATGACGTGGATCACATGCTCGGGTTGGGCTCGGCTTTTGCCGACGCTGGGCAGGTCGACCAGGCCGGTGGTGATCATCGGGGCGCTGACCATGAAGATGATCAGGAGCACCAGCATCACGTCGATGAAGGGCACCATATTGATCTCGTTGATGGTGCGGCGGCGGCGCGAGCCGCGTGAGCTGATGGCTGCCATCGCTAACGCCCCGACTCAGCGGCCGGCGCCGGTCGCTGGAGCGGCTTGGGCGGCGTTGCGCTGCAAGATATTGGAGAACTCCTCGATGAAGGACTCCAGCGTGATCGCGCTGCGGTCGATCTGGCGCGCAAAGCGGTTATAGGCCAGCACGGCGGGGATGGCGGCGAACAGGCCGATGGCGGTGGCGACCAGCGCCTCGGCGATGCCGGGGGCGACGGTGGCCAGCGTCACCTGCTGCACATTGGCCAAGCCGACGAAGGCGTGCATGATGCCCCAGATGGTGCCGAACAGGCCGACATACGGCGACACCGAGCCGACCGAAGCAAGGAAGGACAGATTGCTTTCCATCGTGTCGAGCTCGCGCTGAAAGCTCGCCCGCATCGCGCGGCGGGCACCGTCCAGCAAGGCGCTGGCCTCGGTGACGCGGCGCTCGCGCGACTTCAGGAACTCGCGCATGCCGGAGGCAAAGATGCGCTCCAGCGGCGCGCCGTCCGGCTTGGTCGACACCGCAGCGAACAGCTCGTTGAGGTTCTTGCCGGACCAAAACTCCTGCTCAAATGCCTCGTTACTCGACTTGATACGGGAGAGCGAAATGAATTTGCTGAAGATCACACTCCAGCTGACCAGCGAGACCAGCAGCAGGGCGGCAATCACCAGCTGCACGGTCAGGCTGGCGTGGGCGATCAGGGAAACAATCGACAGGTCTTGATTCATGGGGTCGGAGCAGTGAGGGCCTGGGTGAGGGCCTGGGTCAAGCAGGCGGGAATGCGGGCGGGTTTCAGATCGTCTTGCTGAGCCGTGCTGCCCAGGCTTTTCACGCAGCCGATGCGGATTTCGCCCTCGGCCAGCAGGCGCTCGCCGCAAAAAGCTTGTTGAAACAGCAGCATGCTGGCGCGGCCCAGCTCGCGCAGCTCGACGCTGACCTGCAGCAAGTCGTCCAGCCGGGCCGGTTTCAGGTAGCGCACTTGCGAGCTGCCGACGACAAACATCACGCCGTCCTGTGTGTCGCTATGCAAGCGCATTTGTTGTTGGGAAAATCCGAGTTCACGCAGCCATTCGGTGCGCGCGCGCGCTCGAAAAATTTCAAATAGTTGGCGTAAAAAACCACGCCGCCGGCGTCGGTGTCTTCCCAGTAAACCCGCATCTCGCGCCTGAAAACGGGCTTCATCGTCGCGCCGCCAGGAAACTACTCAAACGAGCCACCGCTTCTTGCAAATCGGCCATGCTGCTGGCGAAGGACAAGCGCATCCAGGCCGCGGTGCCGGCGCGGCCAAAGTCGCGCCCTGGCGTCAAAGCGATCTGCGCCTTGTGCATCAACTCGAAGGCGAAGTCCCAGCTATTGCCGGCGACCTCCGAGCAGTCAAACCAGACATAAAAAGCGCCGTCCGGCAGCACCGGCACCTTGAAGCCCAGCGCTTGCAAGGCCGGCACGATGTAGTCGCGGCGCTCGTTGAGGGTCTCGCGGCGGCGCTCGAACTCGGCCAGCGAAGCCGGCTCAAAACAAGCCAGCGCGGCATGCTGGGCGATGCTGGAGGCGCAGATGAAGAGGTTTTGCGCCAGCTTCTCGACCGGCGCCACCAAGGCCGGCGGCAGCACCAACCAGCCCAGCCGCCAACCGGTCATGCCGAAGTACTTGGAAAAGCTATTGACCGAGATCACGTCCTCGCCGAACTCCAGCGCCGTGCGCTGAAAGCGCGCATCGAAGCTGAGGCCTAGGTAGATCTCGTCGACGATGGTGACACCGCCACGCGCGCGCACCGTCTCGACAATGGCCCGCAGCTCGTCCGGGGCGATCGAGGTGCCGGTCGGGTTGCTGGGTGAGGCCAGCAAGACGGCGCGCGTGTTGCCGTTCCAGGCGGCGTCGACTTGGGCGCAGGTCGGCTGAAAGCGCTGCGCCGGCCCAGCCGTCAGCAGCACGGCTTGGGCATCGGCGGCGGCGACGAAATGGCGATTGCAGGGGTAGCAGGGGTCGGGCATCAAGACCTGATCGCCGCGCTCGAACAGCGCCAGACACAGCAGTTGCAGCGCAGCCGACGCACCGGCCGTGATGACGATGCGCTCGGGCGACACCTCCAGCTCGAAGCGCTGCCGATACCAATCCGACAAGGCCTGACGCAGTGCGGGCAAGCCGGTGGCGGCGGTGTACTGGGTCAGGCCAGCGGCAATGCAGGCTTGCGCAGCCAACTGCACGGCGGGTGCGGCGCCAAAATCAGGCTCGCCGATATTCAGATAGATCATCCGCCGGCCGCCTACAGCCGGATCGCACAAAGGGCCGCGAGCTATCTCGGCGGCCGTCTTGGCGCATTCCATCACATAGAAAGGCTCGATCTGGTCAAGCCGAGCCGCCAGCTTCATTTCGCGGTGTCGGACGCCGAGGCTTGATCGGCGTTGCGCTTGGCATTGCGGGCCGCCACCTCGACTGGGCGGAGATCGCCGGCCGAACGGTCAAGCACGCCGTTGACATATTTGTGACCGTCGGTGCCGCCAAATGATTTGGCCAACTCAACCGCTTCATTGATGACCACACGGTAGGGAATGTCGATGCAATGCTTGAGCTCGTAGGCACCAATCATCAGCACGCCATGCTCGATCGGTGACAACTCGGTAGTCTTGCGGTCGACATGGCGAGCCAGCACCGCGTCCAGATCGGCGGCCTCCAGGATGCAGCCGTTCAGCAAGGCGTCAAAGTGGGCGCGGTCGACCTTGTCGAAATCGTCCAGCTCGCGCATGTGGGCATCGACGGTGGCCACATCGTCACCGGTCACCAACCATTGGTAGAGACCTTGCAAAGCAGCCTCACGCGAACGCCGGCGCGCCGACTTCGGTTGTGGGCGCTTGGCGGTGGGTTTGGCGTCGGTCTTGGCGGCGGTTTTGGGGCTGGTGCTCACTGCAGTTCTTCCATCAAATTGGCCATCTCGACCGCCACACGTGCCGCGTCACGGCCTTTTTCCTCGGCACGCGCCCAGGCTTGCTCTTCGTTCTCGACCGTCAAAATTGCGTTCGCAATCGGAATTTGATTGTCCAGTGCGACGCGCGTGACCGCAGCGCCACTCTCGTTGGCGACCAACTCGAAGTGGTAGGTTTCACCGCGGATGATGCAGCCCAGGGCGACCAGGGCGTCATAGTCCTCGCTGTCGGCCATCGCGTTCAGCGCGATAGCGATTTCCAGCGCGCCGGGCACGGTGACATGGCGGATATGCTGCTCGCTGACGCCCAGCAGGCGCAATTCGGCCAGGCAGGCGTCGGCCAGGCGGCCGGTGATGTCGGCGTTGAAGCGGGCTTGCACGATGCCGATGCGCAGATCTTGCCCATTCAGCGGGGCCGGTGCGGCCCCCTTGTCGGATGCTTGCATGAGCGTGTGTCCTCAGTTCTTGTCGTTCGGAGCCAAGAAGCCGGTGACCTCCAGGCCATAGCCGGTCATGCTGGGCATGCGCCTGGGGCTGCCGAGCAGGCGCATTTTGTGTACACCCAGGTCACGCAGAATTTGGGCGCCGACGCCGTAGGTGCGCAAATCCATCACCTTGGGAGCGGTCTCTTGCGGCTCAGCATTCAAGCGGGCCAGCAAGCCGGCGGCCTCTTCGCCG
>NZ_JANNMI010000429.1:0-5250 GCF_031397715.1 Roseateles sp.
GCTCTGTCCGCCTGTCACAAGCCGCACCGCTTCATGCTTGAACTCCAGCGTGTAGCTGGCTCGTACCGTCTTGGTCATTTCCGTTCTCCTTGCTTGCATTGAAACACTCAGCAAGGGGTACGTTTTTCGGGGGCAAGGTCAGCAGGCGCTGATCATCGACGTAGCAGCGAAGATCCTCGCCGACAACCTCGCCTCGCTGCTGTGTGCCGCAGCCGCCGCGCAGCACGATCTGGCCGCCGGATCACTCAAGTGCAATCGCTCCTACGCCGCAGCGTTGTTGCAGCGAGCATTCCCGCGCCTGGTCCTGATCATCGGCGACTGGGTGGCCCACCTGCGCGACGTGCTCGTACAACTAGCAGCAAACACGCAGCGATTCGTACGCGGGCGAACGCGACCTCGGCCGGCTAATCCGATCAAGCCGCACCCCTCACTCGCGTATAAGCGATGATGTTATGTTGGGTGGATTACATTCGCCCCTGCTCGCGGCTATTAGATACCGTGGTCCATGGTTTTGATTCAATTGCTTGCGTCTGTGACAACTTTACGCGGCATAAGCCTGTCCCAGGTCTAAATGCCGCCGCTGACAAGCAAGTACTTTGCAACGTATGCACTACGCGAAAGTGATCGGTGCAGAACATCAATGCTTGAGTCGACACGGGGCGGTCGATCACACATCGGTGCTATTTCATCCATTCAACAGGAGACAAACAATGACCAAGTTCGAACGATATTCCCACGCGCAGCCATGGGTTATGGCCTCACTATTGGCCGCCATGCTGGCCGCATGCGGCGGTGGAGAGATTGCAACCGCTGAAGCATCAAAGGCGCAACGACTTTCGTCGCCTGGTATGGGAGGCGCTGGCCCTGCGCCGGTCAACCTGAGGTCGGCCGGTACTTTCACAATTCTGAGCAAGACCGGCATCACCGACGTTTATGCATCCGCCATTACGGGCGATGTTGGAACCAGCCCCATCACCGGTGCTGCGCTGCTGCTCTCGTGCGGCGAAGTGACAGGAAGAGTTTTCGTCGTCGATGCAGCGGGCCCACTTCCCTGTGCGATCAATGATGCCACCACCCTGACCGCGGCGGTGCTGGACATGCAAACCGCCTACCTGGATGCTGAAGGCCGCGTGTCGCCCGATTTCACGGAGCTCGGTGCCGGCGAGGTGGGTGGCTTGACCCTCAAACCTGGCCTCTACAAATGGGGCACCGGCCTCATGATTACCACGGACGTTACGCTTTCGGGTGGTCCAAACGACGTCTGGATTTTCCAGGTGGCGGGAACCTTTGACCAGGCGAACGGTGCGCGGGTGACGCTGGCCGGCGGCGCGCTGGCCAAGAACATTTTTTGGCAGGTCGCTGGCGCTGCAACCATCGGCACGACGGCTCACTTCGAGGGCGTCATGCTGGGCAAAACGCTGGTCGCCATGAACACCGGCGCATCGGCCAATAGCAGGCTGTACGCACAAACTGCAGTCACTCTCCAAATGAACGCGGTCACCCAACCCGCCCAGTAAGGAGGCAACAGACACCGCAGCGCACCAGCATCGGGCATCACAGGCTCGATCAGATCAAAGTTGTTAGTCGTTGGGGGAACCGGGCCGTCGGCCCGCGTTGTCCAGCAACGGCGTGCGGTTGCCGTAGTGGATCCGTTTCAGATATCGGTTCGCCCGACGGCCGGGGTCGTCGAGCGAACCATGGTTTCGTTCTCTGGCCAGGCCCAGGTCGACTGCGGCACCCTCTTCGGCCTCGTAGCGTGAGGACGTTGGCCCTGGAGATGGAGCGCCAACGAAGGTCTGCCGGGTCGCCAAGGCGCGACCAGCGCTCGATGGGTGCGAACAAGCCTACGCTGCGCGGCCGGTAGCGGCGCACGGCGTGGCCGTCGTGTACCGCTTCGTGAATGACCAGATTGCCCTGTGCGTCGCGCAACCAGGCGCCGACTCCCCCTGTATTGCCTACCCTGGACTGCCCGCTGCCGAACGGTTTCGGCCTGCGCGGCTGCGCGGCTGCGCGGCTGAAGGGCAATCGACCCGCGGCTGCTTGCGGGCCAACCCGCGCGCGCCGAGGGCGTCGATCCGGTACAACGCCACGCTGCGGGGCCCGGCATTGCGCTTGCTGCCTCAGTGGTGACTTCTTGCGCACGGATGACCCCGCGCGCAGGCAGTCCTAAACTTCAGTCACGTCAGATCGGACCGAAGACTTGGCGCACAGCGGCATCCGCCTCCTGTGGTTGCCGCGGCCGCGAACGACTTGCCTCGGCTCGCACCAAACGCTCATCATGCAAAGGTTGGACGCCATGACATCGACAACCTGGCGAATTTTGCTGGCGTTCGCGGCGCTGCTCGCCGCAGTGCCAAGCGACGCCGCCCGCTGCCTTTACGTCTCGTCCTACCACTCGGGCTACGAGTGGAACGACGGCCTCGAGCGCGGCATGGATCCGATCCTCAAGGGGCGGTGCGAACAAAAACGGTTCTACATGGATGGCAAGCGCAATCTCGACGCCGACTTTGCCCGCGCCAAGGGCCTCGAAGCCAAGGCGCTGATCGACGCTTGGCAGCCGGACGTGGTGATCGCGGCCGACGACAATGCCTCCAAGTACCTGGTGCTGCCGTACCTGCGCAATGCCAAGGTGCCGGTCGTTTTCTGCGGTGTCAACTGGACCGTCGAGCCCTATGGCTACCCCTACGACAACGCCACCGGAATGATCGAGGTCGGCCCGATCGAGCCGCTGCTGCGTGAAGTTAGGGCGGTGGTGAACAATGCCCGCCGCGGTGTCTTTCTCTCGGCTGCCGAGATGACACAGACCAAGGAATTCGAGATGAGCCGCGACAAATACGGCGCGGCGGGCATATCGATCGCGCACACAGCGGTCACCACCATGGCAGCCTGGGAACAGGGTTTCCTGGCGGCCCAGAAAGAGGCCGACTTCATCATCATCGGCAACTACGCCGGGATCAAGGATTGGAGCGGCGAACAGGCACGAGCGTTCGTCTTGCGCCATGGTGGCAAGTTCACCGTCGCCTACCTCGAGTGGATGGCGCCCTATGCGATGCTCACGATGTCGAAGATTGCCGATGAACAGGGCGAGTGGGCGGCGAAAGTGGCGCTGATGATCCTCGACGGTGTCTCGCCACGCAGCATTCCGATCGTCGCCAATCGACGCTGGGACATGTTCATCAATCCGCGCCTGCTCGGACCGTCTGGCCACCGTTTGTCGAGTGAAATCACACGCAAGGCCGTCAAGGTCGAACCGTGAAAATGCGCTGGCCGCTGTCTGGCCACCTGCCACTGGCGCTGCTGGTGTCCGGTCTGGTCTTGACGGCGGCGCTGGCCTCGCTGGCCTGGAACAAGGCGCGCGACCAGCAGGAATCCGAATTCGCGATCGAAGCCGGGTTGATACGCGACGATCTGATCGGCCGGCTCAACACGGCGGATGCCGTCATCGTGGGGCTGGCGACCCTCGTCAACTCGGCCACCAACGTCGATGCTGATCAGTTCCGGGTCTTTTCGGACGACGTGCTGCAGCGTCATCCGTTCATCCTGTCGTCGGCGTTCCTGCCCATGGTGACGAACGCAGAACGGCCTGACTTCGAACGGGAGCGCCGCCGCACCGGGTTCTCGACCTTCTCGATCAACGAGCGGCACGCAAGCGGCTATCGACCTGCACCGGACCGATCGACCTACTTCACGATCCTGTTCCAGGAGCCCTTCGAACCGTCCACGGCTGTCATGATCGGTTTCGACGTGGGGTCCGATCCGGACCTTTCCGCCGCAGTAGGGTCGGCAATCGATTCCGGTGTCGCTACGTCCGGCAGACCGCTGCTGCTCGATGGCCGGTGGCTTGGCTTTTGGCTTTTCAAGGCGGTCTACGCCGGCAAGGGAGTACCTGACAAACTCGCCGACCGGCGACGAAGCGCGAACGGATTGGTGGCACTGCGAATTCGGGGCGATGGACTGTTGCCGGTGGCCGCACGCACCGAGTCGCTCGGCCTCAGATTGGTGATGGACAGTCCCGGCTCGACCCAGACCAACGAGGTCATGCGATCACGCAATTGGCGCGACGGATCGATCGAAGGCATGCTGACGCGCAGCCTGCCGGTCGGGGCAGGTGGGCTGCAACTCAAACTGGACGTGCAGCGCGCGATCCGCTGGCGCGACATCGACTACACCGCGGTGGCAGCCGCACTGACGGTGGGCGGCTTGGCAACGGTCATGTTCACCCTTTCGGCACTGCAGGCCGCCAGGTACGGGCGTGAGCTGGCCGAGCGATATCGAGAAATCGAACTGGCGCGGCAACTCGCCGAGAGCGCCAATCGGTCGAAGACCGATTTCGTGGCCAACATGAGCCACGAAATCCGCACGCCGCTCAACGCGATCGTCGGCCTCAGCGTCTTGGCCCGCGATGCGTTCATCACACCGGCCGTACGCGACGACTACCTCGGCAAGATCCACGCCGCATCGCAGACCTTGCTGGAGATCATCGCCGACATCCTGGATGTATCCAAGATCGAATCGGGCGCGCTGCAGCTGGAGCGGATCGAGTTCGATCCGCGGCAAGAGCTCGCGCGCGTGGAACGTATGCAAGGCGACATGGCAATCGAGAAGGGGCACGCTTTCTCGGTCAAGACCGAGCCGGAAGTTCCGGCCGTCCTGGTGGGCGATCCACTGCGCGTGCGACAGATCATCACGAACTTCGTCGCCAATGCCATCAAGTTCACCGTGCGTGGCTCGGTCGCGGTGCGGCTCAGTGCGCCGTCGCCGGGCCGCGTTCGAATCGAAGTGAGCGACAGCGGTGTGGGTATCGATGAGCCCACCCGCAAGCGATTGTTCCAGCCCTTCGCCCAGGCCGACAGTTCCACCACCCGCCGCTATGGCGGCACGGGCCTCGGCTTGGCGCTGTGTCGCCGGTTGGTGGAAATGATGGACGGGACGATTGGTGTTGAATCGACGCTCGGCGCGGGCAGCCTGTTTTGGGCCGAACTGTCCTTGCCTGCCGGCGATCTGGCCAGCCCGGGCAGAGTCAACGCCGCGGTGGACACAGCCCCGACACGAAGCCTCGAGGGCGTGCGTGTGCTGCTGGTTGAAGACAACGAAGTCAATCGTATCGTCGCCGTCGCATCGCTGGAGCGTCTGGGTGCTCAGGCCACCAGCGTCGAGAGTGGCGTCGCGGCGATCGAATACATCGATCGCCACGGCAACGATGTCGACGTCGTGCTGATGGACATCCAGATGCCGGGCATGGATGGCTAC
>NZ_JANNMI010000434.1:0-4424 GCF_031397715.1 Roseateles sp.
CCTGGCTCGGCCGGCTCAGCGGCCAGTGCTAAGCCGGGCAGACCATCGGTGACCAGATTGACCCACAGGATGTGAATCGGCAACAGCGGGATCGGCAGCAAGAACAGCGGTGCCAGAAAGAGCACCCAGACCTCGCCGGAATTGCCGGTCATCGCATAACGCACGAACTTGCGGATATTGGCGTAGATGCGCCGGCCCTCGGCCACGGCAGCCACGATGCTGGCGAAATTGTCGTCCAGCAGCACCAGGCTGGCGGACTCGCGCGCCACGTCGGTGCCGCCCCGGCCCATCGCCACCCCGATGTCGGCGCGCTTCAAGGCCGGCGCGTCGTTGACGCCGTCACCGGTCATGGCGACGAACTGGCCGCCGGCCTGCAGCGCCTCGACGATGCGGATCTTCTGCGCCGGGTCCACCCGGGCATAAACGCGCACCTGCAGCACTTGCTCGCGCAGCGTGGCCTCATCCATCTTGCTCAGCTGTTGGCCGGTCAGCACCGGAGCATCGGCGTCGGCGACCAGCCCCAGCCGGTGCGCGATCGCCACCGCCGTGGCCGGATGGTCGCCGGTGATCATCACCGGCGTGATGCCGGCGGCCATGCAGTCGCGCACGGCGGCCTGCGCCTCGGCGCGCGGCGGGTCGATCAGCGCGATCAAGCCCAGCCATTGCAGATCGCTTTCCAGCGTCGCCATCGCCGCGCTATCGGGCAGTTGCCTATGTTCGCGCCGCGCCAAGCCCAGCACGCGCAAGCCCTGGGCGGCCAGCGCGTCGGCGGCGGCGAGCAGCGCAACTGTGTCGAGCGGTTGCGGGCCCTTATCAGGCGTCCACTGCGCCGTGCAGCAGGGCAGCAGCGACTCGGGTGCGCCCTTGGTGTAGGCAATGAAAGACTGCTCGCCGCTGCGATGCACCGTCGTCATGCGCTTGCGCTCGGCGTCGAAGGGCTGCTCCTGCACGCGCGGCGCCTCAAGGTCGAGCTGCGTCTTGTCCAGCTGTGCCGACAGGGCGGCCAGCACCAGCGCGGTCTCGGTCGGGTCGCCGCTCCATTCGCCGGCCTTGCCTTCAAGCGGACGCGCGTCATTGCACAGCGCCGCCGCGCGCAAGGTCTCCGCCTGCACGGGCGTCACGGCGCCCTCGCCCGGCACCCAGCGCTCAGCCAGCGCCAGCACCAACTCGGCATGCATGCGGTTCTGCGTGAGGGTGCCGGTTTTGTCGGAGCAAATGGTGCTGACCGAGCCCAGCGTCTCCACCGCCGGCAGGCGCCGCACCAGCACCTGCACCGCCACCATGCGCCGCGCACCCAGCGCCAGCAGCACGGTGACGACGGCCGGCAGCGCCTCAGGGATGGCCGCCACCGCCAGGCTGATGGCCGTCAGCAGCATCAGCAGCGGCGGCTCGCCGCGCAGCAGGCCGACGCCAAAAATCACCACGCAAACGGCCAGCACGCCCAGGCTCAGGCGTTTGCCGAAGGCCGCCAGGCGCTGCTGCAGCGGCGTGCTGCGGTCCTCACCGTCCAGCAGCCTGGCGACCTTGCCCAGCTCGGTCTGCATGCCGGTCGCCACCACCAGGCCACGGCCCCGGCCGCGCGTGGCGGTGGTGCCCTTGAAGGCCATATTGAGGCGGTCGCCCAGCGCCTGTGCCACGTTGTCGCCGTCGCCGGCCGGCAGCGTCGCCACGGCCTTGGAGGCGGTGACCGACTCCCCCGTCAACGCCGACTCGTCCAGATGCAGCTGGGCAATCTCGAACAGGCGCAGATCGGCCGGCACCTGATTGCCCGCCTCCAGCAGCACCACATCGCCGGGCACCAGGGTGCTGGCGGCGACTTGGCAAGGCTGACCGTCGCGCAAGACGGTGGCCTGGGCGGCGGCGAGTTGCTGCAACGCCGCCATCGCCTGGTCGGCGCGCCAGCTCTGCACAAAGCCGATGCCGGCGTTCAGCAGCACGATGAACAGAATCACCAGGGTGTCGGTCAGCTCACCAATCAGCCCCGACACCACGGCCGCGCCGAGCAGCACCAGCACCATGAAATCCTTGAACTGCTCGGCCAGCAAGGCCCAGGGGCCAGGTCTTGCCTTGGCCTGCAGCTCATTGGGCCCGTGCTGCTCGGCGCGCTGAGCGGCCTCGGCCTGCGGCAGGCCTAAGCCGAGATCGACACCCTGCTGGTCGGCAATCTCTTGGGGCGGCAGCTGATGCCAGGGCTGGGGGTTGCTGCTTGGGTTCATCAATCGTGGCCGATGCTGAGTTCAGACCCGGCCAATGATGCGGCGGTTTTATGGCAATCACCCTGCCACCAAGCCTGTCCCTGCTACTGAACTGTCGCTGGCTTGATCTGGCTCAAACGGCGGGCCAAGAGCCCGGGCTACCAACCCGCCGGCAGCTTCTTCAGCAGCAGCAAACCGCCATCACGCTGCTCGACATAGCCGCCTTGCAGCAACTGCTTAAAGATGCGACTGACCATCTCGCGCGAGGAGCCGACGCGTTCGGCAATATCCTGCTGAGTCAGGGGCCGCAACACTTTGCGCTCGCCTACATCGTTAGCCCAGTTCAGCGCCTCATGTATTCATCCCTTTCATCCCCTCCATCCAGGCAAACAATTCCTGAGAGTAAGAAATTTAGCCAGGATGAAGGGGATGCAGGGGATAGGTGCAAAGCACTTCAAGCCAGGTCTTCCCAAGCCAGCGCTGCAATCTGCCAGCGCCGCCCGGTGTTGAGCAATTGCACGGTCTTGATGCCTTCGGCCTCAAAGGCCTCGCCGTCGAGCACGCCCTGCTTGCGGTAGCGCAGCCAAGCCTGCGCAATGCGGCCATATCGGTCGATGCGCTGCTCCATGATGGATTCCTCAAACTGCTGCAAACGCCCGCCCGGACGCAGCAGCTCGGCGCGCGGCAGCACAAACTCTTCAAGGCTCAGGCGGTGCAGGCCGGCGTCATCGGCGCGACTGATGACGGCCTGCGGCGCCAGCATATAGGGCAGCGCCGCCAAGCTGGGGTTGCGGCCGTCTTGGTTGTTGAAGACGGCAAAGAAGCGCCGCAGCAGGTCGGCGATGCGGGTCTCCTCGTCGCCGATCAGCGCAGCCTCACCTACCGAATAGACCTTGCTCACCCCCTCGACGCCGGCAAACTGCTGGGTCTCCAGATAACCCATCCCCAAGTCCTGCAGCAACCGTCCCGAAGCCTGGTTGAACGGCGCCGTCGTGGCCATCAGCCGGGGCTCGCCCAACACCTCACGGGCATAGTCCAGGCAGGCCCGTGCCGCCTCACGGGCGTAGCCCTGGCCCCAAAAGCGCGGCAGCAAGGCGTAACCGATGTCGGGCGCAGGCAAATAGTCGCGCTGCAAAACACCGGCCATTCCAATGATGGTGCCCCCCGTCCGAGACATACTCGACCGGCCCCCCGAGGGGGCGAAGTCGTTCTTGGGGCGGCCCGGCGAACGACTTATCCGCTCGTCGTCGCCGAGAAGCTCCACCGCCCACAGCCCCAGGCCTTTTTCCCAACCGGGGCGGATCAGCTTCTCGTCCATCCAGAACTTGGCGGCGGCCAGGTCGCGCACGCCGGGGTCATTGATATTGAGCTTCCAGGAGTCTTGCTGCAGTTGCTCCAGCACATAGGCCTCGTCGCCGGGCGCGAACCAGCGCAAGCGCAATCTCTCGGTCGTCAATACCAGCATGAAAAAATCCTCCCCGCCAAAAGCCCGGACAATACAACAGCTTCAACCCGACAGAATCTGCCCATGAACTTCATCCAGCAACTCCGCCAAGCCGAAAGCCTCAATGACTCTTTGCTCTGTGTGGGGCTGGACCCGGAACCGGCCAAGTTCCCCGGTAGTTGGCAGGGCGACGCAGGCCGGATTTATGACTTCTGCGCCGCGATCGTGGATGCCACCCGGGACTTGGTGATCGCCTTCAAGCCACAGATCGCCCATTTCGCCGCGCAGCGCGCCGAGGACCAGCTCGAACGGTTGCTGGCGCATATCCGCCGCGTTGCGCCCGCGGTGCCGGTGATCCTCGATGCCAAGCGCGGCGATATCGGGGCCACCGCCGAGCAGTATGCGCGCGAAGCCTTCGTGCGCTACCAGGCCGACGCGGTGACGTTGTCGCCGTTCATGGGCTTCGATTCGATCGAGCCCTGGCTGCGCTACGACGGCAAGGGCCTGTTCCTGCTGTGCCGCACTTCCAACGCCGGCGGCAGCGACCTGCAGGCGCAGCGGCTGGCTTCGGGGGATCGGCTGTACGAACACATTGCGCGACTGGCCGCCGGGCCCTGGAACAAGAGCGGCCGGCTCGGCCTGGTGGTCGGCGCCACCTCTCCAGAAGAGATCGCGCGGGTGCGCGAGCTGGCGCCGACGCTGCCGCTGCTCATTCCCGGCATCGGCGCCCAGGGCGGCGATGCGCAAGCCACGGTTCGCGCCGGCTGGCGCGCCGACGGACCGGT
>NZ_JANNMI010000003.1:0-2237 GCF_031397715.1 Roseateles sp.
TCTTAACCGGCTACCTGATTGAGAAGTCGTTGGCGGTGGACAACATCTTTGTCTTCCTGATGATCTTCACCTACTTCTCGGTGCCGGCCGAGTACCAAAAACGGGTGCTGATGTACGGCATCATCGGCGCCATCGTGCTGCGCACGGTGATGATTCTGGTCGGCAGCTATCTGATTGCCGAGTTCCACTGGGTGTTGTATTTGTTCGGCGCCTTCTTGCTGATCACCGGCATCAAGATGTGGTGGGCCGCCGGCAAGGAGCCTGATCTGGAAGCCAACCCGGCGCTGAAGCTGTTGCGCCGCACCATGCCGGTGAGCCAGAACTTTGACGGCGAGCGCTTTTTCACGGTCGAAAACGGCAAGCGCATGGCCACGCCTTTGCTGCTGGTGATTGCGCTGATCGGCATGACCGATGTGATTTTCGCGGTCGACTCGATCCCGGCCATCTTTGCCATCACCGACGATCCCTTCATCGTGCTGACCTCGAACATCTTCGCGATCCTGGGCTTGCGCGCGATGTATTTCCTGCTGGCCGCCATGGCGACCAAGTTTCACCTGCTCAGCTACGGTTTGGCGGTGGTCTTGGCCTTCATCGGCAGCAAGATGATCTTGATCGACATCATCAAGATCCCGGTGCTGATCTCGCTCGGTGCGGTGGTCACCATCCTCGCCGTCACCATGGTGCTGAGCTTGTACACGGCACCGAAGCTGAAGGCGAATTCGCATTGAGGGTGATAAGGGCCGCACTAGATACGCACTAGAGCGGCCCTTGCCGTCGCAAATTGGCGACGCTCAATTAAACGCAAATAACAATCGTTCTCATTACTGTTAACATCACGGCACCAGTTTTAAGCGCCTTGGCGCCCACTTGCCGTGACCAGTGCACTTGCTTCGATTGAGGACTTTGGGTCGCCGCCCAAGGCGATAGCGCCCACTCCTCCTAAACCCGGCCCCAAGCCGGCCGAGTTGGGCTTGGCTGACAGGCCAACGCCACTGCATTGGTCAGCCAGCGCCGCGCAGCTGCGCCGACGCCGTGCCCTGATGTTGGCCGTGCTGGCCCTGCATATGGGCCTGGCGTGGTTGCTGCTGCGCACGCACTTCCGTCCGGCGCTGACGCCTCAGCCGGTGCCCATCACCGTCAATCTGCTGGCGGCGCAAGCCGAGCGGCAGCAGCAGCCTCCCAAGCTCAAGCTGCCGACACCGCTGCTGGCTCCCGCGCCGCCGGTGATGCACTTGGCCATCCCGACCTTCAACACCAATTTGTCGCCAAGTTTGACGCCGACCGCGGTCTACGCGCCGGTGCAGCAGGAGCAGGCGCGGGCGCCCGAAGCGGCCGGGTCGGTGGCGGTGCACGCGCCCGCCCCAGCACCGCCGGCCGTCAAGCAGATCGCGCCGAATGCGGTTCGTTATGTGGCCGAGCCCAGGTTGACGGTGCCGCTGCTGTCGCGCCGCTTGGGTGAGTCCGGCATCGTGCATTTGCGCATCGTCGTTGATGCCCGCGGCCAGCTGAAGGACGCCAGCGTGAAGAAAAGCTCCGGCTTTGAGCGCATCGACGCCCAAGCGCTGCAAGACATTCGGACCGCGCGCTTTGCGCCCTATCTGGAAAACGGCCAGCCGCTGGACTGGGAAACCACCGCCTTGCTGTCCTACGAATTGATTCGTTAGTTAGCGCCCGCGCGCTGAACCGCCAGCCGCTCGCCCGCCTACCCCCTTTTGTCCCGCCGATGCCAAGCCTGCCATCTAACAGGTAGGCAGGCTGGCTGTTTTTCGCCCCTACTTTCACTTCACTGGAGTTATTTGCCCATGTCCACCAAAAAAATACGCAGCGCCCTGCTGCCGCTCGGCGCATTGGCGGCCGGCTTCGGCCTCGCCTCCGGCGCCCATGCGCAAGCCGCCGCGCCAGCCGCCGTTGCAGACGCCCTGCCGATCGTGCGCACCAAGGCCAGCGCCGAGAAGTCCGGCAAAGACGACTACCAGGCCACCGACACCCGCATCGGCAAAGGCAAACAAGAGCTGCGCGACATCCCGCAGTCGATCACCGTGGTGACCGAGCGGCTGATCGATGACCGCAATCTGGACACGCTGAAGGATGTGTTGAAGAACACCGCCGGCATCACCTTCATGGCCGCCGAGGGCGGCGAAGAAGACATCCGCCTGCGCGGTTTTGCCCTGCAGTCGACCGGCGACGTGTTCGTGGACGGTCTGCGCGACCCGGCTTTTTATGACCGCGACACCTTC
>NZ_JANNMI010000009.1:0-2254 GCF_031397715.1 Roseateles sp.
CGCCGCATGCGATCTGTCTTCTGGCGTCCTAGACGACCGCGAAGCCGGAAGAGACGTTCGGAAGTGCTCCACAATTTTCAGACGACAAACCGCACTTCCACGACTAAGAGCCGGAGTTCGTACGATGGAGGACATCCAAACGCCGCTATCGCATTAACCTCACGCTGATGATCCGGTCAAGCGCTTGGTTAGCGCTGTTGGCGTGCAGCGTTGCCATGCAGAGGTGGCCGGTCTCGGCGAAGGCGACCGCATGCTCCATGGTCTCGCGGTCGCGCACCTCGCCCATCAGGATCACATCGGGGGCTTGCCTCAAGGTGTTTTTGAGCGCCAGCTCCCAGCTGTCGGTGTCGATGCCGACCTCGCGCTGGGTGATGATGCAGTTCTTGTGCGGGTGAACGAACTCGATCGGGTCTTCGATCGTGATGATGTGGCCAAAGGTGGTTTGGTTGCGCTCATCGACCATCGCCGCCAGTGAGGTGCTTTTGCCCGAGCCGGTGGCGCCGACCACGATCACCAAGCCGCGCTTGGCCTGCACCACTTGCTTCAAAATGAGCGGCAAATCCAGCGAGGCGATGGTCGGTACCTCGGCGGGGATGGTGCGCAGCACCAGGCCGACCGAGCCCTGCTGAATAAAGGCGTTAGCCCGGAAACGGCCGACGCCCTGCGGCGAAATGGCGAAATTGCATTCCTTGCTGCGCTCGAATTCGGCCGCCTGCTTGTCGTTCATGATGGCGCGCGCCAGCTGCAGCGTGTGCTGGCCGGTCAGCGGCTGAGGCGAGACCTTGGTGACCTTGCCGTCAACCTTGATGGCGGGCGGAAATTCGGCCGTCAGGAACAGATCCGAACCCTTGCGCGAGATCATCAAGCGCAACAGGTCGTTGATGAATTTGGTGGCTTGATCGCGTTCCATGAATTCTCCGTTTCAAAGCCCATCGGGCCGAGCGCCGGGCCGCTCCCAAGCCGGCCCGCCGTGCAATCCGAGGCGGGCCACGACCCACATCGGATTGCACCCCCTCGGGGGGTGGGTCGGCGTAGTCGCCGAACCGGGGGCTCCATTTCTAGCCCGGAAAGTTCTCCGGAAACTTGGCTTTTGCCCGGGCTTCCGACGGCGCACTGATGTTGCGCCGCACCAGGTCGGTCAGGTTTTGGTCCAAAGTCTGCATGCCCTGGCTGTTGCCCGTCTGGATCGACGAATACATCTGCGCCACCTTGTTCTCGCGGATCAAATTGCGGATCGCCGAGGTGCCCAGCATGATCTCGTGCGCCGCGACCCGGCCGGTACCGTCCTTGAGCTTGCACAGGCTTTGCGAGATCACGCCGACCAGCGACTCCGACACCATCGCCCGCACCATTTCTTTTTCGGCCGCTGGAAACACGTCAACGATCCGGTCCACCGTCTTGGCGGCCGAACTGGTGTGCAGGGTGCCGAAGACCAGGTGGCCGGTTTCGGCCGCCGTCAGCGCCAGCCTGATCGTCTCCAGGTCACGCATTTCACCGACCAGCACCGCATCCGGATCTTCACGCAGCGCCGACTTCAGGGCGTTGGCGAAGCTCATCGTGTGCGGCCCGACCTCGCGCTGGTTGATCAGGCTCTTTTTGGATTCATGCACGAACTCGATCGGGTCCTCAATGGTGAGGATGTGACCGTATTCGTTTTCGTTCAAATGGTTGACCATGGCGGCCAGCGTGGTCGACTTACCCGAGCCGGTCGGCCCGGTCACCAAGACCAAACCGCGTGGGCGCAGCGCCAGCTCGGCAAAAATCTTCGGCGCGTTGAGTTGCTCAAGCGACAGGATCTTGCTTGGGATGGTGCGGAACACCGCGCCGGCCCCGCGGTTGTGATTGAAAGCGTTGACGCGAAAGCGCGCCAGGCCCTGGATCTCGAAACTGAAGTCGCACTCCAGCGTGTCCTCGTAGTGCTTGCGCTGGGCATCGTTCATGATGTCGTACACCATCGCATGCACCATCTTGTGGTCCAGCGGCTCGACGTTGATGCGCCGCACGTCGCCGTGCACACGGATCATCGGCGGCAGCCCGGCCGACAAGTGGAGGTCAGACGCCTTGTTCTTGACCGAAAACGCAAGCAGCTGGGTGATATCCATGAATGACGCGCGCGCCGCGACGGCCCGCGCCTAGAGTCTCGGGGGATTATGGGCAGCATCGGAAGCAACCTGCAAGAAGTGAAGCAGCGCATCGGCGCCGCAGCGGCAGCCGCAGGGCGCAGCGCGCAAAGCATCACGCTGCTGGCGGTGGG
>NZ_JANNMI010000036.1:0-7638 GCF_031397715.1 Roseateles sp.
CCGGCCTGATGCAGGAGCTGCAGGGCCAGGTCGAGCTGCAAGCGGCGAGCGTCGAAAGGTGGGGATTGGGAGCTTGAGTCCAAGGTGTTCCAAGGTAATCCAAGGGTTCGGAGGGCCTGAGCAAGGCTGATGTGGCGGCAGTCTAGCAGCACAAAAACACCGCTCAGCGCTCAAACAAGCCGGCATTGGCTGGCCTGTTTGCTCTATGCTGGATGCGGCTCTCGGCACACACTTGAAGCCGATACGACACTAGCTCCCGGCTTACCTAGAGTTAAGTGGAGTCATCAGCGGAACCATCAGCGGAACAACCAGCGCAACAACCAGCGAGCCCAACACATGTCCACAGCACCAAGCGCCTCAGGCGCAGACGTGATTGACCACGAGTTCGGTTTCAGCCGGACTGACTTTGACCGTGTGCGAGCGCTGATTTACAAGCATGCCGGCATCAGCCTGCACGAAGGCAAACATGCCATGGTCTACAGCCGCCTGTCCAGGCGCCTGCGCGACACCGGCCACAAGTCTTTCTCGGCCTATTTGCAATGGCTGGAGAGTTCCACCGGCGCCCAAAGCACGCAAGAGTGGCAGGAGTTTGTCAACTGTCTAACGACCAACCTGACCTCCTTCTTTCGCGAGGAGCATCATTTCCATGCACTCGCCGATGACCTCAAGCCGCTGGCCGGCAAGCCGGTGCGGATCTGGTGCTGCGCGGCCTCCACCGGCGAGGAGCCCTACTCGATTGCCATGACCTGCCACGAAGCGCTGGGCGCCAATGCGCAGCTGCAGATCTGCGCCAGCGACATTGACACCAATGTGCTGAACACCGCCAAGCGCGGCGTCTACCCGGTCGACGCGCGCGGCCTTGATCAAACCCGCCTGCGCAACTTCTTCTTGCGCGGCACCGGCGACAACGCCGGGCGCATCCGCATCAAACCGGAGTTGCAGCGCTGGATTGATTTCAGGTCGCTGAACCTGATGGATGCACAGTGGTCACTGGGCGAGCCCTTCCACTTGGTGTTTTGCCGCAACGTCATGATTTACTTCGACGCACCGACGCAGCGCAAGGTCTTGGAGCGCATCCACAAGGTGATGCGGCCGCAGGGGCTCTTGTTTGTCGGACATTCGGAGAACTTCACCGAATCGAAGGATCTGTTCCGCCTGCGCGGCAAGACAATTTACGAGCGCGTCTGATGCCCAGCACCAGCGTCGCAACCCTCAAGTCAGCAGCCTAGCGGCCGATATAAAAACATGAGCACCCCCTCCGCCTCGACCGGTGCCGGCACCGGCGCGATGTTCACCAGCGGCCCGGGCGCTGCCCGTGTTGCCCAGCTGAAGGCCATGCCGCGTAAAAACGGCGAGGCCTCGTTCTTCTTTTACGACGCGCATTTCAAGAACGCCGCCGTGAAGATTTTGCCGGGTGAGTATTTCGTCGACAACGAAGACATCCTGGTCATGACCACGCTGGGCTCCTGCATCGCCGCTTGCCTGTGGGACAGGCACGCACAAATCGGCGGCATGAATCACTTCATGTTGCCCGAAGGCAGCGGTGACTCTGGCCGTTATGGCTCGTTTGCGATGGAGCTGTTGATCAATGAAATGATGAAGCGTGGTGCCGCCAAAAGCCGTATGGAGGCCAAGATCTTTGGCGGCGGCGCGGTGATTGCCGGCATGAACACCATCAACGTCGGCGAACGCAATACCAACTTCGTGATCGACTATTTGAAGACCGAACGCATTCCCATCGTCTCCAAAGACGTGATGGACATTTACCCGCGCAAGGTCTGCTTCTTGCCGCACAGCGGCAAGGCCATGGTCAAGCGTTTGGCTCCGGCCAACACCGACGCCCTGGTGCAACAAGACCGCGCCGCCGCTCAGAAGGCTCAACCCGTGGTCGCCACCGGCGGCTCGGTCGACCTGTTTTGAGCAATCCCTGCTAGGAGAAGTATTCGATGGCCAAGATCACAGTTGTGGTGGTGGATGACTCTGCGCTGGTGCGCAGCATCCTGACCGAAATCATCAATCGTCAACCCGATATGACATGCATTGGCGCCGCGGCCGACCCGCTGCTGGCGCGTGAAATGATCCGCTCCCTCAACCCGGATGTCATCACGCTGGACATCGAGATGCCCAAGATGGACGGACTGGACTTTTTGTCACGCCTGATGCGGCTGCGCCCGATGCCGGTGGTGATGGTGTCCACGCTGACCGAACGCGGCGCCGAGGTGACGATGAAGGCCTTGGAGCTGGGTGCGGTGGACTTCGTCGCCAAGCCCAAGATCGGCGTGGCCGACGGCATCCGCTTGCTGGCCGACGACATCACCGACAAGATCCGCATCGCCTCCAAAGCCCAGATTCGCCGCAGCCACGCGGCGATTGCGCCGGCCGCTGCGTCCGGCGGCGGCGCCCACGCCGGCGTTGCGGCGCCGGCCAAACCGGTGACGATTGCCAGCCTGGGTCGGCTTTCAACCGAGAAGATCATCTTCATCGGTGCCTCCACCGGCGGCACCGAGGCGACCAAGGACGTGCTGGTCAACCTGCCGGCCGACTGCCCGGCCGTCGTCATCACCCAGCACATGCCGCCCGGCTTCACCAAGAGCTATGCGGCGCGGCTGGACAGCCTGTGCCGGATCCGCGTCAAGGAAGCAAGCGACGGCGAGCGTATCCTGCCCGGCCACGGCTACATCGCCCCCGGCGGCTTTCACCTCAGCGTGGAGCGCTCCGGCGCCAACTACATCGCGCGGGTGCAAGACGGCGAGCCGGTGAATCGCCACAAGCCTTCGGTCGAGGTCTTGTTCAACTCGGCCGCCCGGGTGGTGGGGCAAAACGCCCTGGGCATCATGCTGACCGGCATGGGCGCGGACGGCGCCAAGGCGATGAAGGTGATGAAGGACGCCGGGGCCTACAACTTTGTGCAGGACGAGGCCACTTGCGTGGTGTTCGGGATGCCACGTGAGGCGATCGCCGCCGGCGCCGCCGATGAGGTTTTGCCCTTGACACAGATCGCAACTCGTTTGGTTGAGCGCCTGCGCAGCACGGCCGGCATGTCGATGAACCGGGTCTGAAAGACTGACTCCCGGACGCCGCATATGTCACAGAATCGGCTGATTTGTATCCAGCGGTTCGCCGTTTCGTAGCGCTGTCATCAAAGCCAGGCAGCATCCGGGAATGACAACGATCTTCTCCTTGCCTCCGAGCCGAAACCAGGAGCGCCCTGCTCCACTGCGGGTTCAAACCCTGATCGATGAAGACCTGCTGAGCACCTTGTTTCAGCCGATTGCGCAGCTGGACTGCGGGCTGATTTACGGGCACGAGGCGCTGGTACGCGGCCCGGTCGGCAGCGCCTTGGAATATCCGGACGCTCTCTTCACCGCCGGCCGCCGCGAAGGCCTGACGGTCGAGCTGGAAGTGCGCTGCGCCCAGCAGGCGCTGAAGGACTGGAGCCGGCAAAAGCTGGGCGGCCGTTTGCTGATCAATATGAGCGCCGCCGCGCTGACCCATGCCTTGCGAGCTGAGCAAGGCCGTGGCACCCTGTTCAGCGACGAGGCTTTTGGCGTGGCACCCAGCAGCATCATGATCGAGCTGACCGAGCATGAACGCGTCACCGACATCGAGAGCCTGCGCCGCGCCATCACGACTTTGCGCCGCCAAGGTGTGGGCATCGCCTTGGATGATTTCGGTGACGGCCGCTCGTCGCTGCGCTTGTGGTCCGAGATCCAGCCCGACATCGTCAAGATCGACAAATACTTCACCCACGACCTACCCGCCCATGCCGAGAAGCTGCAGACCTTTCGCGCGCTGCTGCAGTTGGCCGAGACCTTCGGCGCCCAGCTGATCGCCGAAGGCATCGAGAGTGCCGAAGAGCTGCGCGTGCTGCGCGACCTGGGCGTGACCTTTGGCCAGGGCTGGCTGATCGGCCGGCCCAGCCGCGAAGGCGCCGTCGAGGCGCTGCCGGGCGCGCGCTCGGTGCTGGCCAGCAGTGATATCGCCGTGCTGCCCGAGCTGCGCCGTGCGTCCAGCAACGGCGTAACGGCCGAGCGCTTGATGATGCAGGCCGTGACCGTGCGCGAGGACGCCAGCCACGAGCAGCTGTTCCGCCTCTTCAACGAGCATGAGCAACTGCACGCGATTGCGGTGCTCAATGCAAAGGACGAACCGGTCGCCCTGGTGGACCGCAGCCAGTTCATCAACCGTTGGGCCAAGCCCTTCTTCAATGATTTGTACGGCCGCCATGCCTGCACCTTGTTTGCCAACCCCTCGCCGCTGATGGTTGACGCCGACACCGGCATCGAGGCCTTGACCACGGTGCTGACCTCGGCCGACCAGCGCTATTTGCGCGAAGGCTTCATCATCACGCGAGAGGGCCGCTACCTGGGTCTGGGCACCGGCGAACAGCTGGTGCGCTCGGTCACCGAGGCGCGCATCGAAGCCGCCCGCCATGCCAACCCCTTGACCTTCTTGCCCGGCAATATCCCGATCAGCCAACACATTGGGCGGCTGTTGACCAGTGGCCGCGGCTTCGTGGCGGCTTATGCGGACCTGAACCATTTCAAGCCCTTCAATGACGAGTACGGCTACTGGCGCGGCGACGAGATGATTCGCCTGGTCGCGCGCGTGGCCAGCAGCCACTGCGACAGCCAGCGCGACTTTCTCGGCCATGTCGGCGGCGATGACTTTGTGATGCTGTTCCAGAGCGATGACTGGGAGCTGCGCTGCGAACAGATCGTCGAACGCTTCAATGATCTGGCGCGCAATCTGTTTGACGCCGCTGCCTTGCAGGCCGGCGGCATCATGGCCGAGGATCGCCACGGCGATATGCGCTTTCACCCTTGCACCACGCTGAGCATCGGCGTGGTGCAAATTGCGCCCGGCACGCTGCAGCGGCCCGAGCAAGTGGCCAGCGCCGCCGCCACCGCCAAGCGGCACGCCAAGCATGAGCAACTCAGTGTTTATGTGATGGCGGCCTGAGCCATCACTCAGGGGGCCAGGAACAGCTCCTGCAAATCATTGAGAAAGTCAAAGCCCCGCGGCGTGGCGGCCAGGCGAGCGGCGTCCGTCTCCAGCAAGCCCTTGGCACGCGCCGCCGCCAGCGCACGGTGGATACTGGACGGCGGCAAGCCGGTGCGCTCCAGATAGGACGTCAGCGGCACGCCCTCGCGCAGGCGCAAGGCATTCAGCATGAACTCGAACGGCAGCTCAGCGCGGCTGACCTCGTGCTCGTTCGACACCGCCGCGCCCTCGGCCGCCTTGCTCATATAGGCAGCCGGCTCGCGCCAGCGCACCTGGCGCAAGACCCGGTGCGGAAACGACAGCTTGCTGTGTGCGCCGGCGCCAATGCCTAAATAGTCACCGAACTGCCAGTAGTTCAGGTTGTGCGCGCAGCGATGGCCCGAACGCGCAAAGGCCGACACCTCATAACGGTCCATTTGCAGGGCGCCGGTGCGAGCGGTGATCAGGTCCAGCATCTCGCTGGCTAGGTCGGCATCGGGCAACTGCGCCGGCGGCGCGATGGCAAAACGGGTGTTCGGCTCTATGGTCAGGTGATAGACCGACAGATGCGGCGGCGCGAAAGCCAAGGCCGTCCCCAACTCGGCATCCAGTTGTTCAAGCGTTTGCCCCGGCAAGGCATACATCAGATCGATATTGAAGGTCTCGAAGGCCTGCGCCGCTTCAGCAATCGCCGCCTTGGCCTGCTCAGCGCTGTGGACGCGGCCCAAGGCTTGCAACTTGGCGTCATCGAAACTTTGCACGCCGATCGACAAACGGGTGATGCCGGCGGCGCGGAAGCCCCTGAAACGATCCCGCTCGAAAGTCCCGGGGTTGGCTTCGAGCGTGATCTCGCAGCCCGGCTCCAGCGGCAGCCGGGCGCGCAGATCGGAGATCAACTCGGCAATCTGCTCGGGCGCGAACAGGCTCGGGGTGCCGCCGCCGATGAAGATGCTGACCACCGGTCGGCCCCAGATCAGCGGCAGCGCGGCTTCCAGATCCAAGCGCAAAGCGGCCAGATAGGCACGCGCCGTCTCGACCGGCAGTTGCTTGCTGACGGGGGTCTTGTCCGCAGCGTTCAAAAGAATGACCTTGCCCGCCGGCCCCGGCAGCTCATGCGAATTGAAATCGCAATAAGGGCATTTGCGCAGGCACCAGGGCAAATGCACATACAGCGACAACGGCGGCAAAGCGGCCAGACTGAGGGTGCCGGGCCTCATCATGTGCAAGACTTCAGCCAAGGTGCCAGGCCTCGCGCATTTGTCGCACCAGGTCGGCGGCAGCCAGAGCCCGGTGGCTTTGGGCGTTCTTCTCGGCGGCGCTGAGTTGCGCCACGCTGCGGCCCAAGCTCGGTATCCACATCAAGGGGTCGTAGCCAAAACCGGCCTCGCCTGCCAGCGCAGGCAATATCTGACCCTGCCAGCGGCCGATCGCGATCAAGGGTTCGGGGTCGGCTGCGGATCGAACCGCCACCAGCGCACAAACGAAACGCGCGCCCCGCTCGCTCAAACCTGACATTTGCTCCAGCAGCACGCGGTTATTGTCGGCGTCCGATTTAGGCTGACCGAACAGCGTCGCATAGCGCGCCGACAGCACGCCGGGCGCTCCGGCCAAGGCCTCAACCGCCAGGCCGGAGTCGTCGGCCAAGGCGGGCAAGCCGCTCAGGCGGGACGCGTGGCGCGCCTTGGTCAGGGCGTTTTCGACAAAGGTCTCAAACGGCTCCTCCGCTTCGGGAATGCCGAGCGAGCCCTGCGTTAGCAAATTGACGCCCAGGGGCGCAAACAAGGCTTGCAGTTCGGCGAGCTTTTTGGCGTTGTTGGAGGCAAGTACCAAGTCCATTTTCAAATGCCTAAAGCAGCACGTTGCGCGGCCAACAGTTGAGAGATACCCACTTCGGCCAAGTCCAGCAGCGCATTCATTTCCAGCCGGCTGAAGGCCACGCCCTCGGCCGTGCCCTGCAGCTCGACAAAGCCGCCGGCCGCCGTCATCACCACATTCATATCGGTGTCGCAGGCCGAGTCCTCGGTGTATTCGAGATCGAGCAGAGGCGTGCCGTTCAAGATGCCGACCGAGATCGCCGCCACCGCGTCGCGGATCGGCGACTGCGTGATCTTGCCCTGAGCCAGCAGCCAGCTCACCGCATCATGGGCAGCCACAAAGGCGCCGGTGATGGCGGCAGTGCGGGTGCCACCGTCAGCCTGAATCACATCGCAATCAAGCGCAATCGTGCGCTCACCGAGCAGGCTCAAATCGAACACGCAGCGCAGCGAGCGGCCGATCAAGCGCTGAATCTCCTGCGTGCGGCCGCTTTGTTTGCCGCGCGCGGCCTCGCGGTCGCTGCGCGTATGGGTGGCGCGCGGCAACATGCCGTATTCGGCGGTCACCCAGCCCTGGCCAGAGCCGCGCTTGTGCGGCGGCACTTTTTCTTCCACCGAGGCGGTGCACAAGACCTTGGTGCCGCCAAATTCGATCAAGACCGAGCCTTCGGCATGGCAGGTGTAATGGCGGGTGATGGTCACCGCCCGCAGCGCATTGTTGGCGCGGCCGGTGGCGCGCGCTGTTGTTTCAACAGTCATCTATTTCTCTCTCAGGACTTTTTCTTGGCCAAGCTTTCATTGGCGCGGGATCGCTCGTTGCCGAGGCGTATGGCTTCCTTGA
>NZ_JANNMI010000043.1:0-11243 GCF_031397715.1 Roseateles sp.
CCTTGCCGGTCAAGTTTGCCGCCACGATAGAAGAGGCCTTGAAGCTCACGCCACCGCGCCCCGCCGGCCTTGAGAACATTGAAGCCCTGCCCAAGCGGGTGACCGTGATGCCGGTCGACACGCAAGCGGTCAAGTCCTTCATTGAAGCCCATGTCTGAGGCCGTCAAGCGCCCCGCCATGCAGAGCCTGGACGAAGCATTGGCGCGGTTGCTGGCGACCGTCAAGCCATTGGGTTCGAGCGAGACTTTACCGACCGCCGACGCACTCGGCCGGATCTTGGCCGAGCCGGTGGTGTCGCTGGTAGCCGTGCCGCCGGCCGACAACAGCAGCATGGACGGCTATGCGCTCTGCGCGGCCGATGTTGCGATCCTGGGCAGCGTGTTGCCGGTCGCGCAGCGGGTGCCGGCCGGCGTGGTCGGTGCCGTTCACCAAGCGGGCACGGCAGCGCGCATTTTTACCGGCGCGCAGATTCCCGTCGGCGCCGATGCGGTCATCATGCAAGAGCAGTGCGAGGTGGTGGTCGGCGAGGGTTTGGGCAGCGTGCGCGTCAATGCCGAGGTGCAAGCTGGGCAGTGGATTCGCCGTCGTGGCGAGGATGTGCAGGACGGTGCCACCGTGCTGGCCGCCGGCTGCCGGCTTGATGCGGCGGCGCTTGGGCTGGCGGCTTCGGTGGGCGCAGCGCAGTTGACAGTCGCGTGCCGCCCCCGCGTGGCGCTGTTCTCGACCGGCGACGAGTTGCAGATGCCGGGCGAAGCGCTGAAGCCCGGCGCGATTTACAACTCCAACCGATTTACGCTGCGCGCAATGCTGCAAGGTCTGGGCTGCGAGGTGATTGATCTCGGCATCGTGCCCGACAAGCTGGATGCCACCCGTGCCGCCTTGCGCGAAGCGGCAGCGCAGGCTGATCTGGTCATCACTTCGGGCGGTGTCTCGGTCGGTGAGGAAGATCATCTGCGTCCGGCCGTGCAGGCCGAAGGCACATTGGATCTGTGGCAGATTGCGATCAAGCCGGGCAAGCCCTTGGCCTTTGGTCGCGTTGCGGATAGAGCCTGGTTCATCGGCCTGCCCGGCAATCCGGTGTCCAGCTTTGTGACCTTTGCTTTACTGGTCAGGCCGGTGATTCTGCGTTTGCAGGGTGCCACAAGACTGCAGCCGCGCGGCTTCATGCTGCATGCCGATTTCGATTGGCCCAAAGCCGACCGGCGGCGCGAATTTCTTCGCGTGCGGATCAACGACGCCGGCGGATTGGATCTCTTCCCCAATCAAAGTTCGGGCGTGCTGACTTCGGCCGTCTGGGCCGACGGGCTCTTGGACAACCCGGCCGGCGCGGCGATTGTTGCCGGTCAACTGGTGCGTTACTTACCGATGACCGAGCTTTTGATATGAGCACCATCCAGATCCGATTGAAGTTCTTCGCCGTCTTGCGCGAGCGCCTGGGTGCGAGCGAATTGCTGCAAGTGGCCGCCGGCAGCACGGTCGGCCAGGTGCGCGATCTGCTGCTGGCCCGCTCGGCCGACCATGCCGAGCTGCTGGCCCGTGGCCGCGCGGTGCGCAGCGCCTTGAATCAGCAGCTCTGCTTTGACTCCGCCCTGCTCAGCGACGGCGACGAGCTGGCATTTTTTCCGCCGGTCACCGGCGGCTGAAGCCTCATCTGTCGTGCAAGGCCTGCACCTGACCGCTGATTTGAGCGGTGTCCGCGCCGATCTGGCCGTGATGCTGGAACCGGCCAAGCTGCAGGCGCTGTGCGTGGAGGCGGTGGCTCAGGCCGGCCTGGGCGCGGTGGCCGAGCTGTTCCATCGCTTCACACCGGCACCCGGTGAGACGCAGTCCGGCATCACCGGCGTCGTGCTGCTGGCCGAATCGCATCTGGCCGTCCACACCTGGCCGGAGTTGGGCGGCGTGACCCTCGATGTCTATGTCTGCAATATGGGCCGGGACAATAGCGCCAAGGCCAAGGCCTTGATGAGCTGTTTGATCAGCGCTTTCGCACCGACCCGGGTGGAACAGCAGGCTTTGCAGCGGGGCGGCTTGCTTTAGCGGCCGGCGGCGCGTCCCCCAACAAGTAGCGCGCACCCGGCCCGGCCTTGGCCGCGCTGTCGGCCGGGTTGTAGAGCGCGCATTTGCTCAGTGACAAGCAGCCGCAACCAATGCATGAACTTAAGGTGTCGCGCAGCCGGGTCAATTCGGCAATGCGCTGATCGAGGAGGGGCCGCCAAGCGCTTGAGAGCCGAGTCCAGTCAGCAGCCGTCGGCGTGCGCCCATCGGGCAGCTCGGCCAAGGCAGCACGAATCTGCTCCAGACTCAGCCCGACCGTTTGCGCCGCGCGGATAAAGGCGACACGGCGCAAATCACCTCTCGCATAGTGGCGCCTGCCGCCTTGTTTGCTTCCGCTGTCACTGCGTTGGCTGATCAGCAGGCCTTGGTCTTCATAAAAGCGCAGGGCGCTGGCGGCCACGCCGCTGCGCTTGGCCAAGTCACCGATTGCGAGGCGGGTGTCTGGCTTGGCTGTCTTTGGGCTTGCTGGCGTCTGCATGGCTAAAGAATAGTGCTTGACTTCAAGTTAACTTGAACTTTGAGTATAGAGGCACTGTTAACTCAACCAAGCCCATCATGACCCACACACAGGAAAACACCACCGCACTGGCCCCTTGGCTGGAACTCAATTTGCGGCAATTCCCGCTCGAGTACGGTGATCAACTCAGCAGCCATCTGCCCATGGCCATGCATGCGCTGCACAGCCTGGGTGCCGACGAGACCCGCATGGCCGCGTTTTTCAATAGCTATAGCCGTCGATTTGAGGGCATGGCGGCGCCGCCTCCAGCGGCACCGCCACAGGACTGGCTGAGCTTGCGTGGCGACTGGTCGGCCTTCGGAGCCTTGCGCAGCTATTTTGAATTGGCCTTGGCCGCGGAAGGTCGGGATGCGCTGCTGCGCCGGGTCTTGCCCGACTTGCTGCCCGGCATTTCGGCGGTCGCGTTTCATGGCGCGATTCGGCTTGCTCACGCGTTGCAGGGCGGCCATGCCGGCGAGCTGGCCGCTGCTTTGGCCTATTGGGCCAGCCGCTGGCAGCAGCTGCCGGTGCCGGCCTTGTCGCCGAGCGGTGTTGAGCCCTTGACCTTGGCTGCTTGGTCCGAGCGCTTGGTGGCCAGCGCATCCACCTGGCGCAGTCAGGCAGCCTTGATTTTCCTGCGCATGCTGGAGGCCAGCGCCAGGCCTGTGTATGCCGAGTTAGTTTGGGCAGCGCCGGCCCCCGCGCCGACCTTGCTGGCGCGTGTGGCCGAGCTGGCAAAGCTGGCCTTGGACTATTACTTGCACAGCGCCAACTTCACGGTGCTGCACATGATCACCGGCCTGCGCGCTGTGCGAGTGTTGGCACCCTGGGTGCCGGCCGATCCGCACTTTCAAATCGAGGCTCAGACCATCCTGACCGCAGCCTTTATCGCCGCCTACATGGCCGCCTATATGGCCGGGCGGGTGCAGTGGCGCGACATCCCGTTGGCGGCCGAGCCGGCGCCGACTTGGAGCGCATTGGCCGATGCGGCAACCCTGTCCGAAGACGACCACGCCATCAAACTGGTGCATGCCTGCCGCGAAGAATGGGCGGTCTATGGCGATTCACGTTACTTGCAGGCTGCCGCGATGGGCTTGCGATGAAGTGGGTCGTTAGCCGAGGCGTTGTTAGCCCGCGAGGCTTGAGCCCTGTTCATGGCCGCGCGTGTAAGCCTCCTCAAACACCGAGTAGCCGGCCAGGTCGCTGTGCGCAAAGTGAATGCGGCCTTGCGGCGTCAGCAGGGCTTGCAGCGCCGCCGAGCTGCGCACGCCGGGCAGCGGGATGCTCATCGCATGCCCCCAGCGCACCAAGTCGGCGCGCTGCAGCTGGCCGGCCAGATCGGGGTGTACGGGGCTCAACTCGGCCAAGACCTGGCCCAGCCAGTGGCGCCAATCCTGTTGCCGCAGCTCAGCGCGCCGTGCTTGCGGCAAGGCCCAGTAGGCGCTCAGCACCGTCGCGCCGGCTTGGGGCTTGAGGCTCTGGTGCATGGCGTCCACATAGCCCAGCGCTTGGCTGCCGTAGATCACATTGTCCCAGGCGGGCGGGGCGCCGATGCGCTGCAGCAGCGGCACTTTGAGCTGCAGATTGGCCACCAACCAGGGTGCATAACGCAGCTGCTTGACGGCGTCTGTCAGCGGCGCCAGGCGCTGGCCCAGCAGCTTGTTGGCAACGAGGAGCGGCGTTGCCAGCACCACCTGGTCGGCCTGCCAGCGCTCGGGCGCTTGGCCTGTCTCGTTCCAGGCCAAGACTTCGACGCCATGCTTGCCCGCCTCGACCTGCAAGACGCTGCGGCCGCGGTGAATCTGCGCCGCCAAGGGCGCGGCAATCGCGTCGGTCAAAAAGGCATTGCCTTGCGGCCAGGTCAGCACCGCCTCGCGCTCGCCGTTTGAGTTTGCCGGATGAAAGCCGTGGCGGCTGGCGAAATAGTGCAAGCCCGCCCAGGCCGACACGGTTTGGATGCCGGCGCCGTAGTCGTCGCGGCAGCAGTAGTCCAGATACCAAAGCAAATGCGGGTCTTGCAGGCCCTCAACTGCCAACCAAGCGGCGAAGGTCTGGCCGTCCAAAGCGGCATGGCCGGCGCCCCAGGCCGCGCGCCGGCTTGGCATGGCAAAGCCCAGTGTCGCCTGTGCGCTTTCAACCAAGCGCTCGAACAGCCGCTGTTGAGCGAGGGCCGCATCCGTCAATGCCGGCGGCAGCAGGCTCGCGTGCCAAGCCCCGTCAAAAAACAAGCGCTCTTGCGGGCTGTGGCAGAGATGGCGCTCGTCCCAGACTGCGCGGCCGAATTGCTGCTGCACCAGACCTAACTCTTCAAGCAACTGGTACACCTCGCGTGACTGCGAGCCGGGCAAGGGCAGGTAATGCGCGCCGGTCGGGCAGGCCATGCCGCCCATTTTGTGGGCGCGGCTATTGCCGCCGCAGGCATCTTCCAGCTCCAGCAGCGCAAAGTCGCTGCTGCCGGCCTGGCTCAGGGCCCGCGCGCAGGCAAGACCTGACACCCCGCCGCCGATGATCAGAATTTTCGTGCGGCGCAGCGGGCCGTCGCCCGGTTTTGGCAGGGCCGAGCGCAAGCGATGGCCGCGTTCGGCGTGGGCGCCACCCTCCCAGCCCCCGGCCAATTCGGGCTGGGGTGAGTCACAGCCAGCCAGCAGGGCCGCGCCGCTGCCTATCAACAGTTCACGCCTACGCACTCAATGCACCTTGCCCCACTCGGCCTCGAACTCATGCACCAGTTGCTGGTTCGACAGCCGGTTCACCTCGGTCGGCACGCGCGCCATATCGGGCGGGAAGTGCAGCAGCGCCGGCAGGCCGTGCAGGTCCAGAAATTTCAGCCCCGCCGGCAGCGCGCGCGGTGGCGCCCAGGGCCGCCGGCCGGCCAACACAAAGCCCCATTCGCCGAAGCTGGGCACATGGGCGTGGTAGGGCGTCGTTGTCAGGCCGGCCGCCTCCAGCGTGCTGACCACGGTCCAAAAGCTGCGCCGCGCGATCAGCGGCGAGGTGGTCTGCACGACCGCATATCCGCCCGCCGTCAGATGCTGGTCAACCAGCTGATAAAAGCTCGTGGTGTAGAGCTTGCCCAGCGCGAAATTGCTGGGGTCGGGGAAGTCGATCACGATCACATCGAAGTAGCCAGCCTGCTGCTCCAGCCAGCCAAACGCGTCGGCGTTGACGATCGTCAGCTTAGGGCTCAGCAGCGCGTCTTGATTCAGCTGGCGCAGCACGGGCAGGCTGGAGAACAGCCGCGTCATATGCGGGTCCAGCTCGACCAAAGTGACGCTTTGCACGCTCGGGTAACGCAATACCTCCCGCACGGCCATGCCGTCGCCGCCGCCCAAGACCAAGACCTTCTTCGGCGCGCCATGGCCGGCCATCGCCGGGTGTACGAGCGCCTCGTGATAGCGGTACTCGTCCTTGGAGTTGAATTGCAGATTGCCGTTCAGGAACAAGCGCACACCGGCATTGCCCTGGGTGACGACGACGCGCTGATAGTCCGAACTCTCGCGCAGCAGGATGTGTTCGCCGTAGAAGCGGTCCTCGGCCCAGCTGGTCAGCCGGTCAGCGCCAGCCAGGGCGGCCAGCAAGATGGCAAGTGCCACCGCGCAGGCCCAGGCATGGCTGTTCCAGGCCCGCAGTTGCGGCCGGAACAGGATCAGCGCCCAGACCGCTACCAGCACATTCAGGACGCCGAAAAACAGCCCCGTGCGCACCAGGCCGAGGTGGGGCACCAGCAGCAGCGGGAAGGCCAGGGCCACGACCAGCGCGCCGAGGTAATCAAAGGTCAGCACCTGGGAGACCAGATCGCCCAGCGCATAGCGCTCGCTGAACTGCTTTTTTAGAATCCGCATGACCAGCGGAATCTCCAGCCCGACGGGGGCGCCGACCAGCAGCACCAGGACGAAGAGCAGCACCCGAAAGGCCGACAACTGTACCCGCGGCAGCAGGCTGTGGGCGATGAACAGCGCGGCCGGCATCAGCCCGCCGACCAAGCCGACCAGCAGCTCGATCTTCAAAAACTGTGCCACCAGCTGGCGTTTCAGATAGCGGCTCAACCACGAGCCCAGACCCATCGCGAACAGATAAGTGCCGATGATGGTGGAGAACTGCAGCACCGAGTCACCGAGCAAGTAACTGGCCAGCGCACCGGCCGTCAACTCATAGACCAGGCCGCAGGCGGCGACGATGAAGACGCTGGCAAGCAGCAGCAGTTCGGCGGGGGAAGGGCGGATCAAGGTTTACGTCGCGCGAGTTCGTCGATGAAGCGCTCCGCCCAGGGCGAAGCGTTGACGATCAGGCTCGGCTTGACGAGGGCCAGCAGTTTGAATGAATGCGCGCCTTTGCCGTATGGATCTTTGGGTTCGCACTTGGCGCTGGCGGTTGCCAAGGCCTTGTAGACGGCCGTCTTCGAGATGCCCTCGACAGGCCCCTTGGGCAGCTCTGCCTTTTTGAAACCTTGCCCGAAAAATAGTGCTGTCGCGGCCCAGTCAGCCAAAAACCAGCTTTCCATGCACTGCGTCATCAGGTGGCAGTCGGCGTCGGTCGCGGCCGAGGGCCGATGCCACCCATCGCGGGTGAGTAGGTGTGCCCACGGCATGAAGTTGGTCAGTGGCTTGGTGCAGTGAGCGCTGCTGACCGCCTCCTCGCTGTCGACCAGAAGCAAGGCGTTCTTGCCCAGGGTGATGGCCGTGGTGAAGCTGTCGAACGCGTGGTCACGACCACCGCAGACCACCACGCGGGGGCGGCGCGTGGCACCCAACACAGTACCCTCGAAGAAGACTGACATCGCCTGCCGGAAATCGGCTTGCAACGCCGCGCTGCCCGCGCCGCTGCCGCCTCCCTCGGCATAAACGAACACATCGTTTTTGATCCGCGCTACCACCGCGTGCCCCCAATCTCGCCGCGAGTCCACAACTCACCCAGTCGGAACGATGTCAGCCACGGTTGCAGATCGGCAGCATCCAATCGCTCAATCTGCGTGCCTTTGGCGTTGCGCTCACAAACCAAGACGGATTCCGGAGTCTCAGACAAGGCATCAATCAACGCCGGTGCATGCGTCGTGGCAATGATTTGGGTGCGCGAACTGGCTTCAATCAGCAAGCGTGCCAGCGAGGGCAACACGTCGGGATGAAGCCCAAGTTCTGGCTCTTCAATCACAATCAAGGGCGGCGGCGTCGGGTCGCAGAGCAAGGCGAGCAGGGACAAATAACGCAGCGTGCCATCTGACAAACGTGTCGCCGGCATGATGCCATTGGCTTCGATCAGGAAGACTTGTGCGGTGCCACCTTCGACGCGCACATCAATGTCTTCGACCCCGTTGTAGATCAGTTTGAGCGCTTCGAGCAGTTGCTTGCGTGCCCCAACGTTCATGCGCAGGCGATTGATGATCAGCCCCAGGTTGGAACTGTCTTGCTCCAAGCGGTCATTTGGTAGATCGGTTTTCTGCGGCAGGCGCGGGGCGGCGTAGCGGCCGAAGGTCCATTCTCGGTACAGCCGCATGGCGCGCAGTTGGTCGCCGACCCAAGTCAGCTCCGGATACAGGTCGGTATCGCGCTTCTGCGCCAAGATGGATTGGTCGGGCTGGATCGATTCCCGCAGCAATTTTCGAGTGCCAAGCGAGTTGTTGGACGTATTCAGAACCGGGTGACCGTCGTTCCAGCGGTAATAAAAGTAGGGTTGAGTTGATCCCGCTGAAGGGTGTTCGTTCTCCAAGTACTCGTTGCTGATCTCGAAGCGCCCCCCCTCACCGTGGAAGGAAATTCCAAAGCGAAAATCGGTGGTCTTGTTTGGGCTGACGATCAAGGCCTCTATCGACGCTTCCGGCGACGACGTTGTCGCCGATGACTTGTGCAACCAATCATTCAAGCCGCCGCCATCCCGGATCGGGCGGGTAATTTGATCGGGAGCCGCCTGCAGCAAGGCCAGGGTTTCAAGGAAATTTGACTTGCCGGAGCCGTTCGGCCCGATCAGCACATTCAACGCCCTCAGCTTGGTTGGGCCGGAATCCGGGCCATAGCTCAGCAGATTCTTGATCTGAATTTGCTTGATCAGCATTGAATACTCTCTACAAAGTTTGGGCTTTTCGCAAGCGTTGAATCTTAATGGCTTGGCGAACCAAACCGTCGCGTTCATCGGTATCCCGGGTTTCATTGAGAAGGCGGCGGATCCTCGAATAGTGGGCTTTTGCTCGTAACCCTCCTCTACAAGGAGTACGTTCCAATTTCAGCGCTTCGACGACCAAGCCATGTTTGAGACAATTGCAGCATGAAGATCTCTCAAATTGAATTCGAATTGCGCGGCGAGTACATCGAGCTGGACAAGCTGCTCAAGGCCAATGGCTTGGTCGAGAGCGGTGGCCGCGCCCGGGTGCTGATCAGCGAGGGCCATGTGCAGGTCAACGGCCAGGACGAGTTGCGCAAGACCGCCAAGATCCGCGCCGGCCAGGTGGTGTCCATGCACGGGGTGCGCATCAAGGTCTTGGCCGACC
This sequence comes from Roseateles sp., assembly GCF_031397715.1. Lineage (GTDB taxonomy): Bacteria > Pseudomonadota > Gammaproteobacteria > Burkholderiales > Burkholderiaceae_C > Paucibacter_A. The sequence continues at coordinate 9,030 of NZ_JANNMI010000043.1, forward strand.
CCTTGTCGAATGAGGCGGTGCTGCCATGACCCAGGCCTTTTCGACCTGTGATTTCTGTGACGCCCACAAGAGCGATGACTCGGGCAACTTCCGCTGGCTCCCCGGCGTGTTTCGCAGTTATGGCGGCCTGTCCAGCTTTGCCGGCCCGGTCAGCACGGTCAAGTGCTTTGATGACAACAGCCTGGTCAAGGCCGCCGTCGAGAGCCCCGGACACGGGCGCGTCTTGGTGGTGGACGGCGCCGGCTCATTGCGGCGGGCTCTATTGGGTGGGCAATTGGGTATGGCCGCAGCCCACCATGGCTGGGCCGGACTCTTGATCAATGGCTGCGTGCGCGATGTGGCCGAGCTGGCGCAGGCGCAGCTCGGTATCTTGGCGCTCGGCCATGTGCCGATGCCGACCGATCGCAAGGGCCAAGGCCTGGCCGATGTGCTGCTGCACCTGCACGGTGTCAGCATTCGCCCCGGTGACTGGCTGTATGCCGACGCTGACGGCGTGGTGATCAGCGCAACTCGTTTGACTTAGCCCAACTCAAATCAGCGTAGCTTCAACCAAGCCTGCAGGTCCTGCGCCGACTGCGGGCGGGCGAACAAATAGCCCTGCGCGATTTCGCAGCCGGCCTCGATCAAGACGCGGCGCTGGCCCTCGGTCTCTACACCTTCGGCCACTACGGCCAGCCCCAAGGCGCGGCCAATGCCGATCACGGCGCTGGACAGGGCGCGGTCATCGGCGTCGGTCTCCAGGTCGCGCACAAAGCTCTTGTCGAGCTTGAGCTCGCTGACCGGCAGGCGCTTCAAATAGCTCAGGCTGGAGTAGCCGGTGCCGAAGTCGTCGATAGACAAACGCACGCCCATCGCATGCAGCTGATTGAGCTGATCCACCGTGCGCGGCGCGTGTTCCAGCAGCAGCCGCTCGGTCATCTCCAGCGTGATCTGTTCGGCGTGCAAATCATGCTTTTGCAGCAGTGAGTGCACATGCGCGGCCACATCGTCTTGCTGAAAGCGGGTGGGCGACACATTGACCGCCACCGCTTGAATAGCCACGCCTTGCTCGCGCCAACTTGCCAGTTGAGCGCAGGCCGCCTCCAGCACCCAGGCATCCAGCGCATTGACCAGGCCGCATTCCTCGGCCATCGGGATGAAGGTGTCGGGCGGCACTTGCCCGTGCAGCGGGTGCCACCAGCGCAGCAAGGCCTCGGCGCCGACCAGCACGCCGTCGCTCAAGCGCAGCTTGGGCTGGTAGTGCAGGGCCAGCGTGTTGCTGGACAAGGCTTGGCGCAGCGCACTTTCAAGCGCCACGCGGGTGTCCAGCGCTTGATTCATCGCCGGCAGGTAAAAGCGTGCGCAGTTGCGGCCGGCCCGCTTGGCTTCGTACATGGCGATGTCGGCATGCTTGAGCAACTTGTCCAGCTCATGGCCGTCCTCCGGGAAGCAGCTCACGCCGATGCTGGCGCTGATCAGCAACGGCGCAGCCTGGTCCGCCAACTCCAGCGGCGACGCCAAGCTCGCCAGCAGCTTGGCCGCCACTTGCATGGCATAACTGGCGTTGCAGCCGGGCAACCAGGCGACAAATTCGTCGCCACCAAAGCGGGCCAGGGTGTCCGCCTCGCGCAGGCAAGCGCTCAGGCGCTGCGCGGCTTGGCGCAGCACCTGGTCGCCGCTGGCGTGGCCGAGGGTGTCGTTGACGGTCTTGAATCTATCCAAGTCCAGCAACAGCAAGGCCGCCGGTGCGCCTGCGCGCTCGGCCAGTGGCAAGCCCTGCCGAACCCGGTCGGCAAACAAAGTGCGATTGGGCAAGCCGGTCACGCCGTCGAAATAGGCCAGCCGTTCGATCTGGTGCAGATGCTCGTCATGCTTGAGCGCCACCGTGCAGAGCTGCTCACAGGCCTCGACCATGCGGCGATGAAACGGCGCCACATCGCGCGCCTCGCGGTAATACAGCGCAAAGCTAGCGCCCACCTTTTGCGGATTCAAAAATATCGGCGTCGACCAGCATGCGCCCAGGCCAAAGGACAGGGCCAAGGCCCGGTAGTCGACCCAAAGCGGGTCATTGGCAATATCGCTGACCTGCACGGCCTTGCCGCGCCACGCCGCCGTGCCGCAGGAGCCGACCGACGGGCCGATGGCCAGCCCGTCCAAGGCGGCGCTGAAATTGGAGGGCAGGCTGGGTGCCGCCAAGGGGTGCAGCAGGCCGGCCTCGTCCACCGCCAACACCGA
>NZ_JANNMI010000080.1:0-5312 GCF_031397715.1 Roseateles sp.
GGCCTTCGTGGGCCTCTTCATCGTGTGCGTGTGCTTGTGCGTTTGCCTGCGCTTGAGCTTGAGCTTTTGTGTTCTCGTGATTGTTATTTGCGCTCATGTAATCCTCGTTGGCCGATTAGCCGTGTTGGGGCAGACAGAAGAAAGGCTGTGCCCCACAAAACGCGGGGCGCAAAACCGCAAGATTATATCGAGTGCGCTGCACCCATGGACTCAGGGACGTTGGCGTGGCGCCACCCTTGTTGCCAAATCTGCCGGCTGATATTCCGGCCGCAGCCGGGGGTGCTGGCGCGGCGCCCCGGCGCGCCCGGCCTGTATGCCAACTTGCTGGCGCAATGCGAGACGCTCTGCGTCAAGCCGCGGCTGCCGCCGCGATGGCGGCAATTTTGGCCCTGCTGGCCGAGTTTGCCAGGACCCAAGCACGCGCGGGTTAGAATCCTGCTCCAGTCAGCGACCGTGGTGAAGTGGATATCATTGGGCCCTCCGAAGGCTTAGGCGCAAGTTCGATTCTTGCCGGTCGCACCAAATCAGTGAATCACAAGGGTTCACAAAGCATCAAGCCCCTAAGTAAATCAACGACTTAGGGGTTTTTTTACGTCATGTTGGCGCATGTCGGGGCTTTACAGCGCAAGCAAGGCGGGGAAACACCTGGGGGAACAAAAAGCCATTGCCCCCGCTTGGCGGGCTTCTGTTCCCCCGGAGTTGATGCCATGCTGACCGATCCCGCCTGCAATTGCCCATAGCCAGAAAAACCAAACCCTCAACCCACATCTACCCGCATCGAATAATCCACCGCCCGCACATCCTTGGTCAGCCGGCCGATCGAGATGCGGTCGACGCCGGTGGCGGCGATCCAGCGCAGCTGGTCTAGCGCCACACCGCCGGACACTTCCAGCAGCGCCCGACCAGCGCTCAAGGCCACCGCCTCACGCATCATGGGCTCGCTGAACTCATCCAACAGCACACTGACCGCGCCCGCATCCAACGCCTCTTGCAACTCGGCCATGGACTCGACCTCGACCTGGATGCCCACGCCCGAACTCAAGGCTTGAGCGGCGCGCAGTGCGGCGCTGACGCCCCCGGCAGCGGCGATATGGTTCTCCTTGATCAGGATGCCGTCATACAGCGCCAGCCGCTGGTTGGCGCCGCCGCCGACGCGTACCGCGTATTTCTGCGCCAGCCGCAGGCCCGGCAGGGTCTTGCGGGTGTCGAGCACCACGCAGCCGCGTGGGTTGCTGCTGGCGCCGGCGATCGCGCTCATGTGCGCGTGCGTCAGCGTCGCGGTGGCCGACAGCAGTTGCAAAAAGTTCAGCGCCGGTCGCTCGGCCGACAAGAGCAGCCTGCCATCGGCCTCAATGCGGCAAACCAGCGTGTCGGCCGCCATTTCGGCGCCCTCGGCGTACAGCCATTCAATCCGACTACTCGGGTCAAGCGCCGCGAACACGCCCTCGAACCAGTCGCGCCCACACAGCACGGCCGCCTCACGCACCCGCACATGGGCCTTGACGCGGCGGCCGGCCGGCACCAGCTGCGCGGTCCAGTCACACACGCCAATGTCTTCGAACAAGGCGTCGCGGATATTGCGCTGGCGCGCCTCGGCAAGGGTTTCGTTGTGGTCGAACATACCAGTCAGTCGGGTTGGGTAATGGTCAGGCTCACGCTAGGCAGGCCGGCGATCTGGCCGCTGATCACATCGCCCGGCAGCACAGCGCCGACACCGTCGGGCGTGCCGGTGTAGATCAAATCACCGGGCTGCAGATGGTAGAGCTGGGACAGGTTGGCGACGATCTCGGCAACATTCCAGATCATGTCGGCCAAATCACCGCGCTGTTTCTCAATGCCGTTGACGGACAGCGTGATCGCGCCGGCCGCCATGGCCCCGGTCTCACTGGCACGCACCAGCTCGGTGATAACGGCCGATTGATCAAAGCCCTTGGCGGTGTCCCAAGGCCGGCCATGCGCCTTGGCCTCGGCCTGCAGGTCACGCCGTGTCATGTCGAGGCCGGCGCCGTAGCCCCACACCGCGGCACGCGCCACCTCAGGCGTCACCTTGAACACCGGCGCGCCGATAGCGACCACCAGCTCCATCTCGTAGTGGTAGTTCTGGGTGGCGGGCGGGTAGGCCACATGGCTGCCCGAGGGCACCAGGGCGCAGGCCGGCTTGCTGAAATAGAACGGCGGCTCGCGGTCCGGGTCCGAGCCCATCTCGCGGGCATGGGCGGCGTAGTTGCGGCCGACGCAAAAGATCCGTGCGACGGCATAGCGGGCGGCCGTGCCGCGCACGGCCACGCTGGGCTGAACGGCCGGAGGAAAGATGTAGTCGCTCATATGCAGACCCGAAAACGAAGGTGCGCGCAGCATACGACTGTTCGCGCCGCTTGGCCCTGAAGCCGAAATGGTTTAGGGTAGCGCCCATGTTGAAACTTTCGCTCTCTTGCTCAGGCTGGTTCGGCCGGTGCGCCCTGCCCTTGCTGGCCACGGCCGCCCTTGGCCTAGCCGGCTGCGCCAGCCGTGCGCCGCTGAATGCGGCGGCGTATGGCGGCAAAGACGGCGGCAAAGACGGCCCCGAAGCCATCATCCCGGCCAATTTGCAACAAGTGCCCGACGCCCAGCCGCAGATCGAGCCCATCCGCAAGGGCGGGCCCAACAAGCCCTACGAAGTCTTGGGCCAGCGCTACGAGCCCATCACCAGTGATGCGCCGCTGATCGAGCGCGGCCTTGCTTCCTGGTACGGCAAGAAGTTTCACGGCCGCTCCACCAGCAGCGGTGAAATTTACAATATGTATGCAATGACGGCGGCGCACCCGACCCTGCCGATTCCGAGTTATGCCCGGGTGCGCAACCCGGCCAATGGCCGCGAGGTGCTGGTGCGCATCAATGACCGCGGGCCCTTTCATTCGACCCGCATCATTGATCTCAGCTACACCGCCGCACTGAAGCTGGATGTGTTGCGCGGCGTCGCCCCGGTTGAGCTGGAGCGCATCACGTTTGAGGACATTCGCAGCGGCGCCTGGCAACGCGGCCCGGTCGACGCGCCGCTGTTCGCCTCCACTCAGCCGGCCGGTGCGCCGCAGCCGCTGAGCCCCTTCATGGTGGCCACCAAAAGCGCACCCGAAGTGCCGGTGGTAACGCTGCCGCGCCACGCCGCGCCCGGCTTCTGGGTCCAGATGGGTGCTTATGCCAAGCTCGACGGCGCCGAGCAGTTCCGTCAGAAGTTGTTGCAAGAGCTGGATTGGATGGCACCGCTGTTGGCGGTGTTCAAAGACGGCGGCCTGCACCGCCTGCAAGCCGGCCCCTACAGCTCGCGCGCCGATGCGCATATGGCGGCCGAGCGGGTCAAGCTGGCCCTGAATATGAATGCCTTGGTGGTCGAGCGGCGCTGACTGGACGCCCGCCGCTCATGCCCCCCTCCGACGCGCAGACCCTCGCGCTGGTCACCGCCGTCGTCAACGGCTTCATGGCCATGGTCTGGCTGGTTTTGGTGCGCGCGTTTCGCATCGCACCCGCCGCCGGCTCGCGCTTGTGCGCGGCCTATGTCTTGTTCATTCCCAGCCTGCTGTGCTTGCCCTGCCAAAGCTGGTGGCCCAGCGCTTTGGGCGTTTGGCCACAATCGCTGTGCAGCTTGGCCGCCTTTGCCTTGATGAGCTTGGGCGTGCGCAGGCTGATGCGTTTGCGCCAGCACTGGGGCGATGTGGCCGTCATCACCGGCAGCGCGGCGCTGCTGATGCTGGCTGGCGATTGGTTGGGCGGCGATGGGCCGAGTTTGCCGCCGCTGGTGCTGGCTTCGGCGCTGTTGTCTATTTGCTGCGCGCGTGATGTCTTGAGCGGCTGCCGCGCCGTGCAGCCGGCCTGGTTGACGGCGCTGCTGGCGATGCCCTTTTTTCTGACCGGCCTGCTCTTGCTGGCGCGTAGCGCCAGCTTGCTGTGGGTGCAGGATGCGCGCGGCTTTTTGATGCAGGGCAGCTTGTCCCAGTCGACCCTGGCCTGGCTGTATTTGCTGATGGCGCTGCTGATCGCCTTGGGGCTGGTCAGCATTGTCGTGATGCGCCTGATCGCACGGATTCAGCACATGACGCGACGCGACCCGCTGACCGACGCGCTGAACCGGCGCGCCCTGGCTACCGAGCTGCAAACGCTGCAGGCGCAGGTCGAACGTGGCCAGCTGCACAGCTTGGTGATGATTGATGTGGACCATTTCAAACGCATCAATGATCAGTTTGGCCACGCCGCCGGCGATGCCGCCTTGCTGCATCTGGTGGCGGTGTTGCGCGCCAATATGCGCGAGCTGGACCGGCTTGGAAGGCTCGGCGGCGAGGAGTTCTGCCTGCTGCTGCCGCACACCTCGCTGGACGATGCCGGCCGGGTGGCGCAGCGCATGTGCGCGGCGCTGCGCCAGCAATCGCTGCCATGGCAGGGTGCGCCGCTGGTGATGACGGCCAGCTTCGGCGTCGTCGCTTGTCAGCGTGCTGACCCGCAGGGCGACAACACACTGGCGCTGGCCGATCGGCTGGTCTACCGCGCCAAGGCGGCCGGCCGTGACCGGGTCTGTGTGGCCGACCCCGATGCCGACCCCGATGCCGCGCTCGGCCGCACGCCGGCGGAGGCCTCATGAACGGTTTGCCCTCCGATCCCTTTACGCTGCTGGCCGCCACCATCTTGGTGTGCGGCTTCGCCAGCGTCGCCTGGCTCTTACTGGCCGGGGTGGCACGCGTGGCGCCCCGCGCATCGGTCGGCATGGCGTTGGCGAATGGCTTGTTGGCGGCGGCCCTGGCGACCCAATCCCTGCGTGGACAGGCGCCGGCGTGGCTGGCTTTCTGGGGCTCGGACGTGCTGGCGATTGCCACCTTGGCGACGCTGCGCGCAGTCATGCCGGCCTTGAGCGAGAGCCCGTCCTCGCTCAGCGCGGGCCTGGCCTGGCGCAGCGCTTTGCTGCTGCTGGTGCCCGCGGCGGCGGCCCTCGCTTGGCTGCCTTTTGAAGGCGATATACGCTGGCACACGCGCATCGTCTTCGGCAGCACGCTGGTGTTGACGCTGCTGGCCACCCAAGATGCGTGGCGGCAATTGCGCACGCGCTTGTCGCGGCGTTCGTCTGCCCGGCTGAGCGCGCCGCTGCTGGTGATCGCGCTGTTCCTGCTGCTGCCCTTGCTGAACACGTTCCGAAGCCCGGCCGTCGCCTTCGAGCTGCTGGCGTCCAGCGAATTTCAGCTCGGCTGGCTCTGGTCCATGCTGGCCTTGGGGCTGTTGATCAACGCCACCATGGCCTTGTTGGTGCTAACGCGGGTGATTCTGCAGATTCAGCGGCTGACCCGGCGCGA
>NZ_JANNMI010000081.1:0-6030 GCF_031397715.1 Roseateles sp.
CCCCATTTGCCGAAATACGCGCTGCCCAGCGTGTGCGCCGGCGCAACGAAGGCGGAGAGTGCCGCCCCGAAGCGCGCGATGCCGCCCGACGCGCCGAGCCCGGCGCCAAGAATGACGAACGAGGCCAAGAGCACCAGCCCAAGCAGAACCCCCACGAGGTAGGGATTCCCGTAGGGCGCCGGCTGGCCACGACGATCGTCGCTTGCAGTCGTCATGATCAGCAGCCCGCGCTCGACTTCGTCGGTGTCGAACGGGCGGCCGGCGCCGCGACCGCCGCCTTCGCGGCAGTCGGAGCTTTTGCCGCTGGAGCTTGAACTGGTGCTGGAGCGGGGGCTAGGTCTGACGGCAGTAGCGCCGCGGTATCGTTCCAGTAGGCTTCCAGTCCGCCATGCAGCACCCTGATCGACCGCCGGGTACCTTGTGAGAGGATGCCACCTACAGCCATGGCCAGCGAGCCGTCGCGATCGACGATGACCAATGGGACGTTGCCGTTGCGATAGGACGGGTTGGCGATGACATCGGCGATGCGCACGTTGGCCGACCCGGGCAGGCTGAAATCGGCATAGGGGGCCGGCGGGCGTATGTCCACGATTTCAAACGTGCCAGGGAGATCCATCAACATGCGTTTGAGTTCAGGGGCACTGATGCGCTGCGGCAACGCGGCGGACCCTGCAGCTGGCTCAGCCACGACCGCGGTCACAAGGATCGTTGCCAGAATGAATACGGCCGCACTCAGGGGCGCGCGAGGTGTCGTATTTCTCATTGCCGAACTCCTTTGCGCGCCTGATAAATTCGAGCCTGTGTTGACTGGCCGCTAGGCGACTTCATCGGCGCGTTGCGCCGCAGTCAGGTCGGCCAGCACTGCGAGCCAGAGAACTTTTTACTGCGCGGCCGCCATGCGTCGTTGGCCGGATGCTCGAAATCCTCACGTACATGGAGTACGTTGCGGTTTCTGTGCTCCGTCCGCCTAGCCTGACGGCCGCTCGCTACAAAATTTCTCAGTCTCTGAGTTCGTGTTGACGAACAGCCGCTTCTCAACGATTCGGGGTCGAGACTTCTGTCACCTTGCCGTCTGTCAACTTGAAGTGAAATCTCGCGCTCACCGGCGTGGACCAGAGATCCTTGTCCTTGAGCTCACGCTGAAAGGTCGGCACATCGACCGTTGTCGTCACTGCATAGGTTCCATCGCCTAGCAAGGCACTGTTCGCCGAGTAGTGCAGCCCGCTGCTGCCCCACATCGGCGGCAGCAGCAAGGTCATCGTCTTGCCTGTATCCACATTGGTCGCGTTGAACGACACATTCGCATATGGGATGCGCGTCTTGGACCGCGGATCGGTGAGTTTGAGTTCGACGTGGAAACGCTCGGCGGCCTGCGGAGCATGGGCGCCCCAGGCGGGCGGTGTGCCCATGGACATCCACATCGCCTCCGAACCCTCGAGGCTGAGCTGGAAGTCCATCTTCCCGGTAACGACACGCCCGATAGGCACTTCCTTCTTCGTCGGATCGATGGCGGGCACGAGCGGCTTCGGCTTGGGGGCTGTAAGCGGAACCTCTGCCCATGACGACACGGCGAAGAGCAGGCATGCGGCGGGAAGCATTGTGGTGATGTTCATATGCCCAGCTTGGGCGGGCACAACGTCGGCGTCTGTGCGCTGCCGTACCCAGCGATCAGCTCGAAGGTCACGGGCGCACCCCGGTGCGGCTACCGCCAGTTCGCTGTTCGCGCGAGCTGCCGCTGACCTGCGCCGCGTTGGGCCTCGACCGTCCGCAGCTCAAATTCTGCTGAGGGGCAGGTCCTGGAGGTGCACCGGCCACTCAGCCCTCGAACGATCCATTGACCGGTGGTGAAGGCAGCGGGCGCTGGCCCGCTAAAACTCAGCGACGGCAGACAGCCTTCCAGCGTCGGGCGATCTCGCGCGATGAGTGACAGCGATGGGCACATTGCAGCCAACCAGATCGCGCCAAATTCGACTCAAACGCCAGTCATAAACCCACTCGCCGAACCATCCCGCTCCCGCACGAAACTGCTGAACGCCTCGGCCGGCATCGGCTTGGCAAACAAGTAACCCTGTACTTCATTGCAGCCCTGCGCGCGCAGAAAGTCCAGCTGGCCTTGCGTTTCCACGCCCTCGGCGATCGTCTGCAGCCCGAGGCTTTTGGCCATGCTGATGATGGCGCTGACGATGGCACGGTCTTCCGGGTCGTTGCTGAGGTCACGCACAAACTGCTGGTCAATCTTGAGTTTGTAGACGCGGAACTTCTTCAAATAGCTGAGCGACGAGTAGCCGGTGCCAAAGTCGTCGATCGACATGCGCACGCCCCGGTCATGCAGATCATTCATCACCGCGATGGCGCCGAGCGGATTGTTCATCGCTACCCCCTCGGTCAGCTCCAGCTCCAGCAGCGCCGGCGGCAGTTCGCAGTCGTCCAGGATGCGGCTGATCAGGGCCGGCAGGTCGGCGCGGCGGAACTGCACCGAGGACAGATTGACCGCCATGATCAGTTCGGCCATGCCAGCCGCCATCCAGTCTTTGAGTTGACAGCAAGCCGTGCGCATGACCCATTCGCTGATCTGGAGAATCAGCCCGCTGGCCTCGGCAATCGGGATGAATTCGGCCGGGCTGACCGAACCCAAATCGGGGTGCTGCCAGCGCAGCAAGGCCTCGGCGCCAATCACCCGGCCGCTGGCGATGCAGATTTGCGGCTGATAGTGCAGGCTCAGCTGCGCGCGTTCCAGCGCCCGCCGCAAGGCGTTCTCCAGCAGCAGGGCACGGGCCGCTTCGGCCTGCATCTCGGCGGTGAAAAAACGAAAGCCGTTGCGTCCGTCCTGCTTAGCGCGGTACATGGCCACGTCGGCACAGCGGCACAGCGCGTCAAAGTCCAGCCCGTCGAGCGGATACAGCGCCACGCCGACCGAAGGCGTCACCGTGATTTCATGCTGCTCAATCAGAAAGGCCTGTGTGGCCAACTCCATCACCTTGGCCGCCACATGGGCGGCGCCGGCCGCATCGGCGCCGGGCAGCACCAGGATGAATTCGTCGCCGCCCAGGCGCGAGACCGTGTCTTGTTCGCGCACCGCCAACTTGAGCCGGCGCGCCAGCTCCTTGAGCAGTTCGTCACCAAAGCGGTGGCCGAGCGAGTCGTTGACGTTTTTGAAATGGTCCAGGTCGAGGAACAGCAGGGCCAAGGTGTCACCGCGGCGCTTGGCGATGTCGATCGCCTGGTTGCTGCGGTCATTCAGCAGCGCGCGGTTGGGCAGGCCGGTCAGCGCATCAAAGTGGGCAAGTTGCTGGATGCGTGCCTCGGATGCTTGCTGCTCCCGCACTTTTTGCTGCAGCGCCTGCACCGAGGCATTGAGCTGCTCGGTGCGCTGCGCCACCATGTGTTCGAGCTGCTGCTTGGCTTTGACGAGGGCGGCTTCGGCGTTCTTGCGGGCGCTGATGTCCATGGTGATCCAGATCGAGCCCAGGCCCAGATTGCTGGCATCAATCGCCTTGCTGCGTACCTCGCAGAAGATCGGCGTGCCGTCCTTTTTGCGCAGCAGCAGTTCGCCTTGAAAGGCAAGGCCGGCGGTAAACGGCGCGTAGCACAGCCGGCCGGCCTCATCCCAGGCCTCGTCGCTCAAATACCATTGGCGTGAGGAGCTGCCGTCCAGCTCACCCGGGGCGTAACCGAGTAACTCCTCAAAGCTGCGATTGCACTGGGTCATATGGCGGTCGCGCAAGAACACGATGCCGACCATCGCATGGTCCAGGATCAGGCGCTGGCCGGTGGTGACGGACAACAGTTTGGCCTCGGCGATTTTTTGCTCGCTGATGTCGTCGACGATCCAGATCGAGCCCTCGAATGCGTCCGCCGGGTTGATCAAGCGCCCGGTCAGGCTGCACCAGAACAGCGTGCCGTCCCGGCGCTTCATCAGCCGCTCGGTCTTGAAACGCTGGCCGCTGGCCAGCACCGGGTAGGCTTCGGCACCGAGCAGCTTGAATGCGGCCTCATCAGGATAAAGATCAATGCTGGCGAAGCCCTGCATATCCTCCGCGCGGGTCTGACCAAAGATCTCGGCAAAGCGCTGGTTGCAGCGCAGGATCCGCCTTTGCTTGACAAAGACGATGCCGACCCCGGCGGTCTCGAGAATCACCTCGCGCTCGCGCAGGGCTTGCTCGCGCAGGGCTTGCTCGAGTTGCTGGTAGACGCTGGAGACCGAGTACGCCGTGGGCTCGGTCATTGGGGCGGGCAGCAAGCAGTGGTCAATGCAATTGGGCGTCAGGTGGCGCACCATGACTGACTTGGAACACCGCCTCGCCGAGGCTGCCGGCTTCGATTTCTGCTTCGCTGGCCTCGCGCACGTCCAACACCTTGACGTGCATGCGCAGGCCGACGCCGGCCAGCGGGTGGTTGCCGTCCAGCACCACATGCTCGGGGTAGATGTCGGTGACGGTGTAGATGGCGGTGGGCATGCCCTCGGTCACGGCACCCTCGGGCAGGCCTTCGATCTGCATGCCGGCGTCGACGCCGTCGGGGAACAAGCTGCGTGCTTCGAAGCACACCAGGGCGGAGTCATATTCACCGAACGCGTGCTCGGGCTCCAGCGCAATGCTGGCCTCGAAGCCGGCTGCTTGGCCCGCGAGTTCCTCTTCGACCTTGGCGAACAAGTCGTCACCGCCATAGAAAAAGTCCAGGGGCTCTTCCAACTCGTCAATCAGCTGACCTTGGGCGTCTTCGAGTCTCCAGCGCAGGGAGACGATGCAGGGGGCAGAAATTTTCATGCCGATATTGTTTCACAGCCCTCGCGACGCCGCAGCAAGCACAATCGCCCCCATGAACATTGAAACTCCATTGCCGCTGCTGGCCGGCCTCTCGCCCACGCAATTCATGCGCCGTCACTGGCAGAAAAAACCGCTGCTGGTGCGCCAAGCGCTGCCCGGCATCAAATCCCCGCTGAGCCGCACCGAGCTGGCCCGCCTGGCCGCCAGCGAGGACGTCGAGTCGCGCTTGGTCAGCGCATTCGAGAACCGCTGGGCGCTCTATCCCGGCCCGGTGGCCAAGCTACCGCCGTTCTCTAAACCCGGCTGGACGCTGCTGATTCAGGGCCTGGAGCAGCATCTGCCGGCCGCGTCCGACTTGTTGAATCAGTTTCGCTTTGTGCCCGAGGCGCGACTCGATGATCTGATGATTTCCTACGCAACGGATGGCGGCGGCGTCGGGCCCCATTTCGATTCCTATGATGTGTTTTTGATTCAGGTGCAGGGCCAGCGCCGCTGGCGCATCGGCCGCCAGCCGAACGCGGAGCTGCGCGACGACGTGCCGCTGAAGATCATCAAGAATTTCGAGCCCGAGCAGGAATTCGTGCTCGACGCCGGTGACATGTTGTATCTGCCGCCCGGCTGGGCCCATGACGGCGTGGCGGTGGGCGAGTGCATGACTTGTTCGGTTGGTTTTCGCACGCCTTGGCGGGCCGAGCTGGCCAAGGACTTGCTCAGCCGACTGATGGACGATGAAGATCAGGGTTACGCCAACCGCATGTATGCCGACCCCAAGCAGGAAGCGACCACCACGCCGGGCTTGGTGCCCGATCAATTGTTGGCTTTTGCCCGCGACGCCGCCGAGCGAGCGCTGCGCGAGCCGCGTGCCTTGGAGCGGGCCTTGGGCGAGGCCTTGACCGAACCGAAGCCGCGGGTTTGGTTCGAGGCCGGTGCCGAATATCAGCCGGATCAGGGGGTTAGTCTGGATAGGCGCAGCCGCATGATGTATGACAAGGCCCATGTTTTTATTAACGGCGAGTCCTTCCGCGCCAGCGGCCGCGATGCGACGCTGATGCGCGCCTTGGCCGACAGCAAGGTGTTGACCCGCAAGCAAGTCGCCCGGCTCTCCGAAGGTGCGCGTGAGCTGCTGGCCCAGTGGGTGGAAGATGGATGGGCTCGAAACGAGGCGGAGCAGGGCTGATGGAGGCCTTGCAGGCGGCCAAATTCGAAGGCCGGTCGGCCTTTGTTTCGAGCCTGCGGCAGGTGCTGCTGCAGGCCTGCGCGGCGG
>NZ_JANNMI010000101.1:0-5120 GCF_031397715.1 Roseateles sp.
AGTGCCAAAACCAGGAAAGGGAAACCGGTCGAAAAACATCTCGGCCTAAAATCAAATCGCGCAACACCGCCCTCGGTCACGATCACCGGAATCCTGGGTCACGTTGCCGGAATAGCGGGTCACGTTCGCCGGAATACGCACTTGCATAACGTCCAATCCACGCGCCTACGAGGCGGCGCGCGAGGATTGCGAGCGCGAGCTTTCTCAGACTGCCGGCGGCGTCGGCCCTTGGTCGCAACGCTTGCGCCTGCTCTTGCTGCAACGCCGCCCACCCGCCGCCTATCCGACCGCGCTGGCGCTGGCCGCGGACTGTCATGTGTCGGTGCGCACGCTGATACGCCGGCTGCGCGCTGAAGGCAGCAGCTATCAAGCGCTGCTCGACGCTGTGCGCCAAGAGCAGGCCCTTTGGCAGCTGCGCCACAGCCAGAATTCGGTCGAGGAAATTGCCGCGCAGCTCGGCTTTGAGGACACATCCAACTTCAGCCGTACCGTGCGGCGCTGGTTCGGGCAGACGCCCTCAAGCCTGCGCGAGCGCTTGCGGGCCTGAACAAGGCCGGTGTGCTTACTTGATGTGGGTGAAGCGCGCCTCCGGCCGGTCGTCCGAGCGGTGCACGGTCTCCACATTGGCCCGCATGGCCCAGGGCCGCATCTGGTGGTGCAGCGGGATGAAGAAGGTCTCGTCCCGCACGCGCAGCAGCGCTTCGCGGATCAAGGCGTTACGCTTTGCCACATCGGTCTCTATCTTCATGCTGGCGATCAGCTGATCGAGCTGGGCGTCGCTGAGTTTTGAGTAGTTGAAGTTGCCGTCGGCACCGCTGCTGCGGGTGTGCGCCAGGCTTTGCAAGGTGAACTGCGCGTCGAAGGTGGCCACCCCCCAGCCCAGCATATAGAGCGGTGCCTCAAAGCGCTGGAAGGTCTGGCTGTGTTGCGAGAAGGGCAGGGCGGCCAGCCGGGTCTTGATGCCGATCTTGGCCCACATATTCACCACCGCCAGGCAGATCTCTTCATCATTGACATAGCGGTTGTTGGGGCAGTTCAAGGGCACCTCAAAGCCGCTCGGGTAGCCGGCCTCGGCCAGCAGTTTTTTGGCCTTGTCGAGGTCGGCCTTGAGTGGCTGGTCGATGTCGGGCGTGTTGCCGTTGACGCCGGGTGCCACCATGATGCCGGCCGGAATCGACAGGCCGCGCATGATGGTGCGTTTGATCGCCTCGCGGTCGATCGCCACACTCATCGCCTCGCGCACGCGTTTGTCTTTGAAGGGGTTCTTGCCCTTGACGCTGGCGCCTAGCAACTCCTCGCTGCCCTGGTCCATGGCGAAGAAGATGGTGCGCACCTCGGGGCCCTCAACGACCTTGAGCTTGGGGTCGGCCTTGAGCTTGGCCACGTCTTGGGTCGGCAGGTCGGTCAGCAGATCGACATCGCCGGACAAGAGTGCGGCCACCCGGGTCGGGTCTGATTTGATCGGGGTGTACGCGACTTCGCTGATATTGCTGGCGTTTTTGGCGTCCCACCAGTCCTTGTTGGCGAGCATGGAGATTTTTTGGTCGGGCTGCCAGCCGGTGATTTTGTAGGCGCCGGTGCCCATCGCGTTGCGCGACGCGTAGTTGTCTTCCTTGGCCTTGTAGTCCTGCACGTTGGTGGTCTTGTTCTTTTCGGCCCAGGCCTTGCTCATGATGCGGAAGTCAATGATGTTGCGCAGCAAGATGGGCGTGGGCGCGCTCAAGATGAAATCAACGGTGTGTTCGTCGATTTTCTTGATTTCCTTGATGCCGGCCACATAGGACTGCATCGTGCCTTGGGGCTGGCTGATGCGCCCGAAGGTGAAGATCACGTCATCGGCACCGAAGGGCGATCCGTCATGGAACTTGACGCCTTTGCGTAAGTCAAAGCGCACTTGGGTGGGCGAAAGATAGGTCCACTTGGTCGCCAAGGCCGGCTCGACCTGGAATTTGTCGTTGTAGCGGGTCAGCCCCTCGTAGGCATGCATCAGGATGGCGATGGTGGTGGTGTGGTTCTGCGAGTGCGGGTCCATGGTCAGAATGTCATTCTGAGCCGCCCAGCGCAGCGGCACGGCCGTGGCAGAGCCGCAAGCCAGACCCAAGGCGATGGCCAAAGCCAGGAGTTTTGTTTTGTACATAGCTATTCCATTCGACGAATGAAAGAAACCACCGCATGGGTGGTTTCTTGAGGCTGCGTTGAGGGTTTGAGTTACTTCAGCGTGGTGAAGCGGGCTTGCGGCTTGTCGTCCGCCCGGTGCAGGGTCTCGACATTGCCGCGCATCGCCCAGGGGCGCACTTGATGATGGACGGGAATGAACAGGTACTCATCGCGCACGCGCAACAGAGCCTCGCGGATCAGGGCGTTGCGCTTGCCCACGTCGGTCTCGGTCTTCATCGCCTGCACCAAGGCGTCCACCTTGGCGTCGCTGACACGCGAGTAATTGCCCTTGCCGTCGACGCCGGTTGTGCGGCTGTGGATCACGTCTTGCAAGGTGTATTGGGCGTCAAAGGTAGTCACGCCCCAGCCGTAGAGGTAGAGCGGCGACTCCATCTTTTGCAAGATCACCGAGTGCTGGGACATCGGCAAGGCGCTCAACTTGGCCTTGATGCCGATCTTGGCCCACATATTCACGACCGCCAGGCAGATCTCCTCGTCGTTGACATAGCGATCATTGGGGCAATTCAGCGGCACTTCGAAACCGTCCGGGTAACCCGCTTCGGCCAGCAGCTTTTTGGCTTTCTCAAGGTCAACCTTGGGCGGTACGTCGATATCGGGTGTGTTGCCGTTGACGCCGGGTGCCACCATGATGCCGGCCGGCACCGACAGGCCGCGCATCAGGCTGCGCTTGATCGCTTCGCGGTCGATGGCGGTGCTCATCGCTTCACGCACGCGCTTGTCCTTGAACGGGTTCTTGCCCTTGACGTTGGAGCCGCGCAACTCCTCGCTGCCTTCATCCAGGGCGAAGAAGATGGTGCGATTTTCGAGGCCGTCCATCACCTTGAGCTTGGGGTCGGCCTTGAGCTTGGCGACGTCCTGGGTCGGCAGATCGGTCAGCAGGTCCACATCACCGGACAGCAGGGCGGCCACGCGGGTGGCATCGCTCTTGATCGGCATATAGCTGATCTCGGTCACATTGCCCTTGTTGCTGTCCCACCAATCCTTGTTGGCGACCATGCTGATCTTCTGATCGGGCTGCCAGCTGATGATTTTGTAAGGGCCGGTGCCCATCGCATTGCGCGCGGCAAAGGTGTCTTCCTTGGCCTTGTAGTCCTGCGGGTTGACGGACTTGTTTTTCTCCGCCCAGGCCTTGCTCATGATGCGGAAGTCGGTCAGGTTGCGCAGCAAGACGGGGCTGGGCCCGTCCAGGATCAGATCGACGGTGAAGTCGTCAACCTTTTTGATCTCCTTGATGCCGGCCACAAAAATCTGGTTGTTCGCTTGCGGCTGCTTGATGCGGCCGAAGGAGAACACCACGTCGTCGGCGGTGAACGGTGTGCCGTCGTGGAACTTCACCCCGCGGCGCAGATCAAAGCGGATTTGCGTCGGGCTGATGGCGGTCCATTTGGTCGCCAGTGAGGGCTCGGGCTGGAACTTCTCGTTGTAGCGCGTCAGGCCTTCATAGGCGTAGGCGTTGATGCCATTGGTGGTGGCGTGATTTTGTGAATGCGGGTCCAGCGTCTGAATGTCATTCTGAGCGGCCCAGCGCAAAGGCACGGCTTGCGCGCAGACAGCCGCCAGCCCCAGCGCCATGGCCGCGACGGTGACAGCGGCGCGCTTGAATTTCGGCATTTTGATTCCCTTGAATGGAGTTGCGTGGGACCGATGCTAGCCGGCCCTGTCAGGTTCGGCTCTAGTGGCTTGCCCTTGAACTTGCAGGTTCGAGTCGCAGCCGATGCCGGCTGCGATCCAGCGGCGGCTGATGCGGGTCAGCAGCCTGGCCCAGCGGCCAGTTGAGGCACCTCGCCAGCCCAAGACCTGCAGCGGCGCGCTCAACATGCCGCAGACATAACGCTGATCTGGCGCTGACCATCGCAGCGCGTCGCAGGCGCCTGTGGTGCGCCGACTGATGAGGATGCCGATCGGGCAGGGCGCACTCAGGCAGCAAACTCCGCAGCCATTGCAGGGCTCGCCTTCGGCCGGCTTGGGCGGCGCGGCCGGGTGGATCTGGATGATCTGAGCGTGCTTGTTGGCCATGCGCGACTGTAGCGCCGGCCCGCAACTTGGCTCGCGCAGGCTCAGGTCTTGACGCCGAGTTCCCGGAGCCGCTCTTGCAGATACTCGTCGGCGGTGTAGCGATCCGACAGCACCACCTCATTGCGCGGATGCAGGAACAGCGGCAGAGATATGCGGCTGCGCGTGGCGCCTTCGCCCGTGGGGTTGACGACGCGGTGCTGCGTCGACGGGTAGTAGCCCTGCGAGGCCTCTTGCAACATGTCGCCGATATTGATGATCAGCAGGCCGAAATCGCAGGGCACATCAACCCAGGCGCCGTCGCGGCCCTGCACTTGCAGGCCGGGCTCGTTGGCGGCCGGCAATATGGTCAGCAGGTTGATGTCGCCGTGTGCCGCCGCCCGCAAGGCGCCGGCCGGCTCCTGCCCTGTCAAAGGCGGATAGCGCAGCACGCGCAGCAAGGTCAGCTTGCTGTCCTTGATCATGTTGGAGAGTGGCTCGCGGTAATGCTTGGCGATCTCCGCCGGCGTGAAGCGCTCGACCCAGGACAAGAGCTCTTGCGCCAAGTCATTGGCCTGCTCAAAGTAGGCCTGAGCCTCGGCCCGCAATTCTGGCGGCACCCGGCCCCAGGGGTAGTAGTGGAAGTACTCCTTGATGTCCTTCAGCGTGGCTCCCTTGGCGGTCTCCGAAATTTCAGTGGAGAAGTAGCCGTCCTGCGTTGCCTTGGAAAAAGGGTAGCTGCGCTTAGACTCCGAATTGAAGAAGCTCAGCCAATCGGCATAGATCTTCTCGACCCGCGCTTGCTGGATCGGGTGATTGACGAGCACGCCGAAGCCGGTCTCGTGCAGTGAGCGGGTGAATTGCTCGGCCGCATCGGCGGCCCGGTAGTCAACGACCTGTATTTGCATGGGATCTCCTGTCTGTCCCGCCGCCAAGCCATTCAATCGCGG
>NZ_JANNMI010000131.1:0-2291 GCF_031397715.1 Roseateles sp.
CACCACGCGCCCGGCGGTAAAAAATTGATTGACCGTCAAGACGATGCGTCGGCTGCGGTTGATCGCATTCAGTGCCTCGTCGACAAAGCCATGCGGCCGACCCGAAAAACTCACCAACAAATGATGGGCAGCGCAAAACGCGTCCAAATCTAGCGGCAGGTGCTCCAAAGGATGGCCACGCCGCATCACGCATACATATTCGCTGTCGTAGAGCCGATGCTGGCGAATCATCGACTGCTCACCCTGAGCCCGCAGCGCCGCTACCGCGCCGGGGAAATAGCCGACCGCAAAGTCCGCCTCACCCTGATCGAGCAAGCTGCGCGGATCGCGTGTGGCCAGTGGCAGCACATGCACGTTGGCGAGCGCCCGCGCTTCCTCAAGCTGCGCGATCAGCGGCGGCAGCAACAGGGCGGCGGTGGCGTCGGCCATCGCGATGCGAAAGGTGTGCGCCTGCGTCTCGGGCTGAAATTCTCCCGGCGCAAAAAGCGCCTGCAGGCGCTGCAATATCAGTTGCACCTCTGGCCACATGCCCTCCGCCCTTGACGTCGGCTTCATCCCGAAGGCCTGGCGGACGAACAACTCCTCACCCAGCGCTTCGCGCAAGCGTTTCAGCGCGTGGCTGACCGCCGGCTGCGTCATCGACAACCTGGCGGCCGCCCGGGTCAGGCTGCGCTCGGCCATCACCGCATCAAAGACTCGCAGCAGGTTCAGATCAAGATTGCGAAAGTTCATTGCATCCCGCTCGATATATGAAACTTTGATATCTTCGATTCAAACAATTCATTTGTCGATGACTAGGGTTTACCCGACAATGCGGCATCGGCTCAAAAAAGCCACCCAACAAGCCTCACACCAAGGAGATGCCATGAGCGTCGCAACCCAAACTTTCGGCCGGCCAATGGCCCGCAATATCCGCCACGGCGGTTCGGTCACTTCCATCGGCGCACGCCTGTGGATGAATGTGATCGCATCGGTCAAGGCACGCATGGCCGTTGCCGCCGAAGCGCGCGCCGAGCGTGAACTATTGGCGCTGGCCCAGCATTACGAGAGCAGCATGCCCTCGTTTGCCGCCGAGTTGCGCGCCGCCAACTGCCGTCGCTGAAATTCCGACTCGAAAAAAAGCCCGCTGAATCAGCGGGCTTTTTGCTGGGCGGCGCTTGCTTTCTCAGCTTATTCAGCCGCCAAACGCGCGGCGATCTTCAGCTTGGTGGCCGGCAACTCGGCCGGCAGGTGATAGGCCAACTGCTGGAACAGCTCCTCGTGCAGCTGCATCTCCAGCCCCCAAGCTGCCTTGTCGATATGGGTGGTGATGTTGAACTGCTCGGGCGTGAAGTCCAGCCCGCTCCAGTTGATGTCCTGGTAGCGCGGCGTCACGCCGAAGGCATGCTCGTCGCCACCGCCCTGGCCTTCGATGCGGTCCAGCATCCATTTCAGCACGCGCATGTTCTCGCCATAGCCGGGCCAGACAAACTTGCCGTCGGCACCCTTGCGGAACCAGTTGACGCAGTAAATCTTGGGCAGCGTGGCGCCGCTGGCCGCCAGCTTGGCGCCCATGTCCAGCCAATGCTGAAAATAGTCGCTCATGTTGTAGCCCATGAAGGGCAGCATGGCAAACGGGTCGCGGCGCACCACGCCCTGCTGGCCGGCCGCGGCGGCGGTGGTTTCCGAGCCCATGGTGGCGGCCATATAGACGCCCTCGGTCCAGTCGCGCGCTTCGGTCACCAACGGCACCGTAGTCGAGCGGCGGCCGCCGAAGATGAAGGCGTCAATCGGCACGCCGGCGGGGTTGTCCCAGTCGGCATCCAGCGCCGGGTTATTGATCGCCGCGACGGTGAAGCGGGCATTTGGGTGGGCCGCCTTGGCGCCCGTTTCCTTGGCGATCGCCGGCGTCCAGTCCTTGCCCTGCCAATCAATCAAATGGGCCGGCGGGGTGGCGGTCATGCCCTCCCACCAGACATCGCCGTCATCGGTCAGCGCGACATTGGTGAAGATCACGTCCTTGCCCAAGCTGGCCATGCAGTTGTAGTTGGTCAGCTCATTGGTGCCGGGCGCGACGCCAAAGTAGCCGGCTTCCGGGTTGATTGCGTACAAGCGGCCATCGGCAGCGGGCTTGATCCAGGCGATGTCGTCACCAATGGTGGTGACCTTCCAGCCTTCGAACGCCGCCGGCGGAATCAACATCGAGAAATTGGTCTTACCGCAGGCACTAGGAAAGGCCGCCGCGAAGTGGTACTTCTTGCCCGCGGGCGAGGTCACACCCAGGATCAGCATGTGCTCGGCCAACCAGCCTT
>NZ_JANNMI010000150.1:0-25175 GCF_031397715.1 Roseateles sp.
TTCTGTGCTCCTCACCCACAAATCCGGTTTTACTCCCCCCGGCTGGCGGCCAATCGCTTTGCGGGGGGCGCGGGGCGCGCTCCACCCGGTTCCTGGCGATGCGAAGCGAGCCGTGTTCTTTGGAAACCCCTTCTGCATGGGTGAGGAGCGGAGAATTTGCCGGGCGTCGCGCAGCGACTTCAAGCACTGGTTTCGCGCCCCTTGTTTGAACGCAGCGTAGCGCAGTGAGTTGGGCGCGGCCTGGCAAATTCGAGCATCCGAGCGGACCCGCAGGGCCATGCGGCAGGGTCGCCTTCTCTTGCCTCCTTCTCTTGGCGAGACAAGAGAAGGGGGTCGCCCGCCGGGGCGAACTCCCGGCATCGTACGGAAAGACGCGATTTGGGAGACCTGACCATCAGCCCGGAAGACCCTCAGACCGGCATCAAACCAAGGCCATCAGACCCACCAAGCCCAAGCCAAGCGCCGCCAGCGCGTCACCGGCGATCAGCCCACCACCGACCAAGGAGGTACTGCTCATATCTTCCGGCAAGTCCAAGTCGCTGGACTTGGCCTTGGGCTTCAAGCTATTGATCAAACTCGACGCCACCCCACCGGCCGCGAACCAGGCCGAGGTCGGCAGGTTGACGAAACCGCCAAAAGACGAGGCATAAGGGCTGGGCAAGAACACCGCGTCAAGGCAGAAGTCAACGCTGAAACCGAGCTTGCCGCTGGCCACATACCGGCGATAGACAGCGTTGGATTTGATCAGCTTGCGCAAGACCTCGGTCACCAGGCCGATCGCCATCCCGATCAAGATCGCCGTGGTCTGAAATGGCTTGGGCTCGGTCAAGGTGCTCAACACGCCGACAAATTTGTAGGTCATCGCCGAGCTCCATTGCGTCGGCACCTGCTCGGCGCTCATCACCGTCTGATCCAGTTTCAGCACCGGGTACGCCGCCATGAAGACATGCGCAATCGCCACCGCCAGCACCGCGCCAAGCAAGATGCCCGCCACTTGGAAGCGGAACTGAATCGTCCGGTTGGTGCCCAGGCGCCAGCCGGTCGAGCGGTCCTGCTGCATATCGCCGGCCACGCTGCTTGAGATGAAGACCACACTGGCGACCATCAAGCCCAAGACCGGGTCGCGCAGGCCAATCGCGGCCAAGATCAAGACCGTCACCACAAAGGCCGAGGAAATCGGGTTGGAGTCGGTCAGGCCCAGCGAGATGCCGTTGACGAGCGCAAACACATAGACCAAGGCCACCGCGATCAGCATGTAGTGCAGCGGTTCATTGAAGAACTGCATGCCCGCCACCACCGTGGCCACCGTCCACACCGCCACCCAGCTCAGCAGACGCGGCAGGCTGGCGCGTGGGCCGGTGCGCTGCTCCTCCGGCACGACGGTGCGCGTACCCGGATCGCGCAGGCGCGCGACGGCCCGCCACAGGATCAAGCTCATATCGATCACCGCCGCACCCAGAATTAGCCCCAAGGCGATCAGGAAAGCGATTTTGCGGAACGGCTCGCCGTCCTTGAGCCAGCCAATGCCGATGAAGTAAGGCGCTAGCGCCCAGAACACCAAGCCGCCGATGAGTGCCGGCAGGCCGACCCGCGCGCCGACGATCAAGCCGGCACCAAAGGTCGACATCGACAGTTCGATCGCACCCAAGGCCGCGATCTTGGCGGCCCCAAAACCGCCCGCCATGCCGGCCGCCATGCCGCCGAACAAGCGCGATACCGATTGCCGCAGCAGCACCGGGTCGGTCAGCGCACGCAAGATATTGGCGACCGCCAGCCCCGAGGGGAACACCAGTTGCATGCGCTCGACCAGGATCGGTGTGTACAACATGCCGATGCCGGCGGCCATCATGCCGATGCACAACATATAGGTCACCAGCTGCCAGGCGGGTGGTTGCGGCATGCCCATCCAAGTCATCGCTTGTATCAAGGTACTCATCGCCATCATGCCGGCCACCGAGGCGGCGGTGGTCTGGATGTAGTTGGCGCCGTGTTTGCCTTCGCCGCCATAACCAAAGGTGACGACGGAACCCAAAATGCCGGCCAAGACCTGACCGCCGACATAAAAACCGATCGAGAAATTCATGAAGGCGGCGGCGATGCCGCCCAGCGGCCCGAGCACCAACATGCCGACGGCGGCCAGCAAGCCGTAATAGCCGGCCGAGCCGACCGGCGGCAACCAAGCCCAGCGGCGGGTATCGGGCGAACTCTGTTGGTCTAGGCTGATAGGGGGCATGGCGAGCAAAATAAAAGGCAATGGCGCGCACTGTAGCCGTCGGTACACAATCCAACCATGCGTGAAGACACCCCCCCGCCTGTTTCCCCAATCTCGGTCGCCATCCTGAGCTTTGATGGCTTCAATGAGTTGGACAGCTTTATCGCACTGGGCCTGCTGAACCGCTTGCGGCCCTTGGGCTGGTCGGCGGAGCTGTGCGGCCCTGGCCATTCAGTCACGTCGATGAACGGCGTTACCGTACAGCTGCAGCGCCCGCTGGAATGGGCCAACGCGGCCGACGTCGTGTTGTTCGGCTCTGGCATCTACACCAGAGCGATTGCAGCGAACTCGGCGCTGCTGGACCGCCTGCAACTTGATCCCTTGCGCCAGCTGATCGGTGCGCAATGCTCGGGCACCTTGCTGCTGGCACGCTTGGGCCTGCTCGGCGATATGCCGGCCTGCACCGATTTGACGACCAAGCCTTGGGTGGTCGAAGCGGGTGCTCGCGTGCTGGACGAGCCTTTTCACGCCCGCGGCCCGGTCGCCACCGCCGGCGGCTGCTTGGCGTCGCAATACCTGGCCACCTGGGTGATGCTCAAGCGTGCTGGCGAAGCGGCGACCCGCGCGGCACTGCATTACGTCGCGCCAGTGGGTGAAAAAGACCTCTACGTGGAGCGCTTGTTAGCGCGAGTGAAGCCTCATCTGTTCTAGACCCAGCTCCCTAGTCAAACGCCTCCAAGGGCCAATCCGCTTGGCCGCCCGCGCAACTGCGGTTAGCCTATAAGCTAAAGCCCGAGGAGACCGCATGAACCAAACCTTGCAAGAACGACTGCACCTGACGCTGGAGCTGCAGCGCAGCGCCTTCCGTGCCGAGATGAGCCCGAGCTTGGCGGTACGGCTGGACAGGCTGCAACGTCTGCGGGCCATGACGGCCAAATTCAGCGAGGCATTGGTGGCGGCCATCTCCAGCGACTTCGGCCACCGCGCGCCGCAAGAAACCATGTTGGCCGACATCTTCACGGTCGAGTCGGGCGCCAAACATGCGCAAAAGCATCTGAAAGCCTGGATGCGCACACGCCGCATGCCGACCGCCCTGCACTACTTGCCCGCCAGCAACCGGCTGATGCGCCAGCCACTCGGTGTGGTCGGCGTGGTGTCGCCCTGGAACTACCCCTATTACCTGGCCATGGCCCCGGCCTTGGCCGCACTCGCCGCCGGCAACCGGGTGATGATCAAACCGTCGGAGCTGACGCCGGCCACCTCGAATTTGATGGCCAAAATGGTCAGCGAATTCTTTGCGCCCGAGGAAATGCAGGTCATCACCGGCGACGCCGACGTTGGCCGCGCCTTCACCCAGCTGCCCTTTGACCACCTGTTCTTCACCGGCTCGACGGCGGTCGGCCGCCATGTGGCGCAGGCCGCTGCGCAAAACCTGACCCCGGTCACGCTGGAGCTGGGCGGCAAGTCTCCCGCGCTGATCGACCGCAGCTGCAATCTCAAACTGACCGCCGAGCGCCTCGCCTACGGCAAGCTGCTGAATGCCGGCCAGACCTGCGTGGCGCCCGACTACCTGTTGGTGCCCAAGGAAATGGTCGAGCCGCTGGCCGAGGCCATTGTCCAAGCCATGCAGCGCTTGTACCCCAAGCTGGAAAGCAACCCCGACTACAGCAGCATCGCCGCCGAGCGGCATCTGACGCGGCTGCAAGGCTTGCTGAGCGACGCCAGGTCGCGGGGCGCACGCCTGCTGCCCACCCACCAAGAAACGATGACCGGCCGCAAGCTGGTGCCGCACTTGCTGCTGAATGTGACGGACGAGATGGCGGTGATGCGCGAAGAAATCTTCGGCCCGCTGCTGCCCATCGTTGGCTATGACAGCGTTGATGAAGCGTTGGACTACATCAGCCAGCGTGAACGGCCCTTGGCGCTGTATTGGTTCGGCCAAGACGCGTTGACGCAGCAGCGCGTGCTCGAACAGACGCATGCCGGCGGCGTCACCATCAACGACTGCATCTGGCATCTGGGCCAAGAGGATCAACCCTTCGGCGGCGTCGGCGCCAGCGGTATGGGCAGTTATCACGGTGAATGGGGCTTTCGCACCTTCAGCAAAGAAAAGCCGGTCTTCAGCCAGGCGCGCTTTGCCGGCACCAAGCTGTTCTACCCGCCGTACGGCAAGACCTTCACGGCGCTGTTGAACCTGATGAAGAAGATCGCATGAAGAGACGTAGCCTGTTGAAGTTAGGCCTGGGCAGCGCCGTGCTGCTGGGGCTTGTGGGCGGCGGCATGGCGCTGCTCAAGCCCGGCTTGGTGGACGGCCATATGAGTCCGTCGGCCCGTGAGTTGATGCGGGCGGTGGCCTTGAGCGTGATGGACGGGCTCTGGCCCGCCGAGGGACCGGCCCGAGACGCGGCCATGCAAGCGCAGCTGGACCGGGTCGACGCCAATATCGGCGGCTATCCGGCGGCGGTGCGTGCCGAGCTGTCGCAGCTGTTTGCCCTGCTGGGCAGCAGCGGCGGCCGTTTGGCGCTGATCGGCATGAGCCAAGATTGGCCGCAGGCCAGCGCGGCCGAGATTCAGAAAGTTCTCAACCAGTTGCGTCTGTCCAGCCTGGACTTGCGCCAGCAGATTTATCACGCGCTGCGCGACCTCAACACCATTGCCTTCTTCACCGCGCCCGAGCATTGGGCCAGCACCGGCTACCCCGGCCCGAGAGAGATTCCATGAGTTCTATCGCTGACCCGATCAAAGCAGGCCTGGCACGCGGATGGAAGGTGTTGGGCCATGGCCATGGCGCCTTGCCGGCCAGCCTGGATTGCGACGTCGCCATCATCGGCAGTGGCGCCGGCGCCGGCATCACGGCCGAACTGCTGGCCAAGGCCGGGCTCAAGATCATCATCATTGAAGAGGGCCCGCTGCGCTCCAGCTCCGACTTCAAACAGCGCGAGTCCACCGCCTACGCCGAGCTTTATCAAGAAGGCGCCGGGCGCAAGAACGCCGACCAGTCGATGAACATCCTGCAGGGCCGCTGCGTCGGCGGCAGCACCACGGTCAACTGGACCGGCTCCTTCCGCACCCCGCCCGATGCCTTGGGTGCCTGGGTCAAGGAGTTCGGTTTGAGCGACTGCAGCCCAGAGAAGCTGGCTCCCTGGTTTGAGCAGGTCGAGCGTCGCCTCAATATCAGCGACTGGCTGGCCGAGCCCAATGGCAATAACGACGCCTTGCGCCGGGGCACGCTCAAGCTCGGCATTCCCAGCAAAGTGGTGCAACGTAACGTCAAGGGTTGTTGGAACCTGGGCTCCTGCGGCCTGGGCTGCCCAACCAATGCCAAGCAGTCGATGCTGGTGACCACCCTCCCTGCCGCCTTGGACCTGGGCGCCACGCTCTTGGTGCAGACGCGCGCGCAACGCTTGGCGCTGCAAGGCGACGCCGTGCAGGCGCTGATCTGCCAGCCGGTCGGGCTGGACGGCTCGGCTAACGGCCCGGAGCTGCGCATCACGGCACGGCACTTCGTCGTCGCTGGCGGCGCCATCAACTCGCCCGCCTTGCTGCTGCGCTCCAAAGCCCCCGACCCCCATGGCCTGCTCGGCAGCCGCACTTTTTTGCACCCCACGGTCGCCAATCACGCGCAAATGCCCGCGCCGGTCGAAGGCTGGGCCGGCGCACCCTTGAGCGTCTTTTCAGACCATTTTCTGCATCAAGGCCCGGTCGATGGGCCGATCGGCTACAAGCTGGAAGTCGCGCCCGTGCACCCCGGTTTTGCGATGACCAATCTGGGCGGCGTCGGCCCGACGCTGGCCGAGCGCGCCCAGCTAATGCCTTATGCCAACGTGATGATTGGCCTGCTGCGCGACGGTTTCCATGCCGACTCAAGCGGTGGCCAAGTCAGCTTGAAGAGCGACGGCAGCCCGCAGCTGGCCTACCCGCTGAACGCCTACTTGCTTGACGGCGCCCGTCGTGCCCACCTGAGCATGACCGAGATCCAGTTCGCCGCCGGCGCCAAGAGCGTGCGGCCCGTGCATGAAATGGCGCGCGACTACAGCTCCTGGGCCGAGGCCAAAGACGCCATCAACCAACTGCCCTACAAACCCTTCCTCACCACCGTCGGCAGCGCCCATGTGATGGGCGGCTGCCGCATGGCAGCCGACGCGGGGCGCGGCGTGGTGCGGCCGGACGGCCAGCATTGGCAGCTGAGCAATCTGTCGGTGCATGACGGTTCGGTCTTCCCGACCAGCATTGGCGCCAACCCGCAGGTGTCGGTCTATGGGCAGGCGGCGCGGATGGCGACCGGGCTGGCCAAACGGCTGGCGGACAGGGACGTGCTGCTGGGGTGACGGGCTGGGTGAGCGCAGAGCCTGCGTTGACGCTGATCGCAGAAACTTCGCTACCATGGCGCATGACGTTAGCTGAACTTACAGGACTGGCCCTGGCCGGCATTGCCCGGCTTATCACCGGCGCCCAAGGTCATTGGAAGGGCTGCCCGCCGATGGCCGAGCAGCGCATTTACTTCGCCAACCACCAAAGCCATTTCGACTGGGTGTTGATCTGGGCCGCGCTGCCGGGCGACTTGCGCGCCCAGACCCGCCCGATCGCGGCGCGCGACTACTGGACCAGCAGCCCGTTGAAGCAATGGCTGACCAGCGCAGTGTTCAACGCGATCTATGTCTCGCGCACCCGCTTTGATCCAAAAAACGCACCGGATGAAGACCCACTGGAGCCGCTGGTCGACGCCTTGGCCGACGGCGACTCGTTGGTGATCTTCCCCGAGGGCACGCGCTCGAACAAGGGCGAGCCGCAGGCCTTCAAGGCCGGCTTGTTCCATCTCGCCGAGCAGTTTCCCCATGTCAAGCTGATCCCAACCTGGATCGACAACGTGCAGCGCGTGATGCCCAAGGGCGAGGTCGTGCCGGTGCCGATTCTGTGCACGGTCACCTTCGGCGCGCCGATGCAGTTGCTGCCGCAAGAAGACAAGCGGGCCTTCCTCGACCGCGCCCGCGCCGCTGTTCTGGCGCTGCGCCCGGATGGAGGTCGGGCATGAACTGGGCCTGGCTCAGCGCGCCCAATCCCTTGAGCGCATGGACACCGTCGCAGCAGGTCGGCTTGTTGTTTGTGTTGCTGTTCGGCGTGCTGCTGCTGACCAGCATCGGTAGTTTCTTGAACGGCCTGCGCGAAACCGGCGACGACCACGCCGCGGTCGAGAGCCAACGCCGGCGTCAACGTTTTTCCCATGAGTTGCGGCTCGCCTGGTTTGGTTCCAGCATCTTCTGGCTGGCCTGGGTGGCGGGGCCGATCGGCGCCACGCTGCTGTTCGGCAGCTTGTCCTTTTTGGCGCTGCGTGAGTACATCACGCTCTTGCACACGCGGCGCGGCGATCATCGCAGCCTGCTTTTGGCCTTCTTTGTGATCCTGCCCATGCAGTACGCCTTGACCGGCGGGCGCTACTTCGATTTGTTCTCGGTGCTGATTCCGGTCTACAGCTTTCTGGCCATTCCGGTTGTCAGCGCCTTGGCCGGCGACCCGGCGCGTTTTTTGGAACGTAACGCCAAAATCCACTGGGGCATCATGGTCTGCGTCTACGGCCTGTCGCACGCGCCGGCGCTGCTGCTGCTGGAGTTCCCCGGCTACCTGGGGAGCGGCGCCTTTTTGCTGTTCTTCCTGGTGGCCGTGGTCGCCTGCGGCCAATCGGCGCAACTGACGGCGAGCCGGCGCCTGCGCACGCGGCCCTTGGCACGCCAAATCAGCCGTGACTTTTCCATCCGCGCCTGGTGGATTGGCGCGATCGCGGCCGGCCTTGCCGGTGGTGCCTTGTTTTGGATCACGCCATTCAAGGCCCCGCAAGCGATGCTGATGGCCTTTGTGGCGTCTGGCGCCGGCAGCTTTGGCGGGCTGATCATGCAGGCCTTGAAGCGTGACGCGGGCGTGCACAACTGGGGCAATCTCAGCGCCATCACCGGCGCCGTCGGCCTGCTCGACCGCATCGCCGTACTCTGTTTCGCGGCTCCGGTGTTCTTCCATTCGGTGCGTTGGTATTTCGAGCTGGCGCTGTGAGGTTTGTGGGCGGTGCGGGCAATGCCCGTCGTGGCAAAGCCTTGCTGCCACCGGCTGGTCCTGCAATGGTGGTGCGCTGCTTGCCGGCTCCCCCTCGAGGACCGGAATCCATCAGCTCCGTTCGGACGTAATTATTTTGTCGGAGTCACTCTCGGCCGCCCGCTCGTTCAGCAACCGATGCGCGCCGCGCAGCTTGGCCGCGGGCCATTGCGCCAACAGCAACAGCCCCGCCATCAGCCACAACGGCGCTGCGCTGACGCTGACCGCTGCCAGCAGGCCAAAGCCGACCGGCATCGCCACCGTGGCGCCGTTGGTGGCCACCATGCGCAAGCCCAGGGCCTGACCCTGGCGGTCGGCGGGCGTGACCTGGTGCAGCATCGCCATCACCATCGGCTGCACCGAGCCCAGCGCCAGGCCCAGCAGGGCCGAGCCCAGCATCAGCCCCGGCGTGCCGGGCAACCAGGCGTAGACGGCCAAGGTGGCGGCGGCCATCAGCATCGCCACTCGCAGGGCCTTCACCTCATCTAACTGTTTAGACCAGCGGATGATGGCCAGGCGCACGACCATCGCCGCGACCGCAAACGAGGCCAGCACCAAGCCAATGCTGGACGCACTCAGCCCCTTGGCATGGCCGATCACCGGCACCACAAAGCTGTGCGCGTCCCAGGCCGCTGCCAGCACGACGTTCATCAGCAGCAAATAGCGCAAGGCCGGTTGGCGCAACAAGTCCCAGGCCGGCTTGGCAAGGCTGGCCGCACTCTGGGCTTTGGGCGTATGGCGCGGCAGCTTGATAATCAATAGCCAGGCCAATATCGGCAGCAGCACAGCCAGCGCGAAGGCAGCACGAAAGCTGACGAAGTCAATCAACAGCCCCGCCGCCACCGGCGCCAAGGCGTTGGACATCGCCGGCCCCAGGGCCATCCAGCCAAAAACGCGCTTGAGCTCAGAGGGCTCGTCGGCCATCTGGCCCGCCTCACGCTGCATCGCCACGGCCGCCACGCTGAGCGCACCGCCACTGAGAAAGCAGCTCAAGCCTATGGTCCAAAGGCCTTGCCCGGCCAGCGCTACCAAGGCGCCAATCAGCGCCATCAGCACCGCGATGCCGACGGGACGGTGCAGGCCGTAACGGTCGGCTTGGCGCCCCGCCCACATCGCCAGCAGCATCGGCGCTACCGCAAACAGGCTCAACAAAACGCCGACCGCCCATTCACCATAGCCTTGATGCAACACCCACAAACTGGCCGCCACCCGCGTCACCGCCATGCAGGCGTGCAAGGAAATCAAGCCGCCGATCAGCCAGGGGAAGGCGCGCCGCAACTGGGCCGCTGGGCTGGCTTCGTTCAAGACCTTTCCTCATCGGCAATGCCTGGCATCCCCAGCAGCGCCTGCGCCGCCTCATCCGGCAGCGCCTCCACATCCTTGAGCTTTCGCGTCATCGCCCGTGTGCGGGTCTCGGCCAGATCGATGCTGTTGCTGGCCTCGTCGAGCTTCTTCTTGGTCTTGGCCAAGACCTCGCCGAATTTGCCGAATTCGGTCTTGACCGCGCCCAGCACCTCCCAAACCTCGGCCGAGCGCTGTTCCAGCGCCAGCGTGCGAAAGCCCATTTGCAGGCTGGTCAGCGTGGCCAACAAGGTGGTCGGGCCGACCAGCATCACCTTGAACTCGCGCTGCAAGGCCTCCAGCAAACCGGGCCGGCGCAGCGCCTCGGCATAGAGGCCTTCGGTCGGCACAAACAGCATGCCAAAGTCGGTGGTGTGCGGGGGGGCGATGTATTTGTCGCGGATGGTTTTGGCCTCGGCGCGCAGCCGGGTCTCAATCGCCTTGCTGGACTGCTCGACACCCACGGCATCGGCGCGCTCCTGCGCATCGAGCAAGCGCTCGTAATCTTCACGCG
The DNA here is from genome assembly GCF_031397715.1 of Roseateles sp. Classification (GTDB taxonomy): domain Bacteria; phylum Pseudomonadota; class Gammaproteobacteria; order Burkholderiales; family Burkholderiaceae_C; genus Paucibacter_A. The sequence continues at coordinate 10,149 of NZ_JANNMI010000150.1, forward strand.
GGAACTTGGCGTCGATGGGCAGCCACAAGGCGGTGCCATCGGCCCGCTGGCCCGGCAGCTTGATGGCGAACTCGACCCGCTCATTGCTGCCCGGCACGGTCACCACATTGGCGGCGTATTGCTCGGGCGTGAAGACCTGCTCCAGCAGGCCCGCAAGCTGCACCTCGCCAAAGATGCCGCGCGTTTTGACGTTACTCAGTACCCGGCTCAGACTGCCCACATCGCGGGCCAAGCCCTGCATCTCGCCCAGGCCCTTGTGCACCTGTTCCAGCCGCTCGGCCACTTGTTTGAAGCTCTCGCCGAGGCGCTGCTCCAGCGTCGCATGCAGCTTCTCATCGACGGTGGCGCGCATCTGCTCCAGCTTCTTCTCGTTGTCTTGCTGGATCAGGCTGAGCCGCTGCTCGACGGTCTGCGCCAGCGCCCGCAAGCTCTCGGCCAGGGTTTGCGTTTGACGCTGCGCGGCCAGGTCCTGCGCCTCGCGGGCGGCCAGCGCCTGTGCGGTCTGCGCCTGGCTGCTCTGACCCAAACCGCTGCTCAAGGCTTGTTGAAATCGCGCCAGGCTTTGTGACAGCTCCTGGCGGGTGGCGCCGGCGCTGCGGGTCAGCTCATCGCGTAGTTCGCGCTCCAAGCGCTCATTGGCTTGCTGCAGGGTAGGCAGCAAATCGGCGTCGCTACGCGACTGGCTCGCCAAGCGCCTGACTTGCAGCCACAGCAAAAAAATGCCCAACATCAGCAGGCCCAAGGCCGCCAAGCCCATCACTTCGAAAACAGTCATGGCCTGATTGTCTCAGCTGTGCCGGCCTGCAAAGCAGCCAGCGTGCGCGCCGCAAACCCGCGGGCATTCCCTGGCCGAAATGCAAGCTTGAGCCGGCAAGACAAGATCAGCAGCCTGGAATGGATGATAGAAAAAGAGTTGCGCCAAGCGCTGCCAACCTTGATCGCCCCAAGATGAGACCGACGGCCAAGGAAAGACTGTGGACAGGCGACGCTTCGTCGCCGCGTCAAACCAGCACGTCGGCAAGCGGCCGGCGCAGCGATTGCAGCAGCGCTGGGGCATGAACAAGCGGCGGCGGCTGCATGGAGGACCGGGGCGCCTGAAGCGCCCGCTCAGCGCAGCGTCACCTTCGCCCCGTCGACGAGTTTGCTGTCCGGGTAAACAATCACTTGCGTGCCAACAGTGAGGCCCTCCTTGACCCAGGCGCTGACCCCATTGCGGGCCTGCACGCTGACTTGCCTGAGATGGGCGCGGCCTTTTTCAACCACAAAGACCCCCACCCGCGAGCCGATGGGAAACAGCGCGCTGACCGGCACCATCACGGCGTTCTCCTGCACCTGCACCAACACGCGAACGTCCACCTTGAAGCCGTCGCCCAAGGCCGCCGATTGCGCGGCCGGGGCCGTGATGTCGAGCACCACATTGACGCGCTGCTCCTCCACGCCCAGCGCCGACACCTTGGTGAACGCGGCCGGCTCGACCCAGCGCACCCGGCCGCTGAGTGCTTGACTGGGCGCTTGCGCGCCGCCCCAGTTCAATAATTGCGCGGCGTCGCCCGGCTGCACTTGGGTGGCATCTTCGGTCAGGATGTCCACCACCACTTCCAGCTGGCTTGGGTCGCCCAGTTCGACCAGGCCGGTGCCCGCCGACACGCTGGCCTCGCTTTGCTGCAAGACCTTCAAGACCTTGCCGCTGACGGGGGCCTTGACGGCAAAGCTGGGTTGCGCGCCGCCGAGTGGCGCTTGGCGGTACGGCTGGCGCGCGGCTTGCGCCTGTTCCAGCTCGTGGCGGGCGGCGTTTTCTTCTTGCCGCGCGCTTTCCAGCTCTTGCGTGCGCTGGCGCAGATTGAGCCGGCCGGTTTCGTTTTGGGTGGGCGAGATGAAACCCTGCTGGGCCAGCGCTTCGCTGCGCCGCAGCTCCACCTGCGCTTGATCCATCGCCGCCTTGGCGCGCCCCACATTGGCCTGGGCACGGGCCAGCGCCGCCGACATGGCGCCGACGCGCGCCGCTTGCTCGGCGCGCGCTCGCTCGTCCAGCAAACCCGGCGCCATCGGCCACAGCAGAGCCACGGTCGCGCCTTCAAGCACGCTGTCGCCCTGTTTCAGCAGCACCCGGCCAACCCGCCCGGCCAGCGGCGCAGAGACGATGAAACGCTCGCGCACGCGGGTCTGGCCATAGTCCTGCACCGCACGCTCGAAGCGGCCCTGGGTCACGGCGGCCACTTCCACCGTGACCGGCTTTGGCATGAAGGCCCACAGCAGCAGCAGCGCCAGCAGCAGGCCTACGCCAGCCATGATCAGATTGCGCTTGAGCTTTGACTTGGGCGCAGGCCTTGGCTTCGGCGTTGGCTTCGGCGTTGGCTTCGTCGTTGGTGGCGCTGCCGCAGCAGGATCGTTGGGGCTATTGCTCATATTGATTCCAAAAGTGGCAGTTTCATTCACGCGTCTTCAGCACCGCGACCAGGTCCAGCGCGTCGACGCGCCGGCGCACGATGAAGGCGCTGACCGCACCGGCCAGCAGCACGCACAGCGCGGAGAAGGCGTAGGTGGCGGGCGTGATCACAAAGGGGAAATAGAACTCGTCGGTTTGAATCGCTGTGACAATGCCGCTCGCCAACAAATAGCCCAGCAACATGCCCAGCGGTAGGGCCAGCGCGATTTCAATCGCCAACTCGCCCAGCAAAATGGCCGAAACTTCGCCGCGCGTGAAGCCCAGCACGCGCAAGCTGGCCAGCTCCCAGCCGCGTTCGGCCAGCGCAATGCGGGCGTTGTTATAGACCACGCCGACGGCGATCACGATCGCAAAGGCGGTCAGCACCGAGCTGACCATCAGCAAATTGCCCACGGTCACGTCCTCGATGTTCTTGGCCATGGTTGCTTTGCTGATGACCATGGCGACGCGGGGCAAGTCCTTGAGCCGACTCAGCAAGGCGGGCTCAAAGCCCCGCTCAATTGCCACGGTGAAGCTGTTCACCAAAGCCCCTTCACGCAAGAGCTTGTTCAGGCTGGCCCGCTCCAGATAGGCATTGAGTCCCAGCATTTCATGCACGGTGCCGCTGACCGGCAGCTCCAGCACCGCGCGCCTGCCCTCCTGCATTTCCACCCGCACCAGGTCGCCGATCTTCAGGCCCAGCTTGACGGCCAGGCGATCCGTCAACAGCAGCCCGTCGCGCGGCGCCGAGTAAGCATGGCGGTTCATATCCACGATGCGGTTCAGCTCGGGCTGTGCGGCCTTGCCGGACAGGGTGCCGCGCCAGCTGTGGTGGCCGTTCACCAGCCGCACCGGCACGCTGCGCATGCCCTCCACTGCCGTGACATGGGGCAGCTTGGCTGCGGCATACAAAACACTGGCAGGGGTGGCTTCCAGCAGGGCCACCACCACATCGCCGCGCAGCGCTTGGCTGAACTGGGTGTCCATCAGCACCGCCACCGAGTCGCGCATAAAGGCGCCGGTAATCACGATGGCCATCGAAAGGGCCACGCCGAACACCGTCAGGCTGCTGCGCAGCGGCCGGCGCGCCATCGTGCGCAGCACCATGCGCAGCGCCGGCGAAAGATTCTTTTGCAAGCCCCAACGCTCGATCAGCATGGGCTTGTAAATGCCGGGCGACGGCGCGCGCATCGCCTCGGCCGGGGCTAACTGAACGGTTGCGCGGATGGCGCTGACGGTGGCCAAGACCGCCGCGCCCAGCGTCACGAACACGGCCACCAGCACCAGATCGGGCCGCAGCCGAAAGCGCATGTCCGGAAAGCGAAATGATTCCGCGTACACGCCCACAAAAAGCTGGCCCAACACGGCGCCCAGGGCGAGGCCCAGCACAAGACCCAGCGCCACGATCAACAGCAGCAACTTCAAGTAGTGCAAGCCAATGGCCAGGTTGTCGTAGCCCAGCGCCTTCAGGGCGGCGACCTGCTCGCGCTGCGTCGCGATCTGCCGACCCAGCACCACATTGAGTAAAAAGGCGGCGACTGCCAAAAAGATGCTGGGCAGCACCGTGCCCATCACGCGCTGCTGGCTGATTTCTGAGTTCAGCATCGCATTCGACATCTGCAGGTCGCGGCCATGCGCATTGCTGGCGCCATAGCGCGCCAGCAGGCGGTCCAGCTGATCAATCACCGCGCCTTCGCTGGCGCCGGGCCCCAAGCGCACGGCCACTTGATTGAAGGCTCCCTCCATGTTGTAGGCGGCCGCCAGTGTTTTTTTGTCGACCCAAAAAACGCCAAAGCCGCGCTGATCGGGCGAGCCGCCTAAGCCGGCAAAAATGTATTCCGGCGACAGCGCAATGCCGACAATCAGCAGCTGCTCGCGGGTGCCGTTGATCAGCGCCGTGACCGAATCACCGGGTTTGAGCCCGCGCGCCTGGGCGAAACCTTCCGACACCAGCGCCTCCATCGGGCCTATGCTGCTACCACTGCGGGCGGATGAGAGCATGCGCCCGCTGCGCAGATTGAGCTTGTTGAGCCGGGGTGGTACGACAGGGTCCAGCCCCAGCAGCAGCCCGACGATGGGGTCCGCCACATTGGCAATGCTGACCGGCACGACCTGCGCCTGCGAGGTTTCCACATGCGCCGCGCCGGTCATCGCCTGCAGCTGCGGCTCTAGCGACAGTGGCGCGCGCTTGAGGGTGGCGAACACATCGGCAAAGCGCGCGTCGACGTAGTACAAATCGCGTGACCAGGACAGCGCGTCATAGGCGCTGAAGCTGGTGATGAAGCCCGCCACACCGCTGGCCACCACCAGCGCAATGGTGAGCGCCTGGCTCCACATCAGCTTCAAGTCGCGCAGCAGCTTTTTGTCCAGCGTCTTCATGCAAGCTGTTTCACCACGTCAGCTCGGATGGCTGCAGCTTGTGCGCATTGACCTCAATCCGCTGCACCCGCCCCTCGCCCAGATAGAACACCCGGTCCGCCATACCGGCAATCGCCGCGTTATGCGTGATGACGACGGCCGTGGTGCCGAGATCGCGGTTGATGTTGGCGATCACCTCCAGCACCAGCTTGCCGGTCACATAGTCGAGCGCGCCGGTGGGCTCGTCGCACAGCAGCACATCGGGGCGCTTGACGATGGCGCGGGCAATCGCCACCCGCTGCTGCTCGCCGCCGGAAAGCTGAGACGGAAAGTGATCGACCCGCTCCGCCAGCCCCACCAGCGACAGCGCCTCCAAGGCGGGCATAGCATTTGTCGCAATATCGGTCACCAGCTCGACGTTCTCGCGCACCGTCAGGCTAGGAATCAGGTTGTAGAACTGGAACACAAAGCCGACATGCTCGCGCCGGTAGGCGGTCAGCTCGGTCTCGGTTGCGGCCGTCAAATCCTGCTCGGCAAACTGCGCGCTGCCGCTGCTGGGGCTGTCCAGCCCGCCCAGAATATTCAACAAGGTTGATTTGCCGCTGCCCGACGGCCCCAGCAAGACAATGAACTCGCCCTTGTAAATCGTCAGATCGACATCCACCAGCGCGGTCACCGTCACCTCACCCATTTGATAGGTTTTGGCCAGTGACTTGGCGACAAAAATGGCAGTGCCTTGGGGCGGCCCGTCGGCTTCGCTAGTTTGGGCTTCGCTGGCCTGGACTGTGTCGGTTTGCATCAGGCACGACTTTGCCCGGACGGCTGCAAGCTGGTCTGTTCGCTATCAGACATTGGCAAGTCAAGCAAAATGCGCGGCTCAGCTCGCTCCTTACCAGGCCTCTCTCATGTCCGCACCCGGCTCACTGCGTTTTTGCACCCAAGCCTTCACCATCACCGACGAGCAAGCAGCCATTCAGGCCTCGGGCGAGCGCGCCATCCTGATTGAGGCGGCGGCCGGCACCGCCAAGACCACCTCGCTGGCGCTGCGCATCTGCGAGGTCTTGGCGCGCGGCGCCACACCGCGCCGCATGTTGGCGCTGACCTTCACGCCCACCGCCTGCCTGGCCTTGCGCCGCGCCTTGCAAACCGTGGCCGGCGACAGCCTCCCGCACAAGCAGGTGCGCATCGAGACCTTTGATGCCTATGCCGCCGGCGTGCTCAAGCAGGTCGAACAAGTCAGCGGTGATGTGGCCCCGGTCCCGGTGCGCCAATTGCACAGTGCCGAGCAGGCCAGGGCTTATGTGTGGGGCGCCGTCGACGCCGTCGCCGACAACCCGGCCGAGCGCTTTGCCGACGAGCTGAGCCTGCCCTCGCATGGCGCCGAATCCTATGTAGGCGAGTTCCTGCGCCGCACGCAAAGCATCAAGGGGCGTTTATTGCTGGAGCTGAATCCCCCCGAACAGGGCGACAGCCCCGACTACGCGGCCGACGAGCTGGGCCTGGACTACAGCCTGTTGCGGGTGCTGCGCGCCTATGAACATCTGCGCCTGGACTCCGGCTACGAGCAGGCCAATTTCCGTTTGCCGCTGGACGCCACCTATGACCTCGCCCGGCTCTTGCGCTCGGACAGCATCAACAGCCCGGAAGAGCTGCCGCTGGGCCAGTTCGACGGCATCTTCGTCGACGAGATGCATGACTGCAATGAGGCGAAGTTCACCTTGATGCGCGCTCTCTTGCACAACCCCAAGGTCTACTTCTGCGCCGTCGGCGACCGCGATCAGGTCATCCACCAGCATTTTGGTGCCGACGCCCGTTTCATGAGCCGTGCGCTCGACACGGAGCTGGGCCGCAAGCTGCAGCGGCTGCCGCTGTCTCTAAGTTTTCGCTACGGCCCCAAGTTGGCCGGCTGGATGGCCAAGCTCAGCGCCAAGCCGATTGCGGCGCGGCGCCAGTGCGACACCGAGTTGCTGGCGGTCGCCTGCGACGCGGCCGGTGGGCCGACCACAGCGGCCGCCGTGGTCAGCACCCTGCAGGCCTGGCGCAGCGAGCAGCGCAGCCCCGATGTTTACAGCGACTGCGCGGTGCTGCTGCGGCGCGAGTCGCAGTCGGTGCTGCTGGAGAACGCCTTGCACGCGCACGACATCCCGTATCAGTGCATGGGTTTTGTCAGTTACTTGCACAGACCCGAAGTGTTGTTTGTGCGCAGCGTTTTTGCTATCGCCAGCGGCCGGCTCGACACATTGGGCGGTGCCAAGACCCGCCGCCTGATCCCCGACGCGCTGTTCGAGATGACGCAGACCCCGCCGTTGAAGGCCGACGATCCCGATTTCCAATCGGTCGAGGCTTTTCTGCGCGAGGCGCGCGCGCAAGCGGCCGACAGCGAGCAGGTGGTCGCCTCGATCTTCAATCAACACATCCTCGACTGGGCGCCGCCGCAGGTGGAACAACGGCTGCAGCGAGCGCTGCAGGTGGTGCGAGACGGCGGCGACTTCGCGGCCTTTCTGACGGCGCTGGAGATGGCGCGCTTCGGCCGCGATGTGTTCGTTGAAAAGGAGCGCCGCGACGAGCTCACCCGCCATATGCAGGGCCTGCTGGCGGCGTCACGTGACTATGCCAGCGTGCTCGATTTCTTCAAGTCGCTGCAGGCGCAGGACGAGGCGCAGGCCCAGCGCCTAGCGGCGCATGCCGAAGGCAAGGTGCGCTCCAACAAGCGCCGGCCCGCCATCACGCTGGCCAGCGCCGCCCACGTCAAGGGCCTGGAGTTCGAGCATGTGCTGCTGCCCTACCTGACTCAGGGCGTATTCCCGGACGCGCAGGCCGAGGCGGCCGGCGAGCGCAATCTGTTTTATGTCGCCGCGACCCGGGCCAAGCGCCGGCTGACCTTGTTGGTCAATGCCGAGCGGCCGAGTGTGTTTGTGCCGGCGGGCTTGATCGCGCAGCTGTAGGCTGAGCGCGGGCCTTGCGGCGGTTCATGGCACTGGGCATAAGTTTGCTGCTCGGGCAGCACTGACGACTCCACCAACGCAGACCATCATGCCCAAGATTCCTGCGATCAACCCCTTGCTTCAAGCCTGGTTGTTTGAAGGCCCGCTGTCTGCCCAAGTTCCGGCATACGTCGAGCGCCTGCGGCGCGGCTGCCTGAGGACGTACGTCAATCACGTATGCGGTGCGGCGCTGTCGGACGGGGCCTTTCGCCCATGTCCGACTTGGAGCCGCCCCGCTGAATTTCGGCGTGCTCTTCAATGGCAAATTGGCTCGCACGCACCTATCTCGTTACGTTGCACACAAATGCACACGAACAGTTCATGGACCTTTACATAGCTTCACCGGCCCGCGGTCCTCACTCGACGGCGTGCGAGCGTTGAAAGGTTGCGGCGGCCAATCCAGGCATGTCGCCCAGATCAAGGAGATCAGATCCATGAAAAGTCGCCACTTCATTCTCACCGGCCTGTGCCTGGCCGGCGCCTTGCTGACCGGCAGCGCGATGGCCCGAGGTCAGGACGATGTCCGCTGGTCCGTCACCGTCGGCAGCGGGTCGTCCGGCTACCACCACCCACTTCCGGTGTATGTACAGCCTGCCTATGCGGCCCCACGATATCGGGGCCACTATCAGCAGCCGACGCGTTGGGACCGCGATGGCGACGGCCTTCATAACCGCTATGACCGGGTCTACAACCCGAGATGGGATCGCGACGGCGACGGCGTGCCCAACCGTCACGACCGCACCTACAACCCGAGGTGGGATCGCGACGGCGACGGCGTGCCCAATCGGCATGATCGCCATCCCCATCGCGCGGATCATTGGGGGCGTTGAGACATAGCCGCCCCACCTGGGCGGGGTGCCGGGTACGCCGGCCCCGCTGTGCGCTCGGAGACAGACCGGCAGCGCGCACAGTTGGCTGAATGAATACCATCCGAAAAATGAAAGCCGCGCTCTTTGTCGAGCCTGGACGCATCGTGCTGGACGACAAGCCGATGCCTGACGTCGGCCCGCTCGACGCGCTGCTGCGGGTGACGACGGTCCAGTGACTGCTAAGGCCGGTACCGGCTATCCGACACGACGCTGGTTGAGTGACCGGCGCAATTCCTGAAGCTGAAGTTGGTCGGCCGTGATGTCGTCTCCGGCGCCGCCCACCAGCGATGGCACTTAGTTGTGCCGAATGGCGCGGCGTGAAATGGCTCAGCTTGAAGCCCTTGAACGTCGAAGCCATCCAGGTCTTCAGGTTTCCCAACGTCGTGGTCACCGCCAGGAAACGGTGATGCTGGCCAGCGGGGCGGCGGTGCAGCGCATGAATTTGCACCTGGACGTGGACGAGGACGTGGACGAGGACGAGGCGCTCGGCCTGGTTTTACCCGGCGCGCGCTCAGCGCCCCGGCGTGTCCCAAGGCAACTGGCGGGTCAGCAGGATGTGCAGCAGGTTGTCTTGAAAGTTGATGTTGCTGGTGAGCTGGTCGTGGCGCTCGCACAGGAAGAAGTAGTAGGCGATCGGCAGCACCGCTTCCTCGTGCTGCGGGGCACTCGCGTCCAGGGTTTCGCGGGCCAGCAATGAGGGCTTGGTGACCCGGCCATCGCCGGGCTCCAGCATCAATTCGTCGAAGCGCACACCGGGCCGAGGCGATGTCAGCTCGCTCGGCTTGAGCCGGGTGAAGCTTCGGCCCGCCACGGTCTCCACTGCCAGCTTGGCCGGCGTCGGCGCGCAGTTGCCGCCAAACAGCACGTAGCGCACGGGCGAGGCGGGCTCGGGGGTCGAGAGCATCCACGCCAGGCGCCGCGCACGCTCCAGGCTGTGGGTGAACTGCCGGCGCAGGGCGGCGAGCTTCACCTCACCTTCGGCCGCAGCGTCGCTCTGCGCGGTGACGCGCGCGGCCACCTCGGGGTCGTACAACGCCCAGCCGAGACGCTGCCAGGTGGCGGGGTCGTAGAGGTCGTCATGCAACGCTTGGCCCGCGCTGTCGACGCCCCATTCGGCCAGCGGATGCGGAAACAGCTGGTAGGCCGACGGCATGCTGGCCACCACCTCGGGCGGCATGCGCTTGAACCCGATCGGTTCGCCCCGCAAAAATCCATGCAGGGCCGAGACCGCGCCGAAGTTGGGCGTCCCCAGCAGCACCAGCTTGCGCACTCGCTCGGTGCCATACAGCGAGATCAAACTGGGCTGGCCATCCAGCACATCGTGCGGGCCGTAGCGCAGGTAGTAGCGCGCCACGATGCCGCCCATGCTGTGGGCGACGATGTCGACCCGCAGGTCGGGCTTGCCGTAGTCGCGCCTGATCTGCTCAATCAGCGCATCGAGAGCGGCGGCATGCTGGACGTTGTCTTGCCGCCAGTCGTAGGCAAAGACGTAGTAGCGCCGCTCGCCCGGTGGCACCGCCTGGCCAGGGCGGCCGGGACGGTAGCCGCCGAAGCGGGCCAGGGTGTCGATGAGGGGGCCGTAGAAGTCGATGCCGAGCACGCGGTCGGCCAGGTCAAAGGCTTCGAGCGGACTCGCTGCCGGCTTGCCTTCGCGGTTGGGTCCGGGGTCGAGCGCGAGCTCACGGTAGTCGGAGAACAGCACGCGCTGCCAGTCCCCCGGCCACACCTCCTCGCCGCTGTGTGGCTCACGCAGCTTGGAGCCGAACAGGCCAGGGATGACGATCACCGGCGTGGCATCGACCTGGGCCTCGGCACTGCTGCGATAGATGCGCTCCAGGTCCGGCCGCATCGGCGCTTGGACGCAGCCGCTGAGCAGGGCCAGCGCTGCCAGCGCGGCCGGCAGGTCGAGTCTCCGTTTGCCGTTCAAGCCAGCGCCGGGCGCGGCAGTTCTATGGAGTGCCAACACAGGGGAAGGTGGTTCCGGAGAGGGTGTGGGCGCAGTATAGGTGCGCGTCGGCAGGTTCAGCGACAAGCAGGGCTTCGAGCCCATCACCCAGGCGCTTCCACGCCATGCGCATGCCGCTGCTGCGGTGCCGATCTTCATGCGCGCACAGCCAGACCTCATTGGCGGACACGATCGGCCAGGCGGCGCTTGGCGACGTCGGGCTCAGGCTGTACGTCTGCGAGGCAATCAGCCGAACTGACGCCGCAGACCCTCTGCTGTCCCGCGCCGCGTCGACCTGTACGACAGCAATGCAGGGCGAAGTCTGGCGTCAACCGATGAAGCCTACCGAACGGCCGCTCGCATCGCTTCCGCACCACCCAACCGGGCGCGGCAAAGGGCCGCTGTAGCGTGCGATACATCGAGCCAAGTCGGTCGTCCATTTCAACTGAGATGGACCATGCTGCCGGCCAGCGGGGACGTTGGAGGACCCTACCCCCAACCCAAAGGCCCAGCCACGCGGGAATGCCAGATCATCGTCTCGCTTCGCGTTTGCTTTTCGTTTGCTTTTCGTTTGCTCCAAAATAGTCAACGAATGGCTGCGCCATGGGGTACGTCGAATTCGATTCGATCTCATGAACGGGATGCACATTGCTGTGCTCACCACTGTCGCCGACGATCCCCGGACCATGCTCTCAGGCGGGCTCGAACCACAGCGGCCGTAACCGCTGCGACGCTCGCACCAATGCTGTGTCGGTCATCTCGGCGCTGCTGTTCACCTTGTAGCGCAAAGATCGTTTGTCCGCGAACGCCGGGCGCCAACGGGGCCTGGGATGCTCTCAGGTACACCAAATCTTCCTGCCCAGCGGCTGCCGACGGTAAATTCCGCGACCGGGCAGTCCTGACTGAGGCTGTGTAGGAACAACTCCGCAGGGAGTTTTCAAGCACGCTGAGCCGCGCTGTTCGAGGCCAACAGCAGCTGGATGCTATTGCGTGTCGGGCGGTTGCTTGTCCCGTTTCGGCAAACGAGCCGCAAGCTGTTCTTTCGCCCACGCCAGCCCCCGCTTCGCCGCATCGGCCGTCCGCTCGGCGGCCAAGCCCGCGACTTCGGCCGCTTGCGTCTTCACGTGCTCCGCACTCGGCAAGCGCTCGCGCGTCAATGCCGCAGCCTTGCGGGCCGCGGCGAGCGCCTGCGCGGCCGCGTCACCCGCGACTACCTTCACCTGATCGCCGCTCGGCAGGTGATCCTGGGTCCAGTTCGCCGCTTGCCGTGCGGCCACATAGGCCCGCGTTGCAGCTTCACTCGCGCCGGCCTTCACCTGTTCGCTGGGCAAGCGCTCCAATGCCCAGCCGGTCGCATCGGTCAGCGCGGTCTTCGCCTGCCCGGCGGCGCCGCCGGCAAGCGTCATGGCCTGCGACCAGGCCTTGGCCATCTCGCCCGGTGGCGCGGTGGCGACCAGTTGCAGCGTGGTGGCGAGAGCCTCCTCTTCGGCGTCGCTCAGCGGCCCACCGGTCTCCAGCATCGCGCGCAGGAAAACGCCCAAATCCTTGGCGATGGCCTGGTGCTGGCAATCCGGGTTCAGATGCAAGAACTCGGCAGCCTCCGCCGCCATCGACTCGATGGAGCCCTCCGTCAGCCGCGGCTCGATTGCGGCCACCGCCTGCTCAACGAAGCTGCGATTCATGCCCCAGTCGTCCACGAGATGGCGAATCAGGAAGGCGCGTTCCGCAGCCTCGATCTCGCCATCGACCGCAGCCAGCCGAAGCGAGAGTGGCGCGATCAGGTCGAAGATCGCCAAGCCCAAGGTGTCCAGCGGCGTATTGAGGTATTTGGGGATCTCGATGACCCGCTCACCCTTGGTGTTGCCCAGCAGCCGGTAGATCCCGTAGCAGGCACCACCGGAGGCCAGTGCCGCCAGCGCCACCCATCCGATCGGCGTCGCTGATGCTCCCAGCATTCCCGCCACCATGCCGGTCTTGGCCACCGCCGCACCTGCGCCGGCAGCGCCCAGCACATCCCACACCTCGCGGGTGCGGTTGATCATGCGCAGCGAGGTGTAAGCGTCCTCGCCGATGGCCAGCCGGGCTTTGAAGCGCAATGGCTCGGCGACGACCTGTTCGACGTCGTCTAAAGATGGTGCGCAAAGCTGGGGCGGAGTGTCCATGGGCTGGTGTCGATCGCCGGTAGGGGGTGTAAGGAGACGTATAGGTCCAGTCTAGCGACATCCCTGCGCGACCGCCGGCTGCGCCGGCGCAAGGAGTCGCTCGCGAGCCACGGCTAGGCGGACCACCGTCGACTTACCGGTGTTGGAGGTGCCGCCGTCGATGGGGGCTGTGGTCGGCGCTTGACCGCTTTGCGTGGACGCCGCCATTCACGGTATACGGCCCAATGTCTCAGCTCAGCCTCTACCTCAGCAAGCGCGAAAGCCGCACCGCGTGAAGCCAGCATCTTGGGCAGTCTAGCGCCCTACTCAGGTGTCGCCGGGTCGTTGTCGGCACCGCCATGGGCCAGCGCCTGACGCGCCAGCTCTTCTTCGCTGAGCTGGGGTGCATCCTGAAGCGCCGCCATTTCTTCCAGCATTTCGGGCGTAGCCTCAGCATGGCCCAGCAGCAGGTCTTCGATGTTGGCGTGGGCGGCCTTGAGCTCTTCGTGATCGACTGGTGACGGATGCACCGGCGTCAGCGCCGGCAGCTTGACCGCAGCCAGCTCCAGTTGTTCATCGATCAGTTTGTTGAAACCGCCCTCGGGCGGCGTGTCCTGGTGTGTCATTGCAGTCTCCTTTAGATGCCCCATGTTCCGCTATTTGGAGTTCACGTGCCAGTGCGTGTCTGTTGCGAGCCGCACGGTCGACCAGCAAACAAGGTTGGTTGGGCGGTGGTGACATGGCTCACCCACTTGTTCGGTCTGTAAGGCAGCTTTCAGGTGCGGGCGAGAAATGGTAATCCCGGCCATTGTGTGCAGACCTCAGTGATGCGAAGTTCGGCGGCGCGAGCGCCCGGTTTACCGACGACGAAGGGCTTCCGAGGCATCGGCTCACTTCGCATGATTCCGCTTCACTCAAGGGAGTCAACTGGGCCGGCGTTGGCGTGATGTGATTCAGGTCTTTTCAGGCTCCCAGCCGTACGGCGACAGCGTTTCATAGAGGCCCAACTTTGTTATCGCGCCTGGATGTCTGGCTTGCAACCGCGCCAGACCGTCAAGGCGGGCATCGGAACTGAAATCGTCGGTGCGCCCGGTGCTTGGAATTATGTTGAGCGAAGTCTGTCGTTGCTCAACCAGTTGCCTGCATTGGCGCGGTCCAACGGCCAACGCGGTAACCAAACTAGCCATAACTGGGGTCACCACATCATGGCCGGCTGCGTGATTTCGACGAGAGAGCAATCCAATCCCCGCTGCGGGCACAAACCCGATTTCCAACTTCAACGGCGATCGAGTCGGCTGGCTCGATTGCCCAGCAGTTTTGGCAGCCCTGCGACCCCTTTGAAACCTCCGAAGACGCGGCGAGGGCCGAGGCGGGTGCGCAGCAAGCTATCAGCGGCCCGCCCCGGGCGCGGCTGAACGCTGTGTTGCGCCATCAACCTCGTCATGATCCATTTGGCCCAGCGCGGCCAACGCGGGTTCACACCCTGGTCACCCTACGCGGGCAAGATTGAGCCAGTCCGTCAGCATTGCTTTTTGACGGCGGCCCACATCCACCCAGGACGAGATCATGACAAGCAAATTCTTTTTCCGCGCCGCTGCGGTCGGCGTTCTGACGCTGGCTGCCGGCCTGACTTCCGCCCAGGCCGCCACCTTGGCCGCCGATGGCAGCTGGACCGAGTTCTTGGTCAATGCCGATGTGTCGCCCGCCAACAGCCTCGACTGGCTGGTCAGCTATAACGATACGAGCTTGGCACACTTCAGCTTCACGATCGCGGCCGGCACTACCGGCACGCTGACCGTCGTGGACACCGGCATCTCCGGCGACCGCTTCGTCGTCAAGAACTTCAGCGCCGCCCTGGGCGAAACCAGCGTCGGCGTCGACGGCGACCCGTTGCTGGAAGACAGCTCCATTGCGGACTTCAACAGCGCCTTGGCCAACCCCAACTTCAGCCGCGGCGTCTACACGCTGGAAGCGGGCAGTTACGACATCAGCGGCTATTTATCCAGGTCGGTGCAGCTTGATGGCAGCCCGCTGAATGTGAGCACCGGCGGCCTGCAATTGACGGTCTCGGCCGTGCCCGAGCCGACGACGTTGGCCAGCTTGTTGGCCGGCCTGTCGCTGTTGTCGCTGGCCGTGCGCCGCAAAGCCAGCAAGAACAGCCAGTCATCAAACAAGTCCTGAATTCGGAGCCCATCATCATGTTTAAAACAACTCCCCTGCTGCTGGCCTTGATGGCCGCTTTTGGCCTGAACGCGGCCCATGCCGTCACCGCTGCGCCGGCCACCATCAGCGTCAAGATCATCGG
>NZ_JANNMI010000044.1:0-27078 GCF_031397715.1 Roseateles sp.
CAAGGTGGCGCAGCGCTTGAATGGTTACAGCCTGCTTGATGTGACCATCAAGACCGGCCGCACGCACCAGATTCGGGTCCATCTGGCTTATGGTGGGCACGCCATCGTCGGCGACCCCAAGTACGGGGACTTCGAGGCCAACCGGGCCCTGGCGCGAGGACCGCTCCGTTTTGAGCGGATGTTCCTGCATGCCAAGCGCTTGCGCTTCATGCACCCAGCTGGCAGCGGCGAGATCGAATTGACCGCGCCCTTGCCGGCCGAGTGCGAACATTTGATTCTTGCCCTGAAGAAGCCATGAGACCTCAACAGTTTGACCTGATCGTGTTTGATTGGGACGGCACGCTGTTCGACTCGACCGCCTTGATCACCCGCAGCATTCAGGCCGCCGCGGTCGACCTCGGCCTGGCCGAGCCCACGCAGGCCCAGGCCAGCTATGTGATCGGCCTGGGCCTGCAAGAAGCCTTGGCCTACGCGGTGCCGGAACTGAGCCCTGAGCGCTACCCCGAACTGGGCCAGCGCTATCGCCATCACTACCTCGCCGCCCAACACCAGGTGACGCTGTTTGACGGTGTGCTGGACCTGCTGGCTGCGCTGAAAGCCCGCCACCATTGGCTGGCGGTGGCGACCGGCAAAAGCCGGCGCGGCCTGGATGAGGTCTTGGACGTGGACGCGCTGCGCGGCGTGTTTGACGCCACACGCACCGCCGACGAGACGGCAGGCAAGCCCAACCCGCAGATGCTGGTGGAGCTGCTACGCGAGTTTGGCGCCTAGCCCGAGCGCTGCTTGATGATTGGCGACACCACCCATGACCTGCAAATGGCCCGCAATGCCGGCACGGCCAGCGTCGGCGTCTCCTACGGCGCCCATGACCACGCCAGCTTTGGCGAGTTTGCGCCCTTGCATGTGGCACATTCGGTGCCCGATCTGACTGACTGGCTGATCAAGAATGCCTGACATGAATCCCACCAACGAAACCACGCCCGCATTGCCTCTTTGCTCGTCCGACGAACTGCTAGAACGCGGCAAGGCTCACACCTTCGATGTACTGCAATACCGCCAGCCGGCGCGAGCCTTCGCGCTGCGCTTTGACGGCCAGGTGGTCGCCTACCTGAACCGCTGCGCCCATGTGCCGACCGAGATGGACTGGCAAGAGGGCGAGTTCCTTGACGGCGACAAGCAATTCATCATGTGCTCCATCCACGGCGCGGTCTATGACCCGCTGACCGGCCGCTGCGTGACCGGCATGTGTGGCCGCACCGGCTTGACCAAGATCGACGTGCAGGAGCGCGCGGGCCAGGTCTATTGGTATCCTTCGCGCGATACCAAGCCGGCTTTTGAAGATTGAACGGAAGTTTAAAAAGACAATGAACGACAACGAATTGCCCAAGCCGATTGCGGACCCCTATATCGAGGCCAAACCCGCTGCGGCCACGGCCGCCGGCTACGAGCCCTTGCTGGCTCAATTTGCCCGCGAGTATTTGCTGGACCGGCGCAATGAGCGGCGCTGGAAGTTACTTTTCCGCTTGATCTGGTTGGCGCTGATCGCCTTGGCCGCGTGGACGATTTTCCTGCAACGCCACCATATGCAGAACCCCATCGCGCCACACACCGCCTTGGTCGAGGTGCGCGGCGAGATTGCGGCCGACACCGAAGCCAGCGCTGAGTTGTTGCTGTCGGCCTTGAAGAGCGCGTTCGAAGACAGCGGCTCGCAGGCCATTGTCTTGCGCATCAATTCGCCCGGCGGCAGCCCGGTGCAGGCCGGCATCGTCTATGACGAGATCAAGCGCCTCAAGCTCAAGCATGGCAAAAAGGTCTATGCGGTGGTCGAAGAGATGTGCGCCTCGGGCGCCTACTACATTGCCGCTGCGGCGGACGAGATCTATGTGGACAAGGCCTCGGTGGTCGGCTCGATCGGCGTTTTGATGGACGGCTTTGGCTTTACCGAGCTGATGGGCAAACTCGGCGTCGAGCGCCGCTTGCTGACCGCCGGTGCCAACAAGGGCATGCTGGATCCGTTCACGCCGGTCAGCCCCAAACAGCAGGCCTTTGCGCAGGCGATGTTGGACCAAATCCACCAGCAGTTCATCGCGGTGGTCCGTGAGGGCCGCGGCAAGCGGCTGAAGGAAACACCGGAGACCTTCTCCGGCCTGTTTTGGAACGGCGAGCAGGCGGTTGCGCTGGGCTTGGCCGACCATTTTGGCAATCTCGATTTTGTGGCCCGCGAGGTCGTCAAGGCCGAAGAGGTGATTGACTACACGCCGCGCGACAACGTCGCCGAACGGCTGGCTAAGCGCTTTGGGGCGGCCATGGGTGAGGGGGCGATCAAGGCGATGCGGGGCGGCATGAATTTGCGCTGACTTGCCGTTTGGCTTTACCGCTCCAGCCAGGGAGCCGGTCCGAGAGGGCCGGCTCTTTTTTTTCGTCTGGCCGAAGTGCAGCGTCTTTACAGAATCTTGATACCGGCTGCCCCAAGCTCAACGCCGCCTTGAGACGGCGCTTCTTAAGCTTCTCCCATCGCAAAACCGTTGGAGAAGAAATCATGGACCTGCTGTTCCTGGGCCTTTCGGCCTTGGTCTTTGTCCTGGCAATCGGCTTGGCCGTGGCCGCCCACAAACTGGAGGCCAAGCAATGACCGCCTTGTACTGGATCAGCGGCTTGGCCGCTGCCGGGCTTTTCGTCTACTTGGTCGTGGCCTTGCTGCGCGCCGAGGAGTTCTGATATGAATAGCTTGGGATGGACCAATTTGGCCCTCTTCATGGGCCTTTTGCTGTTGGCCGCCTGGCCGCTCTCGCGCTGGCTCACCGCCGTTGCGCAGGGTCGCTTGCCGGGCTGGATGTGTGCCGTCGAGGGCTGTTTCTACAAGCTCGCCGGCGTCAAGGGCGAAGACGGGATGCACTGGAAGCAATACGCCTTCGCCTTGCTAATTTTCAATTTCATCGGCGTGCTGGCGGTCTACCTTCTGCAGCGCTTCCAGGCGGTGTTGCCGCTGAATCCGCAAGGTTTCGGGGCGATCACGCCGGACTCGGCCTTCAACACCGCGATCAGCTTTGTCACCAATACCAATTGGCAGGGCTATGGCGGCGAGTCCAGCATGAGCTATTTAACGCAAATGCTGGGTCTGACGGTGCAGAACTTTGTTTCCGCCGCCACCGGCATCGCGGTCGTGTTCGCGCTGATTCGCGGCTTTGCGGGCAAGCTGGAAAAAAGTATCGGTAACTTCTGGGTCGATCTGACCCGCATCACGCTGTGGGTCTTGTTGCCGCTGTCGTTCGTGTTCGCCATTTTTCTGGTCGGGCAAGGCGTGATTCAGAACTTCGATGCCTACGTGAATGTGGCCGGTGTCGAACATGGCCAGCAGTTGCCCATGGGGCCGGTGGCTTCGCAGGAAGCCATCAAGATGCTGGGCACCAACGGCGGTGGTTTCTTCAACGCCAACTCGGCCCATCCGTTTGAGAACCCGACCCCGCTGTCGAATCTGGCGCAGATGTTGGCGATCTTCCTGATCCCGGCGGCGCTGTGCTTCAGCTTCGGGCAGATGGTCGGCGATTCACGCCAAGGCGTGGCGGTGCTGGCGGCAATGAGCCTGATGTTCATCGTTGGCGTGGTCGTGGCCACCGGCGCCGAGCAGGCCGGCAACCCGATTCTGGCCAGCCAGGGTGTGGATCAGGTCGGCAGCGAGCTGCAGGCCGGCGGCAATATGGAAGGCAAGGAAACGCGCTTCGGCATCAATGCCAGCTCGCTGTTTGCCGTCATCACCACCGCCGCTTCCTGCGGCGCGGTGAACAGCATGCATGACTCGATGACGCCGATCGGCGGCCTGGTGCCGTTGGTGATGATGCAGCTCGGCGAGGTGGTGTTCGGCGGCGTCGGCACCGGCCTTTACGGCATGCTGGTGTTTGCCATGCTGGCGGTCTTCATTGCCGGCCTGATGATTGGCCGCACACCCGAGTACCTGGGAAAAAAGATCGAGAGCCATGAGATGAAGATGGTGTCCATCGCCATCCTCATCACACCCTTGGTGGTCTTGATTGGCACGGCCATCGCGGTGCTCACGGACGCCGGCCGCGCCGGCATTGCCAACCCCGGCGCGCATGGCTTCTCCGAGATTCTTTACGCGCTGACCTCGGCGGGCAATAACAACGGCTCGGCCTTCGCAGGGCTCTCGGCCAACACACCGTTCTACAACACGCTGCTGGGCATCGCTATGTGGTTGGGCCGCTTCGGCGTCATCGTGCCGGTGCTGGCAATTGCCGGCAGTCTGGCGGCCAAGAAGCGCATCCCGGTGGGTGCCGGCACCCTGGGCACGCATGGCCCGCTGTTCGTCGGTTTGCTGATCGGCACCGTGCTCTTGGTGGGCTTGCTCAACTATGTGCCCGCACTGGCTCTCGGCCCCATCGTCGAGCACTTGCTGCTCTGGAAGGTTTGAGGGAAATGAAATGACTACAACGACAACAACTACTCAAGACAGCTTTTCGCTGCTCGACCCCAAGCTGGTCAAACCGGCCTTGGTGCAATCCTTCGTCAAACTCTCGCCCAGCGCGCAGTGGCGCAATCCGGTCATGTTCGTGGTCTATGTCGGCTCCTGCCTGACCACGCTGCTGTGGCTGATGAGCTTGTTCGACCCGGCCGTCGCCGGCACCGAAGGCTCGCCTTTCATCTTGGCCGTCTCGCTGTGGCTGTGGTTCACGGTGCTGTTCGCCAACTTCGCCGAGTCGCTGGCCGAGGGGCGCTCCAAGGCCCAAGCGGCTTCGCTGCGCGGCTTGAAGACCAGCACCTGGGCCAAGAAGTTGCATGAACCGAAGTACGGCTCGCAATGGCATCCGATGCAGTCGGGCGAGTTGCGCAAGGGCAATATCGTGCTGGTGGAAACTGGCGACATGATCCCGCTTGATGGTGAAGTTATTGAGGGCGTCGCTTCGGTGGACGAAAGCGCCATCACCGGCGAATCGGCGCCCGTCATCCGCGAGTCCGGCGGCGACTTTTCATCGGTCACTGGCGGCACCCGCGTGCTGTCCGACTGGTTGGTGGTGCGCATCAGCGTCAATCCGGGCGAATCCTTCCTCGACCGCATGATCGCTATGGTGGAGGGCGCCAAACGCCAGAAGACGCCGAATGAGATCGCGCTGACGATTTTGCTGGTGGCGTTGACGCTGGTGTTCCTGGTCGTCACGGTGACGCTGCTGCCGTTCTCGATCTTCAGTGTGACCGCCGCTGGCTCGGGCACCGTGGTCTCCATCACCGCCTTGGTGGCCCTGCTGGTCTGCCTGATCCCGACCACCATCGGCGGCCTGCTTTCGGCCATCGGCGTGGCCGGCATGAGCCGCATGATGCAAGCGAATGTGATCGCCACATCGGGCCGCGCGGTCGAAGCCGCCGGTGATGTGGACGTGCTGATGCTGGACAAGACCGGCACCATCACCCTGGGCAATCGCCAGGCCAGCGCCTTTGTGCCGGCACCGGGCGTGAGCGAGCAGCAATTGGCCGACGCCGCACAACTGGCCTCGCTGGCCGATGAAACGCCCGAAGGCCGCAGCATCGCGGTGCTGGCCAAGACGCGGTTCAATCTGCGCGAGCGTGAGATGAGCGGTCTGGATGCGGTCTTCGTGCCCTTCACCGCGCAGACCCGCATGAGCGGCGTCGACCTGGCCGGCGGCCGCATGATCCGCAAGGGCGCCGGTGACGCGATTCGCCGGCATGTCGAGTCGCTCGGTGGCAGCGTGCCCAAGGAAGTACAGGTGGCCATCGACGACGTCGCACGCCGTGGCAGCACACCGTTAGCGGTGGCGGACGGCGCTAGGATTCTGGGCGTGGTCGAACTGAAGGACATCGTCAAAGGCGGCATCAAGGCCCGTTTTGCCGAGCTGCGCCGTATGGGCATCAAGACGGTGATGATCACCGGCGACAACAAGCTCACCGCTGCGGCGATCGCGGCCGAAGCCGGTGTCGACGACTTCCTTGCCGAGGCCACGCCCGAAGCCAAGCTGCAGCTGATCCGCGATTACCAGGCCGAGGGTCGCCTGGTCGCGATGACCGGCGACGGCACCAATGACGCGCCGGCTCTGGCGCAAGCCGATGTGGCGGTGGCCATGAACACCGGCACGCAAGCGGCCAAGGAAGCCGGCAATATGGTGGATCTGGACAGCAATCCGACCAAGCTGCTGGAAATCGTCGAGACCGGCAAGCAGCTGTTGATGACGCGCGGGTCCCTAACGACCTTCTCGATCGCCAACGATGTGGCCAAGTATTTCGCCATCATCCCGGCCATGTTTGTGGGCGTCTACCCACAGCTCAGCAGCCTCAATGTGATGGGCTTGCACAGCCCGTCGTCGGCGATTTTGTCGGCGGTGATCTTCAACGCGCTGATCATCATTGCGCTGATCCCGCTGGCGCTGAAGGGCGTGGCCTACCGCGCCATTGGTGCCGCCGCACTGCTGCGCCGCAATCTGGCGATCTACGGCCTCGGCGGCCTGATCGTGCCCTTCATCGGCATCAAGGCCATTGATCAGATGCTGGTCGGCCTGCACTTGGTTTAAGGAGTTACTTCATCATGTTGATCAAACATCTTCGTCCCGCCCTCGTCAGCTTTGCCTTGCTGAGCCTAGTGACCGGTGTGTTCTACCCCATGCTGGTGACCGGCGTGGGCCAGGCCCTGTTCCCCAAGCAAGCCGCCGGCTCGCTGATAGCGAGTAAAGACGGCAAGCCGGTCGGCTCCGCGCTGATCGGGCAAAGCTTCACTTCACCCAAGTACTTCTGGGGCCGCCCTTCGGCCACCGCGCCGATGGCGAACAACGCCGGCGGCTCCTCGGGCTCCAACCAGGGCCCGTTGAACCCGGCCCTGGCCGCTGCCGTGCAAGCGCGTGTTGAGGCGCTGAAGGCGGCTGATCCGGAGAATCAATTGCCGATTCCGGTCGATTTGGTCACGGCTTCGGCCAGCGGCCTGGATCCTCATATCAGCATGGCCGCCGCCCGCTACCAGGTCGCACGTGTCGCACGCGAACGCCAGCTCGCGCAAAAGGAGCTGCTGCGCCTGATCGAAGCGAATACCGAGGTCCGTGACTTGCAATTGCTGGGCGAGCCGCGCGTCAATGTGCTCAAACTCAATCTGGCGCTGGATGCGGGCAAGACCTGACCCCTTGCTTCACCGAGAATCGACGCATGACCGACCCGCATCGCCCCAACCCCGACGCCTTGTTGGCACAGATTCGGGCGGCCGAAAGCGCCGCCGCGCGCGGCAAGCTGCGCATCTATTTCGGCTCCTCGGCCGGCGTCGGCAAAACTTACGCAATGCTGCAGGCCGCGCGCAAGCTGCAGGCCGAAGGGCTCGATGTGCTGGCCGGCGTGGTGGTCACGCATGGGCGCAGCGAGACAGCGGCGATGTTCGAGGGCCTGCCGCAGCTGGCGTTGAAAGCGGTGGAATACCGCGGCAAGTCGCTGCCTGAGTTCGACCTTGACGCCGCGCTGGCCAAGCACCCGGCACTGATCCTGGTCGACGAACTGGCGCATTCGAATGCGCCGGGATCGCGCCACCCTAAGCGCTGGCAGGATGTGGAGGAGTTGCTCGCCAATGGCATCAATGTCTACTCGACCTTGAATGTCCAGCATCTGGAAAGCCTCAACGATGTGGTCGGCGGCATCACCGGTGTGCGTGTGCAGGAGACCCTGCCCGATACGTTTTTCGACCGTGCCGACGAGGTCGTGATGGTGGACACGCCGGCCGACGAGTTGCTGGCACGTTTGTCGGCGGGCAAGGTTTACGTCGGTCCACAGGCCGAACGGGCGGCCAAGAATTTCTTCCGCAAGGGCAATCTGATGGCCTTGCGCGAGCTGGCGCTGCGCCGCACCGCCGATAGGGTGGAAGACGATGTGCAGACCTGGCGCAGCAATGAGCGCATCAGCCAGGTCTGGAAGACCGAGGCCGCCATTCTCTGCGCGATCGGCCCTACGCCGGCAGCCGAGAGCGTGGTGCGCAGCGCCGCTCAGTTGGCCCAGCAGCTCAATGTGTCCTGGCATGCGGTGTATGTGGAGACGCCGGCGCTGCAGCGCCTGCCCGATGTCCAGCGCGAGCGTATCTTGCGCGTGGTGCGTCTGGCTCATGAGTTAGGCGCGAACACCGCCGTGTTGGCCGCGCAAGACCTGGCCCCGGCCTTGATCCTGCATGCGCGTGAGCACAATCTTTCCAAGCTGGTGCTCGGCCGCAGCGCAGCGCTGCCGGGCTGGCGGCGCTGGCTAGGGGCACGTGAGCTGGCATCGCAGATCGCCCATGACGCGCCGGAGCTGGACTTGATCTCGGTGGCGCTGACATCACCACAGCTGCAGCGCCGCGAGTCGCTGGTCGAGCAGGATGAGCAGCAGCGTGAGCGGCAATGGCAGTCGCTGGCCGGCCGCTATGGTCTTTCGGCCGCCGCCTGCGCCGCCGTGGCCTTGCTCAGCTGGCCGCTGCAGCAGACTTTTGCGCAGTCCAATATCGTCATGCTGTTTTTGCTGGCGGTGGTCGGTGTGGCACTGCGCTTGGGGCGTGGGCCGGCGGTGCTGGCGAGCTTTGTGAGTGTCGGGCTGTTCGACTTTTTCTTCATCGAGCCCAAGCTGAGTTTTGCGGTTTCCGATGTGCAATACCTGCTGACCTTTGCGGTGATGCTGGCGGTGGGCTTGATCATTGGCCAGCTGACCGCCGGCCTGCGCTATCAGGCGCAAGTGGCCGCCGACCGGGAGGCACGTGCGCGCGCGCTGTTTGAGCTAACCAGCGATCTGGCCGGGGCCTTGGAGACCGAGGCGGTGCTGCAGGTGGCTGAAAGCGCTTTGGCCGAGGAGGTGCGCGGGGAAGCGCTGCTCTACACGCTGGACTTGCAAGATCAGCTGCAGCCTTCACCGCGCCAGAGCTTGCTGCCCATCAGCGAGCAACCCGACCTGGGCACCGCGCGCTGGGCGCAAGATCAATCGCAAGCCGCCGGTCTCAGCACCGACACCTTGCCCGGCAGCGCCTGGTTCTACCTGCCTTTGGCCGCACCGATGCGCACGCGCGGCGTGCTGGCGCTGAAGCCGCTGAGCAGCCGCAGTGTGATGTTGCCCGAGCTTCGCGCGCAGCTGGAAACCTATGCCCGCATCATCGGTCAAGCCCTGGAACGTGTGCATTATGTGGAAGTGGCGCAAGAGGCGCTGGTTCATATCGAGGGCGAACGGCTGCGCAATTCGCTGCTGTCGGCACTGTCGCATGATCTGCGCACGCCGCTGGCGGTGGTTTACGGCCTGGCCCAGACCCTTGTGCGCATGGACGATCTGCCAGCCCAGGCCCGCGAGCTCGGCGAGAGCCTGCAGAGCCAAGCCCAGCGCATCAGCGCCATGGTCAACAATCTGCTCGACATGGCGCGCCTGCAAAGCGGCGCGGTGCGGCTGAATTTGCAGTGGCAGCCGATCGAGGAGGTGGTGGGCACGGCGCTGCAAGCGCTGCAGCCGGCGCTCGCCGGCCATCCGCTGACGCTGCAGTTCCCGCCCGGCCTGCCCTTATTGCATCTGGACGCGGCGCTGATGGAGCGGGTGCTGTGCAATTTGTTGGAGAACGCGCTCAAGTACACGCCGCTCGGCAGCAGCTTGAGCTTGACGGCCGAGCTGGGGCCAGCTGACGACTTGTTGCTGCGCGTTTCCGACAATGGCCCGGGTCTGCCGCCCGGCCGCGAGGAGCAGCTGTTCGCCAAGTTCAGCCGCGGCGAGCGCGAGAGCAGCACGCCGGGCGTGGGCCTGGGCCTGGCGATTTGCCGCGCCATTGTGCAAGCCCATGGCGGCAGCATTCGGGCCGAGAATCTGGCCGGCGGCGGTGCCAGCTTTATCCTGAGCCTGCCGCTGGGCCAGCCGCCGGTGCTAACGATCGATGTTGACGGTGAGATTGAAATGAACGGAAAAGAGCCAGCATGAGTGAGCCGCATCCGGTCGCACTGATCGTTGAAGACGAACCCAGTATTCGGCGCTTTGTGCGCATGGCGCTGGAGGCGGAGGGTTGGCAGGTGCATGAGGCGGACACGGTGCGCCAAGGCCTGGTGGACGCCGGCACGCGCCGCCCCGACCTGGTCATCTTGGATCTGGGCCTGCCCGATGACGACGGGCTCAACTACTTGCGCGATCTGCGCGCCTGGTCGGGCGTGGCGGTGATCGTGCTGTCGGCCCGCACCAACGAGGCCGACAAGATCGCCGCGCTGGATGCCGGCGCTGATGACTATTTGTGCAAACCGTTTGGCGTTGGCGAGCTGATGGCGCGGGTGCGGGTGGCCCAGCGGCGCAGCCAGGCGATGGCCAAGGCCAGCGGCGACGAGCCGGCGCAGACCCTGTTTCGTTTCGGTGAGGTGGAGGTGGACTTGGCTCTGCGCCGGGTGCTGCGCGCGGGTGCTGCCGTGCATTTGACGCCGCTGGAATACCGGCTCTTGACGCATCTGATTGCTAACGCCGGCAAGGTACTGACCCACAGGCAGATGCTCAAAGCCGTCTGGGGGCCGAGCCATGTGGAAGACAACCACTATCTGCGCGTCTATATGGGCAATCTGCGCCAGAAGCTGGAGGCGGTGCCGGCGGCGCCCAAGCATCTGCTGACCGAGACGGCGGTGGGGTATCGGCTGCTGGCTTGAGCATTTGTCGCTTGATCGCGCCTGAGGTTTATATCGAGCGCATGCTCATGTCAGCGAGTAAACGCCATTGGTAAGAGCCAGCTGCATTCATCCCCTTCATCCCCTCCATCCAGGCTGAAATGTTTTGCCTTTGACTGCAACATGCAAATGCTGGCGAGACCGGCAGCAACGGCCTGGCGCTGTCAATCCATGCCTACAGGGAAGAATTTTTGCCAGGATGGAGGGGATGAAGGGGATGAACACAAGCTCGCTTGCTTGGGCAGAGTTGGGCAGAGCGACTTGAGCCTGCGCCCCTACAATCTGGCCACCTTTTCTGCCCGGATTCAAGCCGCCATGCCCGTCAATCTCCATGCACCCGATCCCGCCTCCTTGCATGCCGTGCCCGGCGTCCGTTTGGGTGTCACGATGGCCGGCATACGCAAGGCCGACCGACGTGACCTCAGCGTGATCGAGTTGGTCGAGGGCAGCAGCGTCGCCGGCGTTTTCACCAGCAACCGCTTTTGCGCAGCACCCGTGCAGCTTTGCCGCCAGCATCTGGCCGCGGGCCAAGCCATCCGCGCGATCCTGGTCAACACCGGCAATGCCAATGCCGGCACCGGCGCCGACGGCCTGGCGCGGGCGCAACAAAGCTGCGCAGCGCTGGCCGAGTTGATGGGCGTGGCGCCGGAGCAGATCTTGCCGTTTTCGACCGGCGTGATCATGGAGACGCTGCCGGTCGATCGCATCATCAAAGGCCTGCCCGCCGCGCTGAAGGCCTTGCGCGCCGACGCTTGGGGCGAGGCCGCCTTGGGCATCATGACCACCGATACGCTGCCCAAGGCCGCGTCGCGGCAGATTCAGATTCAGGGCCAAACGGTCACCCTCACCGGCATCTCCAAGGGCGCCGGCATGATTCGCCCGAATATGGCGACCATGCTGGGCTATGTGGCGACCGACGCCAACATCAACCCGGCACTGATGCAAGCGCTGGTGACCGAAGCCGCTGACGCCTCATTCAACCGCATCACGATCGACGGCGACACCTCCACCAATGACTCCTTCGTGCTGATTGCCACCCACCAGGCCAAGCACGCCCGTATCGAGTCGCTGGACTCGGCCGAGGGCCAGGTCTTGCGCGCTGCGCTGATTGAGCTGTCGCAGCAATTGGCGCAAGCCATCGTGCGCGACGGCGAGGGCGCGACCAAATTCATCACCATCATCGTCGAAGGTGGCCGCAGCGAGGCCGAGTGCAAATTGGCGGCCTATGCGATTGCGCATTCCCCGCTGGTCAAGACGGCCTTTTTCGCCAGCGACCCGAATCTGGGCCGCATCCTGGCGGCGGTCGGCTATGCCGGCATCCATGATCTGGACCAGACCCTGATCGATATGCATCTGGATGAGGTCTTGGTGGTGCAAGCCGGCGGGCGCCACCCGGCTTATCGTGAGGAAGACGGCTCCCGCGTGATGAAGCAAAGCGAGATCACGGTGCGCGTCAGCCTCCATCGCGGCCCGGCCTCGGCCACCGTGTGGACTTGCGATTTGAGCGTTGATTACGTCCGCATCAACGCCGACTACCGTTCCTAAAAATCCACCGCCCGCGTGCGCATGCCGCGCGCGATCAAGGTGGCGTTGATCAGCTGCGCTTCCTCGCGGCTAGCAAAGGGCCAGACCGCTGGGCGCCAACCCTCGGGGGTTTGAAACACCTGGGCCTGCAGCGCCGCGCCGCCCGCACCGCCTTGCGACGGGGCCAGCATATTGCGCATGCGGGCCAGGGTGGCTTCGGCATCGGCCTTGTTGGCGCTGACCGGGCCGACCAAGGCGACGACGGGCTTGTTGACCAAGGCCTTGGCTTTGGCGACGGCCTTGGGGTTGGCTGGCTCAGGCACCACCGCCGCTGTCGACGCCGGCTCGGCGGCCGAGCTGAGTTTGGGTTGGGCAGCATGCGGCGGCGCCGACTTGGCCTTGGGCTTGGGGAGGCCGAGGTCAATTGGTTCGGGTGCGGGTGCCAATGCGGGTGCGGGTGCGGGTGCGGACTTGGCTTCGGGCTCGGGCGGCATTTTTATGTCGGCGAGCGTCTGCTCTTCCTTAGGCTTCGCACCCAGCGGTGGCGCACTGCGGCCCGGAATTGGCTTGACGAACATGGGCCTGATATCGGGCCGCGGAGGGTTGTTTTCTTCAGGCGCCTGCGCTGGTGCGCTTGCCATCGCTGCCGGTGAGGGCGGCGCCGTGGCTGCGCTGGCCGCTAGGGCCATGCTGGCTGCGGCGATAGGCGCAGAAGCCACCGGCTCGGGCCCCGGCGCCATGGCCGCAGCCGATGCAGGCGTGGCCGCGATGGCTGAAACAGCGGAGGCTGCCGAAGCGACTGAGGCTGCCGCAGCCACCGGCTCCTCGACCTTGGCCGCCGGTTGCTGCTTCTTGGCGACGGGCAGCAGCAAGCCGGCACCGGCACCGAGCACGGCCAGCAACAGCAGGGCGACCAGCCCCAAGCGGCGCGGGCTCAGGCACCGGCGCCCGATGATGTCCGGCTGGCGCCCCTGGCCGATCAGGATGCGGCTGCGCGAGCGGCCGGCATCGATGGCCGCACTCATCACATAGAGCTCGAACGGCCAGGCGCCGCCGCTTGCCGCGCCGCTCGCCGTGCCGTTCTCCATCAGCGTCTCGTCGATCGGGACGATGCGTTGGGGCCAGGTGGCGTCGCCCGGCTGCTTGCTGTAGCCATGGGCTTGGGCGAACGCGGCAATTCGCCGCGATGACAGGTGGCTGACGAAACGCTCGCTGAAGACCGGCCACGACTTGGCCGCCGCATCAACGCCGGCCGGCTTGCGCCAAAACAGCAGGCGGCTCAGCAGGGCGCGCCAGGCCGGTTGGCCCTGATTTGGCAGGGGCTCCTGGTCAGCCAGTGCGTCAAGGTGGGCGGCATTGGGGTTGACGGCAATCGTCAGGCCCTCGTCGTCCCAGGCGGCGGCCAGGCTCTCGGCTGAGATCGCATCCGTCAATACCGGCTCGACCTTGCCTCTGGCGCCAGGCCTGCGCGCAGCCGCATCGGCCTGCGCATTGCGCATGAACGGCAGGGCGACGACACCGATCGTGTGGACGTCGTAAATGGTGATGCGCTTGGCGAGTGGATGGCGGTTATGCCATGCCACCACCTGCTCGGCCAATCGATCCATGGGTAGCGGGGTAGGGCTTTACAAAAAGGTCAAGGCAAGGGGAGAGGGCGCCATGCCAAAGGCGGTTTGCCGCTCAAAGACAAACCCTGGCATGGTGCCTGAACTCTAAGGCTTGTGGCCGGGCCTTGATCACTTTTGATCGCCGGAAATGCAGGCGAAAAGAAGGCGAAAAGCACAGACATGCCGGCGGCAGATGGATTGGCACGCCGCTTGCATGCTGACTTGGCCTATGAACTCAGTGCCCGCTCCCACGCTCAGCCCCGGTGTCACTGCCGGCGTAGAAGCACCACGCGCCGCCTTGGACGCCTTCGGCTATGCCTGCCTGACCGTGGCGGAGGCGGACGGCCGCTGCCTGTGGCGGACCGCTTTGGCGCGCAGCTTGATGGCCGAGTACTTCGTCGGTGGGCATTTTGAACGCGGCTATTTGCCGCCGGAGTTGCTGTTGTGGATGCACCGCGAGGCCCTGCGTCGGCGGGTCGGGGCGCAGGCGGTGGACTTGACGGTGTTGGCCCAAAAGCCCAGCCGCCTCAACCCCACGTTGGCCGCGCGGCGTGAGCCCGTAGCGGCGCGCGGCACCCACCTGAGTTTCAGCTTGCATGCGGTGGACGCCGATGTTTTGGGTGAGGGGCAGTGGTTGATCGTGATGAGTCAAGACTGACCCGCTGGTCCATGGCGGTGCGCACCGCCATGGTGTGCGGCGGGCGGATGGCGGGCGGATGGCGAGCGAGGGCCCTGTGTTGGTGCCAACCCTGCAATGGCGAAGGTCACCAGGGTCGCTCGCGTGACAGCCCGGCACCAGCCTTGGCCCGATGATGTTGCACATGGGAACTCTCTACCTTGTCCGCCATGGTCAGGCCTCTTTGGGTGCCGTCGACTATGACCAATTGAGCGGCATCGGTGAGCGCCAGTGCCAGGCCTTGGGCGCTTACTGGCGCAGCCGAGGTTTGCGCTTTGACGCGGTCATGAGCGGGGGTCTGAAGCGCCATGCGCAGTCGCTGGCCGGCATTGCCGCCGGCCTGGGGCAGGTCGATTTGCCCGCCGTGCAGATCCGTCCCGGCTTGAATGAATATGACGGCGAGGCCTTGATCCGCAGCGTGTACAGCGGCGAGCTGGAGCGGCCCAGCGACGCGGAATCGGCGCGCCGCTATTTCCGCCTGCTGCGTGTGGGCCTGCGGGCTTGGATGTCCGGCCAGACGCAGCCGCAGGGCATGGCCAGCTATGCGGAGTTTTCGGCCGGCGTGGTGGCGACTCTGGCCCATGTGCGCGAGCACTGCGAGGGCCATGTCCTGCTGGTGTCCAGCGGCGGGCCGATTGCGACCGCCGTCGGCCAGCTGCTGCAAACGCCGAACGAGGCCGTCATCGACCTGAATCTGCGCATACGCAATAGCGCGGTGACCGAATTCAGCTTCAATCCCAAACGCCATGCCTTGTTGACCTTCAACACCTTGCCGCATCTTGATTCGCCAGCGAACGCCGGCTTGATCACTTTTGCGTGAGCGAGTTCATGGCTTGTCCGCGTCGCTGACTTCACGCACCAGACGAAAGCCCAGCAAGGTGTAGCGCGTGCTGGGTGCGTTGTAGTTGCGGTAGCTGGCACGGGCGTAAAACGGCCAGGTGTGCCAGGAGCCGCCGCGCCGCACGCGCACATCCCCGGTGGCCGGGCCTTGCGGGTCGAGCACGGGCGACTGGGCGTAGTAATCATCGCCATGCCAGTCCGACACCCATTCCCAGGCGTTGCCGTGCATATCAAACAGGCCCCAGGCATTGGGGGCGAAGCTCCCGACCGGCGCGGTGAAGGCGTAGCCGTCGGAGCCGGTCAAGGCCATGTCTCGCCAGCGCGGCCAGTTGATCGCGCTGTCGGCGTCGAACACATTGGCGGCACTCAGCAGCGAGGCCGGGTCGTCGCCCGAGTGGTAGCGCGTGCGCGTGCCGGCGCGGGCCGCGTATTCCCATTCGGCTTCAGTCGGCAGGCGGTAGTGTTGGCCTTCTAGCCGGCTCAACCAGGCGGCGAAGGCCAGCGCGTCCGCGTAAGTGATGTTGACGACCGGGTGCGAGTCGGTCTGTGCGAAGCCCGGGTTCAGCCAAGAGTAGCGCGGGTCGCGGCCCTCGAAGGCGTCGCCGCGCGCGGTCGTGCTGGGGTCGTAGTCCTTGCGGTAGCCGTAAGCGCCGCTGCCGTCCTGGATCGATTCCGGCACATAACTGGTCGCCTGGACGAAGCGGCGAAACTCGCCCCGCGTGACCTCATGCGCGCCGACCCAGAAGTCGCGGCTGATGCGCACGCGGTGGAGCGGTGCCTCGTCCTGCAGTTTGTCGAAGCGCTCGCGCGGCAGTTGCGGATATGCCTTGGCTAAGCTGTCGGCGGACTCCTCGCTGCCCATGATGAAGTCGCCCGCTGGGATGTGCACCAGCTGCATGCCGATGCTGTTGATGGAGGGTCCGCCGCGCGAGTCCGCCGCGCTTGCGCCAAGGACGGCGAGCAGTTGGGCTGCAGAGAAAATCAGTGCGCTTATGTTCATGCCGCGATCCTAGCTGCTTGCCAAACAGGGCTCAAATTGTCAGCTCAGGTGTACAGCGGTCACAGTCAGTTAGCGCGTGGTGAGAAGCCTAGATTCGGCCCACACAACCGCGCCTTCTGAGGGCTCCCAGGCCGACGACCTGCGTCGTCCACCCGAGGGGGTCCAGATAGGTCGGGGCGGCCCATTCCTTTCTTGAGAGCATCCCAGGCACCTATCGGCGCCCTGCGTTCGCGAAGAAACACGGGACGCAGAGGCCGCAGAGAGACGCGGAGCGCGCTGAGATCGGCAAGGCTTTGGCGATGTCCTTTGCGAGCTCCGCGGGCCTCGGCTGTTCGCTCTGCGTCCGTTTTGATTTTTTGTTTCTTGTGAGGACGGCGGTACTTGAATGAAGAAGGCAAGCAGCGTGCCTGGTCGATCTTGCTGGCCCTGAGCCTGGCGGCGCAGGCACTTGCGCAAGGCTATATCAGCTTGCCGGAGTCGGGTGCGGCAGCTCCCATGGGCCTTGACGTAGCAGCCTGAGCCGACCAAACGCTGTTTGGTCGCAAACCGGCCTCAAATCAACAGCGGCATTTTTATGATGAGCCAACTTATAGGAACCGGGCGGACCTCATCATGAACTTCTTGCTCTGGCTGATTTTGTTGGTCTTGTGCTGGCCCTTGGCCTTTGCGGCACTGCTGCTGTGGCCGGTTTTGTGGCTCTTGAGCCTGCCCTTCAGACTGATCGGCATCAGCGTGGACGCTTTGTTTGACCTGTTGCGCGCGCTGCTCGGGTTGCCGGCGCGATTGTTGGGGGTCAAGGGGAGTAGGCGCTGAGGGTCAGAACTCTGGTGTGGAGGCGGAGTGCGCAGAGGATTGCGCGGAGCAAACGTGCGCGTCTTGAAAGGCTGACCCAGGGGGATTTGGCTGCTGACCGGCCCTATGAATTCGTGAATTCCCGCCTCGGGTATTCCATCCTGTCAGGTCTTGCAGGATGGGGAAATTACGCATGGCGGCGGTGGGGATTCACCTCGAGCATCGGGCAGCTTTGCGTTGACCTAGTGTTCAGACACTACGGCAGGGGAAAAAGCGAGAACACTGGGAGGGTGAAAATGAAAGTCGACTCGGCATTCCAGCGTGGTGGCCCGCGCGAAATTCTTGTGCTTATTCTGTGGGCGATGTTGGCGCCCGTCGTTGCCCACGCGGCGAATACTCAATCCGGCGAGAACAAACCGATAGAACCACCACCAGGCAAGGCGTTTTTGGAGCGTGTGTATGCGGAGGGGGATCGTCAAAGTTCGTTGGCGCTGGTTTCTCTCGTGCTTTGAGAGACGCCGTCCTGCCCTTGGGGACACGGGAACAGGGCGGGGGCGGAGCCAAAGCGGAGGGCGATTCCAAACCCATCTGCCCGACCACAGCCAACCCAGTCATCGTGTCGACCGGTGAAAAACTCAAGGTCGAATCCGACTTCAGCGGCGCCGGCCCTTACGGCATGGCCTTGCAGCGCAACTACCGCAGTGTCTATGGCTCGGGCGGCATGTTCGGCCCGCGCTGCCAGTCAAGTCTTGACCATCGCAGGCTGCTGCGCGGCGCTTGTGCGCCGGGTACGAACAGCACGAACTGCCGCCCGGTCACCGCGACGATGGAGCGAACCGATGGGGCCGTATTCGTCTACACGCTGGATAGCGAACCAGTGCCCTCTAACAGCAGCGCCACCGCCCGCACTGCCGACGGGCGAGCCTTGGAGAGCGGCCCTGCCGCAAGTGAACGGGTTGCACGCATGCAGGCCAGGCTTGCCATGGCAGATTCCGCGGCTACCGCCAGAGCCAGTTCGGCCACGCCCTTGGCCAGTTCGCCGCCCATTTACTACAGCGACAACCGCCCAGACGCCCTAGGCTGGGCGCTTTATTACCGCGGCGTCAAATGGGTGGTCTATGAAGGTGGGCATCAATACCCCTATTCCAATACGGGCTATCTGCAAAGCATCAGCGGTGCTTCGGGGGCGACGCTGACCTACAGCCCTGCGACGTTTTCGCAGGTGACCAAGATCACCAATGCCGTCGGCCAGTCGGTGCAGTTCACCTGGGCCGGCGGGCGGGTCAGTGCCGTGACCGACCCCGCCGGCCAAGTCTGGACGTACAGCTATAACGCGAACGGCATGCTGCAGACGGTCACCTCGCCCGGCAGCAATCCCGATGTTCGCAGCTACTTCTACGAGAGCCCGACGAACAGCCAGCTACTGACCGGCATCGCCATCAATGGCAGCCGTTACAGCACCTACGCTTACGACGCGAATGGCAAGGTCAGCGTCAGCAAGTTGGCCGGCGAAGAGGAGCGCGACACCTTCGTCTACAGCGGCAACCTGACCACCGTCACCAGTGCGCTGGGGCAAGCGGTGACCTACAACTTCGGCAGCTTTGGCGGTACCAAGCGACTGCTCTCGACCTCGCGTGCCGGTAACAGCACTTGTGGCTCTGCAACAGCGTCCATGAGCTATGACAGCAATGGCTATCTCGACACTGCGGTGGACTGGAACGGCAACATCACCGACCATGACTTTGACGGCAGCGGGCGGCTGGTCAAGCTGACGAGTGCCGCCGGCACGGCGGCTGCACTGACCGAAGTCAACACCTGGGTTGATGACAACCTGATGCAGGTCGTCTACAAGGACGCGCTGGGCAATGACTACGCCAAAGTGAACTACGCCTATATTGGGAGCCCCGGCAGCCTCAACCGGTTTGCAAGCATCGTTCGCACCGACCTGCCCACCCGGGCGCAGCAAACCACCAGCTACAGCTACACCTACGGCGGTGGCGGCGTGACCAGCGCCACCATCACCGAAGCGCGGCCCGGCGGCAACGCGATCACCACCCTGATTTACGGCACGTATGGCAATCTGAGCAGCGTGACGAATGCGCTGGGGCATGTGACCCAATTCGCCGGCTACAACGGCTTAGGCCTGCCCACCAGCATCACCGATGCCAACGGCGTGGCAAGCATCATGACTTGGGACGAGCGCGGTAACCTGAAGAAACTGCAGCAACTATTGCCCACGGGCACCCGCAGCACCTTGTATAGCTACGACCACAGCCAGCAGCCCTTGGACATCGCTTACCCAGACGGCAGCAGCAAGCGCTTGCGCTACAACGACGCGCTGCGCTTGATCAAGGTCGGCAACGCCGCCGAGGAGTACATGAGCTTGGGGTTGGATGTCGGCAATCGGCTCAGCACCACGCGCTCGCTGCGCCACACGCCGAGCCTCAGCGGCAGCACGCCCGTCCCCAATGCCGCCAGCGACTTCTTGGCCAGTACCCAGCTCGACAGCTTGGGCCGTCCTTCTACTAAAACCGGCAACAACGGCCAACGCTTGCAATACGGCTACGACGGCAACGGCAATGTCAAAACCGTCGCTGATGCAGTCGGGCGAACGAACTCCTACGACTACGACGAGCAGAACCGGCCGATCAAACACACCGCACCCGACGGTGGCGAGACCCGCTATGACTACACCGACCAAGGGATGTTGGAGACGGTGGACGACCCGCGCGGTCTGCGCACCAGTTACAGCTACAACGGCTTCGGCCACAAGCTCAGTCAGAGCAGCCCTGACACCGGCAGCACCAGTTACGGCTATGACAGTTGGGGCCGCTTGCTGACTGAAACCCGAGCCAACGGCCAGGTTGTCAGCTACGGCTGGGACGCGCTCGGCCGCATGACTTCGCGCAGCGCCGGTGGCGTGGCCGAGACTTTTACCTTTGACGAAGGCACATATGGCAAAGGCCGGCTCGCGCGCATCAACGATGCCAGCGGCCAAACCAGCTATCAATACAGTGCGGCCGGCGAGTTGCTGGCGCAAACCACCGTCATCAGCGGCCAGACCTATACGACCAGCTGGGGCTATGACGCTCAGGGCCGCATGGTGAGCATGAACTACCCGAGCGGCTTGGCGCTGCAGTACAGCTACGACGGCTACGGTCGGCTGAGCGGCATCAGCAGCAACCACGCCGGCAGCTGGAGCAGCTTGGCAAGCAATTTCCTCTACCAGCCCGCCACAGACCGGCGTTATGCCTGGCGCTTCGCCAATGGGCTGTCGAGATTGATGACGCTGGATACCGATGGGCGCGTGGCTGAGCTAGACAGCCAGAGCGTCCACAAGCTGGGTTTTGATTACCAAACCACCGGCACCATCTGGCGAATCCGCGACCTGGTATATGGCAATCAGACCAGCAGTTATGGCTACGACGCCAACGACCGCGTGGTCGCCGCCAACAGCGCCGTGGTCGCCGACGGCTTCAGCTGGAGCACGGTGGGCAATCGGACTTCGCAATCCACCACGCAAGGTGGTTATCTGACCCATGTGCCCGAAGGTGGCAGCAACCGACTTACGGCAGTCAGCGGCAGCCAGGGGCGCAGCTTTGGCTACACCGCGACAGGCAATGTCAACAGCGAAAGCCGCTGGGACGGCAGCCGCAGCTATGGCTATGACAGCTTCAACCGGATGAATAGCGCCACGGTCGATGGGGCCGCGTACATGTACATTCAGAACGCGTTCAATCAGCGCGTCATCAAGGCCACACCGTCCACCTACACCCGTTATGTCTACGGCCCCGGCGGTGAGTTGCTGGCCGAGGTCGGCCCTAACTCTACAAATTACGTTTGGCTTGGCGGCGAATTGCTCGGCTTGGCGCGCAATGGCCAGTTGTATGCCAGCCATAACGATCATTTAGGACGGCCTGAGGTGCTGACCAATGCTGCGGCTCAGGTGAGCTGGCGTGCAGTCAACACGGCCTTTGATCGAAAGGTGGAGCCGGACACCATCGGTGGCCTGAACATCGGCTATCCCGGCCAGTATTGGGATGCGGAAACACAGCTTTGGAACAACTGGCATCGCTACTATGACGCGACTTTGGGGCGGTACTTGCAATCTGACCCCATCGGGCTCGAAGGCGGCATCAATACGTATGCATATGTGGGTGGGAATCCGGTGTCACGGATTGACCCATATGGTTTGTTCTGTATTGATGGACGTGCGAAAAGCGCGATCTCCGGTGCTGCGGGCGCTTTTGCGACGACATCTGTTGCTACTGGGGGCAACGTAGGGGCTGGCGCAGTGATGGCCGTTGTTGGCGGTTTTGCCGGTTATGCCTTCGGTGATGCAGGCGGCGGCGCACTATCCGGCGCGATTGGCGAGGAATGTCGCGTCCGAGTCAGGGATTTTCTGTCAGGGGTGCCATGGTTGGTGCGGCAACTGGCGGTTTTTCCGGCGCGGAGGGATCGGTATTTGCCGGCGGAGTAGGCGGAGCATACGAAGGTGTGATGGGTGCGTCGTCGCAACGCAATGCAAATGGCTGGAACGCGGTTGCCGGCCCGGCGTTGCGTGGGTTCGGTGCTGGTCTCGCTGGTGCAGCCGCAAGCGCGCTTGCGGGAGCCGCAGTCGATGCAGTAAATGCCAGCGTTGGGGACTGCGGTTGTGGAAAATAGTCGTCGCTGGACGCGGATAGCTGTGTTGCTTGCTTTGGCCGCTGTCGTCTCGTTCATTGGGCGCCTTGTCCTTGAATGGGTCGTGAGTCTCGTACCCAACCATCCAGTTTTGGCTGAAAGGGTCGTGGCGACGATCTTTGTATGTGTGCTCGTGATTTTTGTCGTGAAGCCCATTCTCGAAGAGCTTGGTGTTGTTCAGAACAGCAAGGAATCAAGTAAGCCAAATGCCGATGGCGAGCCTTGACCGTGCGCCAGAGTGACACCATCGGGCTTGCGGGTGACATCAACACCTACGCCTATGTGGGTGGCAATCCAATCAGTCGGATAGACCCGATGGGTCTGGCGCAGTGCGATGTAGATGACATGGTCGCCCTGGCCCGAGAAAGCAATCCGGACATGGAGATCACCATGCCTACGATGAAGGACATTCCTCCGGATCGCTACACGGGTGGTGTGACTGCGGGCTATGTCAACCCTTGGCCCTTCGCAAGTCCGGTGATCAACTCACGGATATACGGCGGCGTACTGACTCCGACCGATCGAGTGGGGCTGTATGACACCATCGTTCATGAAAACTGGCAAGTAAAAAATAGGGTCAGGTTCATTTTAATTGGCAGCATGAGGTGAAAAATGAACCTCGTATCTTCCCCATGCCGACGGTGTCGTCACCGATGGCTTTGACACTGCCGCGATGCTCTGGCTCTTGTCAGTCGCGCGAACCGCCACCTGCTTGAACTTAGACAGGCATACGTTTTTCGGTGACAAGGGCAGAACTCGTTCATTCTTCTGGCCTGACCTTCATCGCCTCCGGCTGGCTGGTCGCGGGCTTGCTGGCGTCTATCCCATGACCTTAGCCGCACAGAGGCCGCGGCCAGCTTGGCCGAGGTCGTCGCACCCACCACATGCCGAGGCCGAGCAGCGCGAGGATGCCGGTGCCGGGTTCGGGCACGCTCGTCACCAGGCCTTCGAACACAAAGTGAGTCAAGGCCAGCGACGGCGAGGTGAATTGCCCGCTGCCAAGAAACGAGCCGCTGCCGCTGGCGCCCAGGAAATTGCCCGTGCCGCCGTTGAACGCCATGTCGCCGATCAGGCCAAACAGCGAAGGGTCGGCGCCGGGCACCATCTGCACCGAGAAGCTGCCGAAGAGTTCATCGCCATTGGCCATGACGAAGCGGTTGATCCCCGTGCCTTGGCCGTTGGCCAGATCGATCACGTCGCCGGAGTAGTAACTCAGCAAGCCGACTGAACCGCTGCCGGTCGCTGAGGTCTCCACCCGAACCACCGGCCCCACGGGGTTGATGATTTCGACGATCTGTGAAGTGCCGTCAACCACGGCGCTGAACGGCGTGGCGGCCGCCTGCGCCAAGCCAGCGGCGGCCCATAGCAGGCCCGCCGCGACAGGCCCGACGCGGCGTGCGCCGCCAGCTTGACCAGGGGAAGAAAGGGGGTTGCGCATGACATGCTCCTAAGTGGTGGAGCCTCGATTGGAGACGCCAATGCCGGGCAGCGCTACGGGACAACTGTCCGTAAATATCCGCCAATGTTCGTATATGGCCGTTCAAGCCCAGCAGCAGCGGGACAATTGTCCCAAGCTCAAGAAAACCCCAATTCACGCGCCCGCACCACCGCATGCGTGCGCCCGTCGACGCCGAGCGTTAGGTACAGGCCCGAGAGCGCGTTGCGAACGGTCTTTTCGGCCAGTCCAAGCTCGGCGGAGATCTGCAAGTTGTCGCAGCCCCTGGCCACCAAGGCCAGCAGTTCGCGCTCGCGCTGTGTAAAGGCACGGCCACCGCGCTGGACCGCACGGGGCCCGATAAAGTCGGTCAGTGCTTCACAAAACCGCTCAAAAGCCGGCTCACCGTCCAGCGGAACGTGATTGCGGGTTCGCAGTGCTTCGAAACAGGCGCCGGGTATCGCGGCGGCCAGTTCGCGGCCGCGCTCGATGTTCACCGAGGCATCGCCATCGGCGTGCAAAACCAGTGTTGGGCATTTGACAGCGCCGATTTCGGCCCGCACATCCAATGCGAGGCGGGAGCGAAAGACGGCGGCCGCTCGGGGGCCATCGCAGGAGCGGCGCTGTTGCTCGTTGAGTGCGGCCACCTGCTCGGGCGTGCCGTCGGGAATCATGCTGGCCGTGATGAACTGTTGCACCGGCGTATCGCGTGCGCCCCAGCCCAGCTCGATCAGCCGAGCTATCGCTTCCACGTAGGCGAGCCTGTCGGCGCTGGGCTTGGTGTGCAGCAGGCCGTAGGCGTAACCTCCCAATAACACCAAGTGGCTGACCTGTTCCGGGTGGCGTGCCGCATAGGCGATGGCGGGCGCAGCGCCGCCCGAGATGCCCAGCAAGGCCACCCGCGCAAGACCGGCCGCCCTGACCACTGCGCCGATCTCCTCGACCGAGGATTCGAGGCTGGGCGGCACCTCATCCACGCCCGACAGGCCGCTGCCGCGCTCGTCGAAGCGCAGCACCGTCAAACCCCGGCCAAGCCGCTCCAGCCATGGGCGAAACAAGGCCGAAGTAGTGTCGTATTCCAGATGGGTCATCCAATGCCCGGCGCGCAGCAAGGGTGGCCCATGGCCGCTGCGGGCCCAGGCTAAGCGCGCACCCGAGGCGAGGTGGGTGAAGCGGAGTTCTTGGCGCAAAGCAGCGGTCGAGGCCATGGGCTGTACTTTACGCGCCGTGAGCAGGCACGATGCATCGCAGGCCGTAGGTTCCGTGGCGATTCTTTTCGCATGCTGTTCGTGCTTGTGTGCGCCATACATTGGGTGCTGCGGCGCCGGTCCAGGCATGACCAGAGCCCACTGCTCGGTGCTTCGGCGTCCGCCGCTGACGATTGACATCACCGGGCTGCGCCCTGCGAACCTAGGGGGCCAGCGCGCTGGTCTTTTTGCCTACCGGGCCCTAATCTTCGCCGCTGCACTTGCCAGTCGCTGACTGACATGCAGGTGCCGGTCAACCCGGCTCAAACCAGGAGACAGTATGAAAAAGAATCGACTCTTGCGACTTGCCCTGCTGGGCGGCGCCTTGCTGGGCACGCTGACGCTAACGCCTAGCGTCTGGGCCGTGCCGGTGTTCAGTACCTTCGAGGCCGCGGGCGCCAACGCGGCGGCCATCACGGCGACGCGCGACGCCTTCCGGGTCGCGGTCGGCGGCGGCAGCGTGGCCGGGGCTAACGGCTCGTTCCTTGGCCTGCGGCGCGAGATCAACTGGGACGCCGTGCCCGCCGGCAGATCCGACCCGAATGCCCTCGCTGCCGATTTCTTCAATGTCAACTCGCCACGCGGCGTGGTCTTCAGCACGCCGGGCACGGGTTTCTTGGTCAGCGCCAATGCTGGCGGAGCGAGGCCGGCCCTGTTCGGTTTTGGCAATGACTTCCAGGCCTTCAGCGCCGAGAAGCTGTTCACCGCGACCGGCAGCAATATCACCGATGTGAGCTTCTTCGTGGCCGGCACGGCGCAGGCGGCTACCTCGACGGCCTTCGGCCTGGTCATGGTGGACGTTGAGGTCGGCGGTTTGAGCAAGCTGGAGTTCTTCGACGCCAATAACGCGCTGATCTACACGCGCGATGTGCTGGTCGCCGGCAACCAGGGCCTGAGTTTCCTCGGCGCCACGGTCAGTGGCGGCGCGATCAGCCGGGTGCGCATCACCTCCGGGCTGAACACCATCGTGGAAAACGGTGTGCTCGGCAACCCGAACGACGAGGTGGTGGTGATGGATGACTTTCTCTACGCCGAACCGCTTGCTGCCGTGCCCGAGCCGGCGACAGCGTTGCTGGCTGCGGCCGGCCTGATCTTGCTGTTTGGCGTGGCCCGAATCAGATCTTGATTTCCATCCGCAGCGCCCATTGGGTGTAGCTGGCGCCGCTCGAGCTTGTCGTCACTTGGCTGAGCGGCGTCTGGGTGAAACTGGCGTTGCTGTAATCCAGTGGTGCGAAGTTGCTGGCGGACAGGCGCAAAGAGTACTGCTGATTGACCGTCCAAAGCGCAAATGCATCGGCCACCAGCTTGCGGCTGCTGCTGGATTCGGTGATCAGGGTTTGCTGGACTGTGATGGAAGGCGTCCAGTTGACGCTGGCGCCAAAATTGAGCGGCAGGCTGCGCAGCCGGTAGTCGGCGCCAAGGTTGGCGGTGGCGCTGGGTTGTTGGTCCAGGGTGTTGTTGGGGCCAGGGATGCTATCGACCGATGAACGGAACAAGCTCACATTGCTGCGCATCTGCACCGGCCATGCTTCTGGGAAGAACTCATCGAGGCGGAACTTGGCCTCCAGCTCCAGGCCATAGGTGATGGCCTTGCCGGACACTCTGGCCAGCAGTTTGGAAAAATCCTGGACTTGAGGCGTCGTCAACCCGACACAACCATGCGAGGCAAAAGTCCCGAGCTTAGCCGGCGATTTTCCGCCGTGAATAAGCGATGGCTGGCCGATGGGAATCTTGATTGGGCCTAGCGGATTCAGTTTGCTGCCGGCCGCCACCTTCTCGCCGACGGCGACGCCTTTCATCCTGGCGACCCAGGGTTCGTCGGGCGGAGTCCAGGTTGGGTTGAAAATAATTGTCTGTGCCTTTCGCAGGCCGGTCGGCAGAGGAAATTCCGGATAACCAATACCAATCTTGTACGATTTGACGAGCGACCCATCCTGGAAGACGTCCATCCGGTAAGCGGGGATGTTCACGACGACCCGCGTGTCTTTCGGCACAGTATTCGGCTC
The DNA here is from genome assembly GCF_031397715.1 of Roseateles sp. Lineage (GTDB taxonomy): Bacteria > Pseudomonadota > Gammaproteobacteria > Burkholderiales > Burkholderiaceae_C > Paucibacter_A. Next base: position 26,439 of record NZ_JANNMI010000044.1, read on the forward strand.
CGGCAAAAGGGTGTCCGTGGTTTCCTTAGCCTTGCTGGTGTCGACCTCATCGCCACCCTTCACCCAATGCTCGCGGGCCAGCGCGAACAAACCTTCAGCCTTTTGTTCGCCAAGAAGGGCGCGAATAGCTTCGCTGGCGCGTTGGCGGGATTCCTCGGCTTGAGGAGACTCCTGGACGCCCCGTTCTTCTGTATTCAACTGTCGCAGCCTGGCAACTTCATCAGCAGCGAGCTTTTGAAGCTGGGTTATCTGATCGTCTGTCAGCACGACTTTTGCCTTCAGGGTTGACTTAAACGCGTCATCCGAAAACAACGCGTCGAGCACGGGCAAGGTGACCGGGATTGCGGTCGCCTTACTGACTGTGCTGGGCGCCGGCGAAGCCGACGGCGAAGGACTACCGGTGGCGTTCGAATTGGAGTTGCTGCCCGGCTCAATTGCACAGCCTGCGCCCGTAAACGTCGCAAGGGCCATGATTAGTCCCAGGGTTGTATGTCTCATTGTCTTCATTCTGGAGTACCTCAATTACTCGTGTTTATCTACGTAACCGCCCGCTTGCGCAGGCGGTTCTGACGTTCGTTTACTTTACGCCCGGCGTTTTAACCTTGGGCGAAGATGATGCGGCCCCGGGCATCGCTGGCAC
>NZ_JANNMI010000157.1:0-2762 GCF_031397715.1 Roseateles sp.
GATCTCGGCCTTCTCGCGCGAGCCGATATGGGACACGTCGGTGCTGTGAATTGCTGCGGCAGTATCGTTCGTCATGGCAGGAGTTTCGCGAGTTGAGAGTGCTGGCGGGCATTGTAGGTGCGGCCCCGGTGACAATGCCGCCATGCAAGTCAGCTCCTACCTGAAGTTATCGGTCGCCGTCGCCCTGGCCACCATTGTTCTCAAAACCGGCGCCTGGTGGTGGACCGATTCGGTCAGCCTGGCCGCCGACGCGCTCGAATCGCTGGTCAATCTGGCCGGCGCGATGTTCGCGCTGGCGATGGTCACCATCGCCGCCCGGCCACCCGACGCCGAGCATCCCTACGGCCACCACAAGGCCGAGTATTTCTCCAGCGGCTTCGAGGGTGTGCTGATCATCGCCGCCGGCGTCGGCATCATCTGGGCCGCCTCGCAGCGCTTGGCTGAGCCCCAGCCGGTCGACGCGCTGGGCATCGGCATTGCCCTGGCCGTGATCAGCTCAAGCCTGAACGGCGCCCTGGGCTGGGCGATGTTGCGCAAGTCGCGCGAGCACCAGTCGATGGCGCTGGAGGCCAATGCACGCCATATGTTCACCGATGTCTGGACCTCGGCCGGCGTGGTGGCCGGACTGATCGGCGTGATGCTGACCGGCTGGCTCTGGCTGGACCCGGTGCTGGCCATCCTGGTCGCGCTGAATATCTTGCGCGAGGGCGTGCAGCTGGTGCGGCAGTCCAGCGACGGCCTGATGGATCAGGCGCTGGACACCGAAGCGATGCAGGCGGTGCAAGCCGTGTTGGACGACTTCGCCCACCAGACCATTCGTTTCGACCACATCGTCACCCGCAACGCCGGCCAGCGCCGCTACATCGACCTGCATATGCACATGCCCTCGAACTGGGACCTGGGCCGAGCGGCCACCGTGCGTGGCGACGTTGAAAAAGCCTTGATGAAGGCCGTGCCGGGGCTGCGGGCAAGTATTCAGTTACTGCCCATGGATGTCGAGGCGCATTCGGCCGCCGAGGGCTTGGCGTGATCGCCCTGCTGCAAAGGGTGCGCCACGCCAGCGTCGAGGTTGCCGGCCAGGTGATAGGTGCCATCGATCACGGGCTGTTGCTGCTGGTCTGCGCCGAGCCCGCCGACAGCGAGGCGCAGGCCGAGAAGCTGATCAACAAGGTCTTGAAGCTGCGCATCTTCGGCGACGCAGCTGGCAAGATGAACCTCAGCCTGCAGGACGTGGGCGGGGGCTTACTTGTCGTTTCACAGTTCACGCTGGCGGCCGACTGCAGCGGCGGCAATCGGCCCAGTTTCACCGGCGCGGCGCGCCCCGAGCTGGGCCGGCGCCTGTATGAGCATTGCTTGCGAATCGCCCGCAGCCAGTACCCGGTGGTCGCGAGCGGCGAATTCGGCGCCGCGATGCAGATCAGCTTGATCAACGACGGGCCGGTGACGATCCCGCTGCGTGTCAGCTGAAAATGGCGTCGCCTAAAAGATCAAGGCGACGATAAAGATGCCCATCATCATGAAGGCCAACACCACCTTGGCCAACATGCCCACCATCATGCCGACCCAGGTGGCCACGCCGACCTTGATCGCCCGGCCCTCGTTGCGCTGCGCCAGATACTCGCCGGCGGCCGCACCCAGCAGCGGCATGAACAGCACGCCCACCAGGCCGGTAAAAATGCCCAGCAGCGTGCCCAAGGCGGCGCCGATCAGCGCTTGCCGGCTGGCTCCGACCTTGCGCGCACCGAGCAGGCCGGCCACATAGTCCAGCACCCAGGCCAGCAGCGCCAGCGCCGTCACCACCGCGATGGTGCCCCAACCCACCGCTTGGAAGTCCCCAATCCAGGCGCCCAGCACAATGCCCAGCAGCACCAGCAGCGTGCCCGGCAGCAAGGGCAGAACAGTGCCGGCCAGGCCCGCCAAAATCAGGCCGACACAGGACACCCACAGCACCACATCCATCACTGACCTGCTTGCCTGAGCCGCTCGATCCGTTGCTCCATCGGCGGATGGCTGGAGAACAGCGCCATCAAACCACTGGGCCGCGCGCTGATGCCCATCGCCTGCATCGACTTGGGCATTTCGCCGGGGTCCAGGCCGCCCAGCCGGGCCAGCGCATTCATCATCGGCTGCTTGCGGCCCATCAGCTGGGCGGCGCCGGCGTCGGCTCGAAACTCGCGCTGGCGCGAGAACCAGGCCACGATCATTGCCGCCACCACACCCAACACGATGTCCATCACGATGGTGGTGATGAAGTAGCCCATGCCGGGGCCGTCGTTCTGATTGCGCAACACGAACTTGTCGACCAAATAGCCGATCACGCGTGAAATAAAGACCACAAAGGTGTTCATCACGCCTTGGATCAGGGCCATGGTGACCATATCGCCATTGGCCACATGCGCGACCTCATGGCCCAGCACGGCCTCCACCTCTTCGCGGCTCATCGACTCCAACAGGCCGGTAGACACCGCCACCAGCGCCGAGTTCTTGAAGGCGCCGGTCGCAAACGCGTTCGGCGGACCCTCGTAAATGCCGACCTCGGGCATCTTGATGCCGGCCTTCTCGGCAAAGCGCTCGACGGTCGTGACCAACCACAGATGGGTCGCATCGCCGGAATCATTGATGAGTTTGACGCCGGTGGTCCACTTGGCCATCGGCGTGCTGATCAGTAGCGAGATAAAGGCGCCGCCGAAACCCATCACCAGCGCAAAGCCCAACAGGCTGGTGAGGTTGAGGCCATTGGCGGTGAGGAAACGGTTCAGACC
>NZ_JANNMI010000176.1:0-4448 GCF_031397715.1 Roseateles sp.
GAGGCCTTCTGGCCGATCGCCACATAGACGCAAGTGACGCCCTGGCCCTTCTGGCTGATGATGGTGTCGATGGCCACCGCCGTCTTGCCGGTCTGGCGGTCGCCGATGATCAGCTCGCGCTGGCCGCGGCCGATCGGCACCATCGAGTCGATCGACTTCAGGCCGGTCTGCAACGGTTGGCTGACCGACTGGCGCTCGATCACGCCAGGCGCGACTTTCTCGATCACGTCCGTCATCTTGGCGTTGATGGGGCCCTTGCCGTCGATCGGTGCGCCCAGCGCATTGACCACGCGGCCGATCAGCTCGGGGCCCACCGGCACGTCCAGAATGCGCCCGGTGCACTTGACCGTGTCGCCTTCGGAGATGTGCTCGTACTCGCCCATCGTGCAACCGGAGTACGCCGACACATATTGCATCGCAGCCGATTCGGAAGCCGAGGCCGCCACGACGATGGTGTAAGCCATCGCGCCGTTGGCTTCCAGAGCGCGCACCACGTTCTTGATCGACGAAGCCTTCTGGCCGATCGCAACGTAGACGCAGGTCATGTTCTGACCCTTCTGGTTGATGATGGCGTCGATCGCGACAGCCGTCTTACCGGTCTGGCGGTCACCAATGATCAGCTCGCGCTGACCACGGCCAACCGGCACCATCGAGTCAATCGACTTCAGGCCGGTCTGCATTGGCTGGTCGACCGACTTACGGGCGATCACGCCTGGAGCGACCTTTTCGATCACGTCCGTCATCTTGGCGTTGATCGGGCCCTTGCCGTCGATCGGGTGACCCAAGGCATTGACCACACGGCCAATCAACTCGGGGCCGACCGGCACTTCCAGAATGCGGCCCGTGCACTTGACGGTGTCGCCTTCGGAGATGTGCTCGTACTGACCCAGAATCACCGAGCCGACCGAGTCGCGCTCCAGATTCAGTGCCAGGCCGTAGGTGGGCTGACCGTCGGCGCCAGCCGGGAACTCCAGCATCTCGCCTTGCATCACGTCGGACAGACCGTGGATGCGGACGATACCGTCGGACACGGACACCACGGTGCCCTGGTTGCGAACGTCCGTCGAAGTGCCAAGGCCCTCGATACGGCTCTTGATCAATTCGGAAATTTCAGCAGGATTCAGATTCATTGCTATGGCTCCCAGCTGGCCTCTGTTCTGTTACCAGAGCAGTCGGCACAGGGATGAATGAAGGGTGAAATGCGCTCAAGGCCATCAGGCCGTGAGCGCTACTTTCATGCGTTCCAGACGGTACTTGACCGAGGTGTCCAGCACCTCATCGCCAACCACCACCCGAATGCCGCCAATCAGTGACGGCTCCAAGACGACCTGTGCGTCGAGCTTGCGTGCGAAGCGCTTCTCCAGCGACACCATGACTTCGGCCAATTGGGCCGCGTCGATCGGGTATGCGCTGTAAATCAAAGCGTCCGCGACACCTGCTGCGGCATTAGCCAGCGCATGGAATTGCTGGGCGACGGCGGGCAAAGCACTCAAGCGACCGTTGGCGATGACCGTGCGCAGAAAGTTCTGCACGCCTTCGGCCAGATCGAGCTTGGCGGTCTGCGCGGTCACCGCGTAAACCTGCTCGGCCGTAGCCTTCGGGTGGTCGGCAAACTGAAGCAGCTCGGGCGCCTCGGCCACTTGGGCCAAGGCATTAAGCTGCAGGCCCCAAGCCTTGACGTCATGCTTGAGCGCTACTTGATACAGCGCTTCGGCGTACGGACGGGCAATGGACGCGAGCTCAGCCATGGTAAGCCTCCCGCCGGGCCGTCCCAAGGGAGGCTTGCGCCCCCTCGGGGGGCAGCGAACACAGTGAAGCGTGGGGGCTCAACATTTACAGCTCCGTCTTCAGGCGACCCAGCAACTCGGCGTGCACGGAGGCGTTGACCTCGCGCTGCAGAATTTGCTCGGCACCCTTGACGGCCAGTGCGGCGACTTGCTCGCGCAAGGCCTCACGTGCACGTCCGGATTGCGCTTCGGCTTCGGCGTGAGCGTCGGCCACGATCTTGGCGGCCTTCTCTTCAGCCACACCAGCCGCAGCGGCCACGATCGCCGCAGCACGCTTTTCAGCGTCGGCCAACAGCTTGGTGGTTTCGCCACGGGTCAGCGCCAATTGCTCGTCGACCTTTTTGTTGGCGTTAGCCAACTCAGACTTGGCCTTGTCGGCCGCAGCCAGACCTTCGGCGATTTTTGCGGCGCGCTCATCCAAGGCCTTCATCATTGGAGGCCAGATGAAGCGCATGGTGAACCATACAAGGATCGCAAAAACGATCGCCTGCAGGAACAGTGTTGCGTTGATATTCACAGAGCTATCCTTTCAACCGTGAACGGTTGGCGCATCAATTAATTAGATGGCGAAAGGCTTGGCGAATGCGAACAGCAGAGCGATAGCCACACCGATCAGGAACGCGGCGTCGATCAGACCAGCCAAGATGAACATCTTGGTTTGCAGTTCGTTCATCAGTTCAGGCTGGCGAGCCGAAGCTTCCAGGAACTTGCCGCCCATCAAGGCGATACCGATCGAAGCGCCCAATGCGCCCAGACCAACGATGAGACCGCAAGCCAGTGCGACGAGACCGAGAATGTTTTCCATGATTTGCTCCAGAAGGAAAGGTAAGTAAAAAAAGAAAGAAAGGGAAAAGAGAAAAAGCGAACTATCCGATGTTCAGCAAACGATCAATCAATGTTGATCGTGCGCCTGGCCCGTGTAGATCAAGGTCAGCATCATGAAGATGAAGGCCTGCAAGGTGATGATCAGGATGTGGAACAAGGTCCACACCGTACCAGCCACCAAATGGCCCAGACCCAGCCAGAAGCCACCCGACAGCGGGTTCAACTCCCAGGCCCAGACGCCACCCATCAGCGCGATCAGCATGAACACCAGCTCACCCGCAAACATATTGCCGAACAAGCGCATGCCGTGCGAGACGGTCTTGGCGGCAAACTCAATGATCTGCATCAAGAAGTTGATCGGGTACAGAAACCACTTGTCTCCGAAGGGTGCGGCCAGCAGCTCATGCGTCCAGCCGCCAATGCCCTTGATCTTGATGCTGTAAAAGAAGCACATCAGCAGCACGCTGGTCGACAGGCCAAGCGTGGTCGACAAGTCGGCCGTCGGCACCACACGCATATAGGCATGATGTGGGTCGTGGCCCATGGCACCAAACACTTGAGCCCACAGCGTAGGCAACAAATCAACCGGCAACATGTCCATGAAGTTCATCAGGAAGATCCAGACGAACACGGTCAAGGCCAGGGGGCCGATGACCTTGCGGCTGGCGGCGTTGTGAATCACGCCCTTGGCCTGGTTCTCGACCATTTCGGACAAGATTTCCACCGCAGCCTGGAAGCGGCCGGGCACGCCGGACGTCGCCTTGCGCGCAGCGCGCCACAAGATGAAGCAGCCCAACACGCCCAGGATGACCGAATAAATCAGCGAATCCAGATTGAACAAACTGAAGTCAACGATGCTGGTCTGCTTGACCAACTCACCCTTGAAATTCATCTGCATATGCTGCAGGTGATGCTGGATGTATTCCCCAGCGTTGGGCGCGTGCCCTTGTCCTTCGGCTGCCATCGTTAGTTTCCGTCCTGCGTATTTATTGACTTAACTTGACTCATCCGACCCTGCCAGAGCAGGGCCAACCAATTTACTTTCAAGCACCCGACCAGACCCGCCAGCAGCGCCAGCCAATTCAAATCCGACACCCAGACCGCCGCCACCGCCAAAATGGCAACCGCCGTCATGATTTTGATCAACTCCCAGAACATGAACCCCAGCACCGCAGCCGCTGGCATCCCTCTGAAAAGCCCGGTCATCCCCCACGCCATCAAGGCATTCGGAACAACCACCGCCGCCGCGCCCCAAAGAGCCGACTGCGCCGTTTTGCCTTCGCCGGTCAACAAGTAAGCCAGCACAGCGATTGCCACACCCACCAAGACCTGAATCCCGACGACACGCCAAACCGAAATCGGCGGGTGCTTGACCCTCAAGGCCTGCGCTTGTTCTCGCGTCAGGGTCTTGAAAGCTTGCTCATCGGCCTCATTCTTTTCGTCTTCATTCCAGTCATCCCAGGCGGGGCTAGGCGCAGCGTCTTTCGATCTTTCCTGCGGCTGACGCCCCGTTTTTCTGCTCATGAAGGTCTGATGAATGTCGGCAAAACCCAATGATTATATGTGGAAACCCGTAGGCTTCCGACAAGACCTATAGCAAATACCCTACACAAGGCGGGCGCGACCAAGCCTTGTGGCTTCTAGCAAAAGCGGGTAAAGCGGATCAGATTTCGAGCAAATTGGCAGGCAAGCCTGCCACCTCGACGCGCACTTGCAGCACGCAACCGGCCCAAGGCTGGGCGGCCAGTTCAGCGGCCGGGCGGCCTTCGCTGGCCGTGGTGATGTAGAGCGTGCGCAGATCAGCACCGCCAAAAGCGGGCATGGTCGGGCAGCGCA
>NZ_JANNMI010000186.1:0-13203 GCF_031397715.1 Roseateles sp.
TCGGGCGCTTGATGATGAATCTGTCGTCCTCGTTTGATCACCGGGTGGTGGACGGCATGGTCGCGGCGCAATTCATCCAGGCGGTGCGTGCGCAATTGGAAAGCCCGGCGCTGTTGTTGGTGGATTGACGCATTGCGCTACTAAGAAGTCTGGCCGCGTTCGGTGCCAGAAAATGCGGTGGCCCGGCCTCACTTGATTTGCTCCTCGACCAAGCGCGCCAACGCGGCTGCATTCGCGTCGCCCAACTCGGCCAGACCGGCCACGGTGCCCTGGCGGTCGGGCATGGCCTCGTCCTGGCTCAGCTTCCAGTGGCCCTCAAGGCGGCGGATCGGGATTTCAATCCCGACCACGGCGCGGCTCAGCTTGGCAATGAAGTCCGGCGGCGCGTCGCCGACGCGCCAGGGCAGCGGCTGGCCCGCCTCGTTGTGGTCGGTCAGATCGGTCAGCAGTTGCAATATCCACTGCGGATCGTCGATCACGCGCGGCCTGCCGTGGGCATGCACGACCGCATAGTCCCAGGTCGGCACGACCTTGCCTTCGCTGAGCCGACTCGGGTACCAGGACGGCGTGATGTAGGCATGCGGGCCCTGGAACATCACCACGGAATCCAGCGCGAGGCTGAGTTGCTGCCAGACGCTGTTGGCGCGCGCGACATGGCCGCGCAGGGTGCCGAATTCGCCGCCGCTGCGGTCCAGCACGAAGGGGATGTGGTTGGCGATCAAGCCGTCCGCACCCAGCGTGACCCAGGCACCCAGCGAGTGGGCGGCGATCAAGGACTGCAGCGTGTTCAGGTCGTGCTCGGCGTGATAGCTGGGGATGTACATGGCCTATCCAGGTTTGCGTTTCAGAGCTTGTGGTGATCCGACTTCAAATACCAGTCGCCGATGCGCTCGCCGTTCCAGCGCAGCGTGACATGCTCGGCCTGGCGGGCCGGCGGCAGTGCCGCCAGCGGGGTGAACAGCGCCACACAGTGGCCGCCGGCGCGGCGCACGCTGTCATAGACCAGGCCCGCCATGCCCGCCGCGCGTTGTGTCACGGCAAAGGGCTGCGAGGCCGCGTAGGAGTTGGGCTCGTGCAGCGCCGCGATGCCGGCTTGGCCTTGCAGGCCGCGCAGATCGCCCAACAAGGCCTTGACCGTGACCCGGTAGCAGCGCAAGTCGACATCAATCGCGGCCTCGGCCGTGCGTGCCAGGAACAGCGCGCGGTGGTGGCTGACCTCGGCCACGGCGGTTTCCAATTCGCTGGCCGCGTAGTAGACGCCGTAGCTGCCGTCCGAGAAGCGGCTGCCGGCCGGGTTCAGGTGGGTGAAGGCCGCCATGATGGGGCTGCAGCCGGGGCCGCTGATGCGCTGCTCGCGCGGTACCAGGGTCAGCTCGCCAATTTCATCGCGCAGGCGTGGATTACCCAGTGACTCGATCGCAAAGTTGACGGCTAGGTCGGCACCATCGACAACCCGTTCAAACAGCGAGATCGGCGGGTAGCGGCTGGGCAGCAGGCGGCAGGAGTCCAACCACAGCAGATCGGTGGAGGGGAAGTTCAAGCCCAGCCGCCGCGCTGGGCATCCAGGTATTGGCGCACCACGAACAAATCGGACACCTGGCCGGCCAGCATGCGCGCCAGCGCCGTGCCGCCACCAAACAGCGGCGCGCTATTGGGCCGCTTGATCCAGGCGTCGGCGCGCTCGGGGATGGGCAGCAGGATTTGCAGGCCGGCGTAGATGCCGAAGATATGCGAGAGCCGCTCCAGCGTGGCTGCGTCCAGGCCACGCTTGACGCGGCCGGCCTTCCAGTCAAAAAAGCTGCTGCGCCCGCAGCCCAGCAGGTGTTGCTGCTCGTCATTGCTTAGCCCCCAGGCCTGCGCAATCCTGAAAAAACCGCGCAGCGCGGCCGCTGCCGCTTCGGGGGATTGCAGATCGGGCCCGCCACCGCGCTTGAATTGGCGCTGCTGAGCCACGCCCAGTGGCGCCGAGTTGGAGTCCGAGCACCGGGCCAGCCCGGCCGAATCCGCTTCAAAAGCATGCATCGCATCGCTCTCCCGAAAAATCAAGATTTACTCAATCCGAGCCTGGAGTGTAAATCCATATTCGAATTAAATCAACGCAGTAGTCCGTTGATGGATTTTTAAATAGATACTTTAATCCCCGTCATGCCCATGGCTGTGGCCCAGGTCTTCAATCGGCATGCTGCGGCCGTCCGCGCCGCCAAAGAAGAAAGGTTTGCGTGCTTTTTGGCGCGGCAAGACCTCGTTCATGCTGTTCACCTCGAACAGGCGGCCGTTTTGCATCACATGGCTGATGCGGTCGCTTTGCCGAATGTCCGTCAGCACATCGCCGTCGATGATCAGCAGGTCGGCCAATTTGCCCACTTCCAGCGACCCCAGATCCTTGTCCAGCCCCAGGTAATGCGCCGGGTTGGCGGTGGCGGTGCGGATGGCCTCCAGCGGCGTCATGCCGCCCAGGCCGAACATCCACATTTCCCAATGCGCGCCCAGGCCCTCGCGCTGACCATGGGCGCCGATATTGGCCTTCACACCGGCGCGCTGCAACTCGGTTGCGGTGCGCGCCACGCGAATCACGTTGAAGTCTTCCTCAGGCGCGGTCTCACGCCTCACCGCACGCGCCTCCAGCAGGCCGCGTGGCACGTATTTGCTCAGCAGCGGATGCTTCCAGACCTCCGTGCGGGCGTACCAGTAATGCTCGCCGTCGAGGCCGCCGTAAGCGACGTTCAGCGTCGGCGTGTAGCCGACCTGCGTTTGCGTCCACAGCTGATGCACATCGCCATACACCTCGGCCAAGGGAATGGCATGTTCGATGCCGGTATGGCCGTCCACGATCATGCTCATATTGAGCTGAAACAGCGAGCCGCCTTCGGGCACCACCATCATGCCGGTCTGGCGCGCCGCCTCGATCACCTGCTGGCGTTGCTCGCGGCGCGGTTGCTGGTAGCTCTTGACGCTGATGGCGCCGGCCGCTTGCTGGCGCTTCAGGTGGACGACGGCGTCGTCCAGGCTGTTGACGACCGCGTTGATGCCGGCCTTGGCGCCGTACAGAATCGAGCCGGTCGAATAGATGCGCGGGCCAGTGACCAGGCCGGCGCGCTGCATTTCGGCCTGCGTGAAGATGTCGCCATTGCGATTGGACGGGTCGTGGATGGTGGTCAGGCCAAAGGCCAACGAGGCGTAGTTGATCCAGCTTTGCTGCGGGATGATTTCGTGCTCACCCATACCGCCATGCCAATGGGCGTCGATCAGGCCGGGGATGATGGTCTTGCCCTTGGCGTCCACGCGCTTGGCGTCGGCCGGAATGCTGACCTGCGCGGCCACGCCTATGGCCGCGATGCGGTTGCCCTCGACCAGGATGACACCGTCCTCGATCACCTCGTCACCCTTCATCGTCGCGATGCGCGCGCCGGTGATGGCGATGCGGCCAAGCGGCTTGTCGCTGGCTTGGCTGAAACCAATTTTGCGGCCGGCCTTTTGCACCTCGGCGGCCTTGAAGCTGCTGGGCAGGGGCTTGCCGTCGGCGTCAACGGCGATGGGCGCGAAGGCGTCGGCCAACGCGGCGCTGAACAGCTCATCGGCGTAGCTGAACAGCACGCGCCGGCTGTCGCCGCTCCACTGCATGTTTTCGCCGGCCAGGCCGTCGAGTTGGCGCACCGGCAGCGCGTCCATCTTGGGCCCAACGGTGATGGTCTTGCCGGCCAGGGGCAGCGGGATCACATAGGCATGCGAGCGCTCGACAAAGCCCAACCACTGGCCGTCCGGCGAGAGGCTGTAGTCGCTGACGAATTCGCCGCGGGCAACTTCGGTTTCACTGCGATCTTTCAGCTCGATACGCCACAGCGCGCGGCGCGCGTCGACCTCATTGCTGATGCTGAAGCGGCTCACGAACACCGCGTCATTGCCGGCGCCGAACTGCGGCGCTTCGCCGTCCTTGGCGATGCGCAGCGGCTCGCCCTGTCCATCGGCCGTGATGATGAAGATGCCGTTGTCCAGCCCATGCCAAGGCGTGGTCAGGTAGCCGCCCTTGACCTTGCTGTAGACGACGCGCTTGCCGTCGGGTGAGAACTTGGGCGACAGGTATTTGCCGGGCGCCTTGGTGATCAGGGTTTCGCGGCCGCTGGCCAGGTCGAGCTTGCGCACACTGCCCAGCTTGTCGTCGTTCCAGGTCACAAACACCAACTCGCGCCCATCGCGTGAAAAGCTGGGGAAGAACTCGAAGGCGTCTTGCTGCTTGGTCAGGCGCCTTGGCGCGGCGTCCTGGCCGGCGCGCAAATCCTTCAAATAGAGCTGACCCAGTGCCGAATAGACGGCGCTGGATCCATCGGGCGCCACCGTGACCCAGCGCAGCTGCTTGACGGCAAATTGATCGGGCGCCACCACTTGCGGCTGGCGCAGTGCGGCGCGTACCGCGCGCTGGTCTTTCACATGGAAGGGAATTTCCACCGCGCTGCTCTTGAAGGGGTCGACCCGCCAGAGTTTGCCCTTGGCCCACAGCACCACGCTCTTGGCATCGGGCGTCCAGGCAAACGCCGGGTAGACGCCGTTGACCGACCAGCTTTCCTGCAAATCGCGCTCCAGTTCGCCCCAGGCGGCGAGCTCAGCACCGGTCTTCAAGTCCTTCAGGAACAGCGTACTTTGATTGCGGACCCGGCGCACAAAGGCCAGGTATTTGCCGTCGGGCGACGGGGTTGGGCGGATCGCACCGCCCTGGCCTTGCACAAAGGGCTCGACGCTGCCGTCGCTGAGGTCCTGGCGGAAGATCTTGAAGATCTCGCCGTTGGAATTCTTGTTGTATTCGAACTGGCGACCGGGTGTGCTGTCGTGCGAGTAGTAGAGGAACTTGCCGTCCGGCGACAGCGCCGGCTCACCCAGATCTTTTTGCCAGTTCGGCTTCTCGTTCAGCTGCACGCCCTTGTTGGTGGCCGCTGCGGCGTCAAGGTGATAGAGCCAGATCTCGCCCGAGCCGGCCGAGCGGGTGCCGGTGTAATGCTTGCGTGCGGCAATGTACTTGCCGCTGGGGTGCCAGACCGGGTTGTTGAGCAGGCGGAAGTCTTCATTGGTGACGGCGCGTTGACCCGTGCCGTCGACATTCATCACCCAAATATTGTCGCCACCACCGGCGTCGCTTTGAAAGGCCAGCTGCTTGCCGTCGGGCGAAAAGCGCGCCTGCTGCTCCCAGGCAATCGAATGCGTCAGCGCTCGCGCCAAGCCGCCCTCGATGGGCATCAGATAGAGATCGCCGAGCAGATCAAACACGATCTGTTTGCCGTCCGGGCTGACGTCCACACTCATCCAGGTGCCGCTGCGGGTGTCGATGTCAATCTGGCGCGACGGGCCGGGCGGCTGGTTGACCTGCCATTTGCTGACCGGCGCTGATGCAGCGCTTGCGAGCGCAGGTGGTGGGGCAGCCAATTCGGTCGCCTGCGCAGAGGGCAGGCCAGTCATGGCCGATGCAATCACGAAGGCATAGCGGGGGGTCTTGAACAGGAGGGCTGAATACTTTTTCACGGGAGGCTTGTGGCTGGAGGGGATCTGGCTTTCGGTGCCGCAGCATAGGGACGCTGCGGGCTTGCGCCGCTAGTCGTTTTCCCTGCCGCCGGCCGCTGGGCTTGCGGCCAAACGCGCGGGCAAGGTATGGTCAAGCCCTCAAGATGCCGGAGAGCACTTTGCCCACGTTCGGATTCCTACGCTTCCTTCCCTTGAGGGCGCTCAACACCCGTTTGACCCTGTTCACCTCGGCACTGGTGGTGCTGAGCATCTGGTCCTTGGCGATCTACGTCGGCCGCATCGTGCATGACGACATGCAACAGCTCTTGGGTGAGCGCCAACTCGGCAGCGTGGTGCTGCTGGCCGCCGAGATCAATGACCAACTGAGCACGCGCATGGCGGTGCTGGAAATCGTGGCCAAGGAGGCCGCCGCCTTTGACGTCAATGCCAGCGCCGGCGCCGAGTTGGCGCAGTCCTTGTTGGATCAGCGGCCGGTGTTGCTGTCCTTGTTCAACGGCGGTGTCGTCTTCATTGCTGCCGGCGGCTTGGCCATCGCCGATGCGCCGCCGCTGCCGGGTCGGGTCGGCAGCAACTATCTGCACAATCTCGACGTGGCCGCCAGCTTGCAAGATGGCCAGGCGCGGGTGGGGCGGCCGGTGATCGGCCGTATCTTGAAGACCCCGGTGTTCGGTGTGATCGTGCCGATTCGTGCTGCGAGCGGCGCGGTGCAGGGGGTCTTGGTCGGCTTGATCAATCTGGCCATGCCCAGTTTTCTGGACCGCATCAGCGCCCAGCGTTTCGGCCAAACCGGGCATTACTTTCTGGTCTCGCCCAAGCAGCGCCTGAGCATCATCTCCAGCGACCCCAGCCGCATCATGCAGCTGATGCCGCCGGTGGGTGTTATCCCCGCGATGGACCGCTTCGCGGCCGGCCATGAAGGCACCTTGCGGTACACCAACCCGGTCGGCGTGGAGGTCCTGGTGTCGCTGAAGGCGGTGCCGGTGGCGGGCTGGGCGGTGGCGGCCACACTGCCGACCGCGGAGGCGTTTGCGCCACTGCATGCCTTGCAGCGGCGCATGCTGCTGGCCGCTTTGATTTTGAGCGCCGTGGCCGGCGCGTTGATGTGGTGCTTGCTGCGCTGGCAGCTCGCCCCGCTGGTGCAGGCCTCCCGACGTTTGGCCCTGGCCGCGGCAGCCTCGGACAACGGCCTGCCGCTGCAGCCCTTGCCGATTGAGCGGGCGGATGAAATTGGCTCGCTGATCGGCGGGTTCAACCTGCTTTTGGCCGAACTCGGTCAGCGCGAAGTCGCCTTGGGTGAAAGCGAAGCCCGCTACCGGGCGATGATTGAGGACTCGCCCGAGCCCATCGGCGTGCACCGCGACGGCAAGCTCATTTTTGCCAACCCGGCCTTGGTGGGTCTGCTGGGCGGCGTCTCGGCACAGGACTTGGTGGGCAAGCCCATATTCGACTTCATCCAACCGGACGAGCATGAAAAAGTGCTGGCGCGGATCCAGCAGGTGGCTCAGGGCGGCCTGCGGCAGCTGCGGGCCGAGCAGCGCTATCTCAAACTGGACGGCACGGTTTTTGACGTTGAAGTGCAGGGCGCGATGATCGTGTTTGACGGCGCGCCGGCCAACTTAGCCCTGATTCATGACATCACCGAGCGCAAGCAAAGCCGGCTTGCACTGCAGGCCGGGCTGCGCGAAAAGACCGCGCTGCTGAACGAGGTTCACCACCGGGTCAAAAATAATCTGCAAGTGGTCAGCAGTTTGTTGCGACTGGAGGCCGGGCGCAGCGGGCAAGGCCGCATCCAGGAGGTTTTGAGCGATATGCAGGGGCGCATCAGGGCGATGGCCTTGTTGCACGAGTCGCTGTACCGCAGCGGCAGCTTTGCCAGCGTCAATCTGGCCACCTATCTGCGGGATCTGGCCGTGCAAGCCTGCCGCAGCCATGGCAGCAGCGCGGTGCGCCTGCAGATCGAGATGGCCGCGCTGCAAGTGTCGATGGATCAAGCCACGCCTTGCGGCTTGCTGCTCAATGAGTTGATCTCGAATGCCTACAAGCATGGCTTTGCCGATGGGCGCAAAGGGGTCTTGCGGATCGAGTTGCAGCCGCTACCTGGCGGTGAACAGCGCGGGCAAGCTGGCGCGTGGTGCTTGCGCGTCGGTGACGACGGGGTCGGTCTGCCGGCCGATTTCAACATCCAGCGTAGCCAAACGTTGGGCCTGCAACTGGTGCGTGACCTGGCCCAGCAGATCGGGGCCGTGTTGACGGTCGGGCCGCTGCCGCTGGCAGCCTTTGAACTTATATTTGCGCCGCAGGCGGTGCAACAAAGCGCTGTGCGGCGGGAGGTGGATTCGGATGAAAACTGAGAGCGCAGCGGCCTGATCACCGATGTCAATGACAAGTTCTGTGCGATCTCGAAATGGCCGCCTGAGGAATTGCCGAGCCGCGACCACCGCGTCATCAACTCCGGCCACCACCCCAAAGCCTTTGTTCAAAACCTGTGAGAGATGTGAGAGACGATTCGCAGCGGCTGGGCCTTGACGGGGTCGATCACGACGGCCGGCAGGCACAGCAGCTGTTTCAACACCTGCTCTCCAACGCCATCAAATACGTGGGCAAGCCGCTGGGCCGGGTCAGCCTGGCGTGCGCGCTTGAGCAGGCGCCGGACTCACAGACATCACAGATATCACGGACATCACAGACCGCCCAGATTGCACCATTGCCGATGTGGCACTTCACGGTGGCCGCATCTGGGTCGAGTCAAAACCCGGTGTTGGCGGCGCTTTTCACTTCACGCTGCCCGCCGCCACCGTGTAAGGTTCGCTTCGAGCTCAAGCCGGTGGACTATGCTCAGTTTGTGCGCACCATGCAGGTCATACGCGACTCCTGGTCGAGCAGTGAAAGGGCGCCGCAATGATGATGTTGTTGATGATGACGAAGTCGTCTGTCTCGGCCTTTGATCCGGCGGCCGAAATCAAGCTGCTCCTGGTCGAGGATGACATCCCCGATGACATTCACGATGGAATGGCCTTGTTGAGGGCGGTGAAAGAGCAGCGGCGGCCCGACTGCATCAGCGTGAGCCTGCCGCCCGTCGCGGGTGGCCCGCAATGGCGCCTGAGCGTCAGCGACTCCGGTGCCGGCTTGGCGGCAGACTTTGAGGTCCGGCGTGAGAGTTCTCTGGGGCTCAAGCTGGTATCCGATCTGGCGCATCAAATGGCCGGGCATTTGCTGATCGGCAGCGGGCCTGCGGCGGAATTCAGCGTTATTTTTTCACCGCCCCAACTTGACGCTAACCGTGAATCGAGCCGCCTATGAAATTGCACCAGACCGGTCAGCGCATTTTGGTCGTCGAAGACGAGATCTTGGTCGCCCGCGACATTGAGCAGCAATTGCGCGAGCTCGGCTATGTGCCGGTCGGGCACGCCAGCCGCGGCGACGAGGCGATCCGCTTGGCGCTGGATCTGCGCCCTGATCTGGTCTTGATGGACATCCAGCTGTCCGGCCCGCTGGATGGCATTGCGGCGGCACAGGTCATCCGTGAGCAGTGCGGGCCGCCGGTGGTGTTTTTGACCGCCTATGCGGCCGATGATGTGCTGTCCAGGGCCAAATTGAGTGAACCCTTTGGCTACATCCTGAAGCCGTTCTCGGAGCGCGAACTGCGCACCGTGTTGGAGATGGCGCTATACAAATCCAAGAGTCAGGCGCTGTTGCGTGACAGTGAAGCACGCTACCGGGCTTTGGTTGAATGGTCGCCCGAGGCCTTGGCCGTGCACCGCGCCGGCCGGCTCATTTACGTCAACCCGGCGGCGGTCGAATTGCTGGGCGCCGGCTCGGCGCATGACTTGTTGGGCCGCCGGGTGCTTGAGCTGGTACATCCAGAATTTCATGCCCAGGCGCGTGCCGGCATCGGGTCGGCGCAAGCGAACGGGGTGAAGTTCAGCTTGGCCGAGCAGCGCTTCATCAGGCTCGATGGCAAGGAAATTGATGTGGAAATTGTGGGCACGACGATTTCCTTCGACGGCAGCCCGGCCGTGCATGTGCTGATCCGGGACGTCAGCGTGCGCAAACAAGCACAGGCGCAGCTGCGCAAGCTTTCTTTGGCGGTCGAGCAAAGCAGCGCGGCAATCTTCATCATTGATGCGCATGAGCGGATCGAGTACGTCAACGAGGCCTACCTGGCGGCGACCGGCCGCAGTCGTGCGCAGCTGCTGGGCAGCACGCCGGCCTTGTTTGCGTCGAATGCGGCGCCCTTGCCGGCCATTCGTGCCGCCTTGCTGCGTGGCGATACTTGGCGCGGCTTGATTCAGTCCGGCGCCGGCGGCCAGCGCAGCAGCTTCGCCGTCCTCAGCCCCTTGCGCCAGCCCGATGGCCAGATCAGCCATGCTGTCGCGGTGCTGGAGGACGTCACCGAGCGCACCCGCATGGGCCGCGAGCTGGACGACCATCGCTTTCATCTGGAGGAGTTGGTCAGCCAGCGCACGCAGGAGTTGGCGGTTGCGCGCGCGCAAGCCGAGGCGGCTAGCTTGGCCAAGAGTGCATTTCTGGCCAATATGAGCCATGAAATTCGCACCCCGATGAATGCGATTCTGGGGCTCAACTATTTGCTGCGCCGTGACGGGCCTGCGCCCGCGCAAGTGCCGCGGCTGGACAAAATCAACACTGCGGGCCAGCATTTGCTGAGCCTGATCAATGACATTCTCGACCTCTCCAAGATTGAGGCCGGGCGGGTCCAGTTGGAGCAGATCGACTTTCATCTGGGCGCCGTGCTGGACCAGGTCGAGGCCTTGATTGCCGACACGGCACAGAGCAAGGGGATCAAGCTTGAGCTCCTCACCGAAGGCGTGCCCGATTGGCTCAATGGCGACCCCACTAGGCTGCGCCAGGCGTTGCTCAATTACGCCAGCAACGCGGTCAAATTCACCGAAACGGGCACGATCAAATTGCGCGTCAGCGTCTTGCCAAATTTGCCCAGTTTGCCCAGTTCGCCGCGCTTGGCCGACGACGCGCTGCTGTTGCGTTTCGAAGTCGAGGACAGCGGCGCCGGGCTCAGCGAGGAGGCGGTCGGGCGGCTGTTCCAGATCTTCGAGCAGACCGATGCCTCCACCACCCGCAAACATGGCGGCAGCGGCCTGGGGCTGGCGATCACGCGGCGGCTGGCGCATCTGATGGGCGGTGAGGCCGGCGTCAGCAGCCGCCTGGGCGCGGGCAGCCTGTTTTGGTTCACCGCCGAGCTGCGCAGGGGCCAGGCGGACAAGCCCGAGTTGGCCGCGCGGCTGGGTGCCGAGTGCGGTGCCGAGGGCGGCGCCGACAGCGTTCAGCAGCTTGGTGCGCAAGAGCTGGAGGCGCCGGAGCTGAAAACGCCGGAGCTGAAAACGCAGGGGCTGGACATGCAGGTGCGGCGCCTGCATGGTGGCGCCCATGTCTTGCTGGTCGATGACAACGAGGTCAATCTGGAGGTGGCGCAGGACATGCTGCAGCGGCTGGGCCTGCACGTGGCCGTGGCCGGCGACGGCGCGGCCGCCGTGGCCATGGTGGAGCAGGCGGCGCAGAGCCAGCCCTTCGATCTGATCCTGATGGATATGCAAATGCCGGTGATGGACGGGCTGCAGGCCTGCCGCCTGATCCGTGCTTTGGCGGTGGGCGGCACCACGCCGGTGTTGGCCTTGACGGCCAATGCCTTCGATGAGGATCACCGAGCCTGTGAATTGGCCGGCATGCAGGACTTCATCGCCAAGCCCATCGAGCCGCTGCGGCTTTACCGGGCGCTGTTGAAATGGCTGCCGCTGACGCAGCAGCGCGGCAAGCCGGAGGCGGCGCTGAACGTCGCGCCGTCGCCAGCTTCGGCAACTGTGGAGTCAAGCTCCGCCGCGGCCAATAACGCCCGGTTGAGTCGTTTGGCGCGGCTGCCCGGCCTGAGTCTGGCCAAAGGCTTGGCGGCGCTGCGCGGCAACAGCGATAAATACCTGAACTTGCTGACCCGTTTGCAGCAGTCCAACGCCCACAGCGCGGCCAACTTGAGGGCTCAACTGGCAGTCGGCCACACCGCCGGCGCCCGCCAGATCGCGCACACCTTGAAGGGCACGGCGGCGGCCTTGGGTGCGCTGCGGCTGGCCGATACGGCCGCCATCATCGAGGCCAGACTGCGCGTCACCGGGACGGCTGACGCACCCCAACCCGGCGCCTCGGACATGGCCGCCTTGCTGGCTGCCGAAATTGCCCTGCTGGAGCTGGAGTTGCGGGTCTTGACCGAGGCTATGGCGGTGGATCCGGCCGAGGCGGGGGAGGCGGGGGGCGCAGGGCGCACGGGGGATGCAGGGGATGCAGGGGTTGCAGGGGATGCAGGGGATGGGCCCCTGGCCGCGGGCCAAGTCAGCGCCGGCGCGGTGCTGGCGCGTCTGCAGGCCTTGTTGGCCGACGGCGACATTGCCGCCATCGTGTTGCTGGATGACCATGCCGCCTTGCTGCGCGGCGCGCTGGGCGCATGCTTTGACATCGTCGAAAACCTCGTCAACCAGTTTGAGTTCAGCCAAGCGCGGTCGGTGTTGGATTTGTGCATTGACCATGATCCCATTTGAGTCCAGCCCCATGCCCATCCCACATCTGCTTGTGCCCAGAATTCTGATCGTGGAAGACGAATACGTCGTCGCCCGCGACCTGCGCCAGCAGTTGGAGGAGCTCGGCTACGCAGCGGTTGGGCATGCCACCAGCGGCGAGCAGGGGCTGGCCATGGCGACCCAGCTGAAGCCTGACCTGGTGCTGATGGACATACAGCTCGGCGGCGCGATGGACGGCATCCAAGCCGCGCAGCAGATACGCGCCAACCTGGCGCTGCCGGTGGTGTTCTTGACGGCCTTTGCCGCCGACGATGTGCTGGCGCGCGCCAAGTTGACCGAACCGTTTGGCTACATCCTCAAACCCTTTGGGGAACGCGAGTTGCGCACGGTGCTGGAGATGGCTTTGTACAAGCATCAGGCCGAGTCGCGGCTGCGCGCGTCGGCGCTGCACAGTCAGACCAT
Source organism: Roseateles sp. (assembly GCF_031397715.1). GTDB lineage: Bacteria > Pseudomonadota > Gammaproteobacteria > Burkholderiales > Burkholderiaceae_C > Paucibacter_A. The sequence goes on from NZ_JANNMI010000186.1 coordinate 12,510, forward strand.
TTTGGACAATATGTTGGACGGCGTCGTCACGATCGGCGCTGCCGGCCTGATTCAAAGCTGCAACAAGGCCGCCTGTGCCCTGTTCGGCTACGCCGTCGATGAGCTGTTGGGGCGCAATGTCAGCCTGCTGATGCCTGCGCCCCATACCGCTCAGCATGACGGCTATTTGCAGCACTTTCGCGACAGCGGCGAGAAGCGCCTGATCGGCAACGCCCGTGAGGTCGAGGGCCGCCACAAAGACGGCCATCTATTGCCCGTCAGCTTGCTGGTGTCCGAGATCGTCGGCGCCGATCCGCCCAGCTTTATCGGCCTGCTGCGCGATATCGCGCCGGACCGCCTGCATGTCGAAGAATTGAATCGGCTGGCCTTTTACGACAACCTGACCGGCCTGCCGAACCGGCGTTTGCTGTCCGAGCGCCTGCAACATGCCATGGAGGCGGCGCAGCGCAGTGGACGCCATGGCGCCTTGATGCTGCTCGATCTGGACCACTTCAAGCAACTCAATGACACCCAGGGCCACAACGTTGGCGATGAGTTGCTGCAGCAAGTGGCGCAGCGCTTGCAGGCGGAGCTGCAGGGCCACTCTCGACCGTCGTCCATTACTACTCGTCGAGCCACCTGACGGCGGTGACCGCGTTAAAACAGCTCGACAACGAATTTGAGGCGGTCTCGGCGTCGCTCAAGGTGCCGTTCT
>NZ_JANNMI010000196.1:0-18527 GCF_031397715.1 Roseateles sp.
CACCTTGTCGACAAAGGTTCGGTAAAGCTCCGCATAAGCCGGGTCTTGATAGTCGACCAAGAAGCCGATGCGCTTGGCGAGCATCTCGTCCAGGCCTGAGCGCTTGACGATGTTGATGATCTGCCGTGCCTCGAACAGCGCTCGCACCGCGGCCAGATCCTGCGCGCAGCGACGGCCCCATTCGAACGCGATCTTGTTGTTCTCGATCTGCACATTGTTCAGCTCAATCGCCCGCATCAGCGCCGCATAGCTCAAGGGCACGCGGCCCTGCTGCCAGGCATAACCCAGCATCAGCGGGTTGGTGTAGAGCGAGTCGCCGACCAGCTTGACCGCCACTTCTTCGGCGTCAAACATGCCCACACCCGCCTGGCCTACGGCCGAGGCGACCGCGCTCTCGCAAGCAGCGCCTGGGAATGACCAGTTAGCGTCGTTGACCAGCGAGGCGGTCGGCGAGCCATGGGTGTTGAGCGCCACAAAGGTGCGGCCTTCGCGCATTACCGCCAGCGTGGTCTTGTTGGCGGCGACGATCGAGTCGCAGGCGATCACCAGATCGGCCTCGGCCGTGCCGACCTTGGTGCAGTGGATCGCGTCTTCGCTATTGGCGATCTGGATATGGCTCCAAGTGCTGCCGCCCTTTTGCGCCAAGCCGGCCGCGTCTTGGGTGATCACGCCCTTCCCCTCTAAGTGAGCGGCCATGCCCAGCAACTGGCCGATGGTGATGACACCGGTGCCGCCGACGCCGGCGACGACAATGCCCCACGCTTTCTCGGGGTTAGGGATCAGCGGCATGGGCAAGACACCCAGCGAAGCATCAAACGGACTCAGGCGCTTGTCCTTCTTGGGCTTCTTCAGTTGGCCGCCTTCGACGGTGACGAAGCTGGGGCAAAAGCCCTTGACGCAGGAATAGTCCTTGTTGCAGCTGTTCTGGTTGATTTGGCGCTTGCGGCCAAACGCGGTGTCCCGCGGTTCGATGCTCAGGCAGTTGGACTGAACCGAGCAATCGCCGCAGCCTTCGCAGACCAGTTCGTTGATGACGACGCGTTTGGCCGGGTCCACCAACTTGCCCCGCTTGCGGCGGCGGCGCTTTTCGGTCGCGCAGGTTTGGTCGTAAATGATGACCGAGGTGCCGATGATTTCGCGGAACTCGCGCTGGATCTCGTCCAGCTCATCGCGGTGATGCACGCTCACGCCGGGCAGCAGCGCCACACCGTCGTACTTCTCGGGCTCATCCGTCACGATGACCAACTTGGCCACGCCTTCCGAGATCACGCTCTGCATGATCTGCAAGACCGAGTGGCCCTCGGCGCGCTCGCCGACTTGCTGACCGCCGGTCATGGCCACCGCATCGTTGTAGAGAATCTTGTAGGTGATGTTGACGCCGGCGGCGATCGACTGGCGGATCGCCAAAATGCCACTGTGGAAATAGGTGCCGTCGCCGAGGTTGGAGAAGATGTGCTTCTCATCGGTGAAGGCCGACTGTCCCACCCAAGGCACGCCCTCGCCGCCCATCTGCGTGAAGGTGGCGGTGCTGCGGCCGGGCATCCAGGTGACCATGTAGTGGCAGCCGATGCCGCCGACGGCGCGCGAGCCTTCGGGCACACGGGTCGAGGTGTTGTGCGGGCAGCCGCTGCAAAACCAAGGCGTGCGGTCGGCGCCGCCGGCGGTTTTTTCCTCGGCCTTCAGCGCAGTCTCTTTGGCATCGATGATGGCGACGCGGGCATCCAAACGGGCCATCACATCGGCATCGACGCCGAGCTTCTTGAGGCGCTTGGCGATCGCGCGGGCAATGATGGCCGGCGTCAGGTCGGCCTGCGGGCGCAAGAGCCAATTCTTGCTTGGGTTGGCCAGGCCCCATTCGCCGCCCGCGCCACCCTCGGCGTCGTCGTCAAACTTGCCCAGCACATGCGGGCGCACATCGGGGCGCCAGTTGTAGAGCTGCTCCTTGATTTGGTATTCGATGACCTGGCGCTTTTCTTCCACCACCAGGATCTCTTGCAGACCGTCGGCGAAGTCGCGCGTGATGCTCGCCTCAAGCGGCCAAACCACATTGACCTTGTGGACGCGGATGCCGAGCCGGCGGCATGTCGAGTCGTCCAGGCCCAGGTCATGCAGCGCCTGGCGGGTGTCGTTGTAGGCCTTGCCCGAGGCGATCAGGCCGAAGCGGTCGGCCTTGGTCTCGATCACGTTGTAATTGAGCTTGTTGGCGCGCACATAGGCAAGTGCGGCGTACCACTTGTGGTCCATCATGCGCGCTTCTTGCTCCAGCGGCGCGTCGGGCCAACGGATGTGCAGGCCGCCCGGCGGCATGGGGAAATCCTCCGGCATGATGATCTTGACCCGGTCGGGGTCAACGCTGACCGAGGCACCCGACTCGACGATTTCTTGAATCGTCTTCATGCCCGACCACAGCCCCGAGAAGCGGCTCATCGCGAAGGCGTGCAAGCCCATGTCCAGAATGCCTTGCACGCTGCTGGGGAAGAACACGGGCAAGCCGGCCGCCTTGAAGACGTGGTCGCTTTGATGGGCGGCGGTGCTGCTCTTGGCGATATGGTCGTCGCCGGCAATGGCGATCACGCCGCCATGCTTGGAGGTGCCGGCCATATTGGCGTGCTTGAAGACGTCGACGCTGCGGTCCACGCCCGGGCCCTTGCCGTACCAGATGCCGAACACGCCGTCGTACTTGGCCTTCTCGGCGAACAGGTCCAACTGCTGAGTGCCCCACACAGCGGTGGCGCCGAGCTCCTCGTTGACGCCGGGCTGGAACACGATGTGCTGCTTGGCCAAGTGCTGCTTGGCCGCCTGCAGCGCTTGGTCATAACCGCCCAGCGGCGAGCCGCGGTAGCCCGACACAAAGCCGGCGGTGTTGAGGCCGGCCAGCGCGTCGCGGGTACGCTGCAGCATCGGCAGGCGCACCAGCGCTTGCACCCCGCTCATGAAGGCGCGACCCGAGTCGAGCGCGTATTTGTCGTCCAGCGTGACTTTTTCTAGCGCGCGCAAAACGTGTTCGGGCAAGGGTGCATTCATGGTGGTGTCGCTTGTCTCTTGGTTTGAATCAGGGCTGGCGGACGGCGCTTGTGGCGGCGTTGCCCCCTTCGGGTGTGGGCAGTGTTGGCGGGTAGGGCAGTGTAGGGAAAGCGCGGCGTCAGGTGCTTGCTTTTTGCTGTTGCATTTTTGATTCCAGCGCAATAATCGTGCTCTAAAAATCAAAAGGAGTGCCGATTGATATCTCGAAAGCCGGAAACAGGGCATGGCAGGGCGAAATCCTTGGCCAAAACAGCGCTGCACAGTGCGCCGCCGCCAGGCAGCAGCCCGCTGATTGATGGCGAAGGCGCCGGCGGCGAGACCCTGGATCGCTTCCACATCGCCATCCTGGCTGAGCTGCAGCGCGACGCGCGCTTGTCGAATGCCGAGCTGTCGGCGCGCATCGGCTTGTCCACCGCGCCGACTTGGCGGCGCGTGCGCTGGCTGGAGGAGCAGGGCTTCATCACCGGCTACCGGGCCGAGATCGACCGCCGCAAAATCGGCCTGGGCGTGCTGGCCTTTGTGCGCCTGGACGCCGACCGCAACACCGGCGCCTCGACCAAGCCGCTGGAAGATGCCATCAGGCAGCTGCCCGAGGTGATCTCCTGCCACTACATCTCGGGTGCCGGCACCTTCGAGCTGCAGGTCTTGGCCACCGACCTTGATGCCTTCAGCCGCTTTACCATCGCCACCTTGTTGAACCTGCCTAACGTCAAAGATGTACACACCAGTTTTTCGCTCGGCGAGGTCAAGGCTGGCGGTGGCGTGCCGTTGGCGCATCTGGGTGGAGTGGCAAACCCATGAGCCATTCAAACCGTCTGCCACTGAACCATTTTTTGCTCGCCCTGGCGGTAGTGGCGATCTGGGGCAGTAACTTCGTCGTCATACGGCTAGGGCTGAACGCCTTGCCGCCGCTGCTGTTCGCGACGCTGCGCTTCAGCTTGGCAGTCTTGCCTGCGATCTTCTTTCTAAAAAAGCCCGATCTGCCTTGGCGCAATCTGGCCAGCTATGGGCTCTTGATCGGCGTTGGCCAGTTCGGGCTGTTGTTTTTGGCCATGCGCAGCCAAATTTCGCCGGGTCTTGCTTCCCTGGTGATTCAGACGCAAGTCTTCTTTACCTTGATGTTATCGATGCGCTTGAACAAGGACAGGGTGCAGGGCTATCAATGGTTAGCCTTGGCGCTGGCGGCCAGCGGCATCGTGCTGATTGCAAGTCACACCGACGGCAGCGCCACTCCTTTGGGTTTGCTCATGATCCTCGCCGCTGCCTTCAGCTGGGCCTGCGCGAACATGGTCGGCAAGCAGGCGGGCCGGGTCAATATGCTGGCCTATATGGTCTGGACCAGCGTCTTCGCCGTGCCGCCCTTGCTGGCGCTTTCCTTGATCGTTGAAGGGCCGGCTGTGATGGCCGCCGGCTTGGCCCGCGCCGATGCGACGACCTGGGCCGCCGTGGTCTGGCAAGCGGTCGGCAACACCTTGTTCGGCTACGCCGCCTGGGGTTGGCTGTTGGCGCGCCACGCGCCGGCCACCGTCGTGCCGATGGCCTTGTTGGTGCCGGTGTTCGGCATGAGCACGGCGGCGCTGGTGTTGGGCGAAAGCCTGCCGGCCTGGAAGTTGAGCGCCGCCGCGCTGGTGCTGAGCGGCCTGGCACTCAATTTGCTGTGGCCGCTGCAGCCTTGGGCGACGCGCGCCTGAGGCGCGGTCGCTCAAGTCCTGCACCCGGTCAGCGCCGCTGCGCCGCAGGGCTTGAGCGTTACTCAGGGCGTATCCTTAAGCTGTGGCGGCTTGGCGGCGCAGCGCCCGCGCACCGATGGCCAACAGCCCCAAGCCCATCAAGGCCCAAGTGCTTGGCTCGGGCACGGCGGTGATGTTGTAGGTGATGTCCTGCTCGAAGGTCCACATACCCGCAAACGGACCGGTCGGCGAAGAATTGACGGTCCAGCGCACCTGATGGTTGCCTGCCGACAGGCCCTCCATTGCGATCAAGTAGCCATCCGAAATGGCCGGGAAGATGCCGGCAGGCCAGCCGCCCAGATTGTCAGCGCCGACATGCAGTGGGAATAAATCGGTTGATTGGCGGAATTGGCCCAGCGAGGAATAGCCGGCAGGCAGCAAGGCGGGCGCACCATCAACGGTGATTGACATGCTGTTGATCGTGCCCAATATATGGCCGGCTATGAAGCGAAGGTCAGCTTCGGTCTCATTGGCATCGGGCCAGCCGGTGACGACCTGAAGATTCAGCAACAGGGTCTGGTCGGGGCGCACCGTCACGTTGCGAACCACAGGGGTCGCGTTGAAGGACCCGGGCAAAAAGAAATACCCTCCTTGGTCGCCGAGCTGTGTGTTGGCGCCGGGCCCGTCGAGGAGGGGGTTGGTGGCGGCGGGGATTGATAGCCACCATTGGCTGAACTGGGCCAATCTGAAGCGCTGGTCGTAGCCGGCGACGAGGGCGTCGGGCGCAATCAGCTGCTGTGCCCGCAAAGGCGCGGCCGCGATGGCGAGCAGGGCGGCCGCAGCCAGTGGGAGCAGTGGGCGCGCCAGGCTGCGGGCGACTTGGCGATGTGAAGCGTGTGGGTGTGACATTTCGTTCATCCCTTGAATCTGCAGTTGAGGGTTGACGGCAGCGTGTGCTGCCTCGGGCACGGCGAGCTTTGTTTGCCGTGACGCCAATGTCTTACTTAGCGAGCCCGCCGTCCTGAAAGCGTCTGAAACGGCGCTTAAAAATTCTTAAAGTTCGCGGCGAGTCCGAGAGCGCGGGCTTTGCATCCCTATGATCGGCAGCGCTGGGTCCGGCAGTTAGTCGCTACCCTGCATGACCTCTGAGGAGTAGCCCGCCATGCCAATGGACTCTGTCAGTCTCGATGCGCAAGCAGCGCCTGCCGGCCCTAACGATGCGCTGCGCTGGAAGGTCTGCTTGCTCGCCTTTTGTCTGCTCTGCGGCGGCCTGCGGCTGTGGGCCTTGGCCACTATCGATCGCAGCATCGTGGCGGAGGCGGCGGGGGGCATGGGGGCCAAACTATCGCGAGCCGAGGGCCCACGATGGTTTCGCGAGATCAAGCACCTGAAGGCCGATTCCGACTTGGCCCGCCAAGGTGTCGGCATAGGCGACCGACTCTCCTTTGACCATGCCGGGGACGCCTGGCGCCCGATGGGTGTTGGTGAGGTGATTCCGGTCACCGTCGAGTCGCGCGGCGTGTTGCGGTCGCTGTCGGTGCAAACGGTAGCAGAGCCTGAGCGTGTCAGCGCCATTCACGTGGTTGCGGCGATCGGCGGTTGGGTGGACTGCTGGATGGCTCTGGGCATTGCCTTGCTGATGAGCTGGCGGCGCGCCGACAGCCCGTCGATACGTGCGCTCGCCGCAGCCCTGGCGCTCTACGGTATTTCGGATATCGGCCAATATTTGCCCGGCGGGCTGACGCAGACCCTGGTCTTTCTGACCGGCAGCACGCTGCAATTTTTTGTCTTCATCGCGGCCTTGCTTTACTTCGCGATCGCTTACCCGGATGCCCAGAGCCGCTTCTCGAAACCGTGGGTGCGGCGCGCTTTCGCGTGGTGGTTTGGGGTGGGCCTGGCACTCAATTTATTCGAGGCGGGCTTCTTCTTGCGCTTGGTGCCGCTGTCTTCGGCCGTGTGGCAGTACACGATCGAGCGGGTCGCCCGAGCGCCGACCATCGTCGGGACCGTGGCAGCACTGGCCTTTCTCTGGGCTGCATGGCGTCAGGCCGCGGGCACGGCAAAGTACCGGGCCGGCTGGATCGGCGCCTGCGTGGCAATTTTGTTGTTGAGCAATTTGATTTTTGCGGTTGCCGGTGCGCTGCCGGGGCGCACCCGGGAGCGCGAACTGATGGTGACCTGCGTACAGGCCGTGCTGGACATAGTCGCCATGCTCGGCCTCGCCTACGCCGTCCTGCGCCACCGCGTTTTTGGCTTCGGCTTTGCGCTCAACCGTGCCCTGGTCTGGGGCCTGGTGCTGGCGGTGCTGCTGGCCGGCGTGGCTTTGCTGCGCATGCTGGGTGGGCGCTGGCCGCTGCTGGCCGACCCGCGCGTGGCGGCCGGCGTGACGGTGCCGCTGGCGTTGCTGTTTGCCGGCGCCGTGCCGCGTTTGCGTGGCTGGGCCGACGGTGTTGTGCAGCAACTCTTCTTCAGCAACTGGCGCAACCGGGAGGAGCAGCTCTGGATGGCCGCCCGTTCGGCCGCCACCCTGCAGGGGCAAGACGCGTTGTTGCAGCATTATTTGGCGGCGATCGGCGGCTTTGCCGACGGCGCAAGGGCGGCGGTGTACCGCGTCGGCGCCGAGCAATGCGAACGCTTGGTCTCGACGCTAGCCATGAACGATGTGCCCGCTGCCTTGACCCTGACGCCCGCCGATCTGCGCAGCATCCTCGCGCATCGCCTGCCCGCCGCGCTGGCGCTGGTGGTGGGCGTGGACGGCTTGGCCATTCCAATCAAGCACCGCGAGCTTTTGAGTGGGTTTATGTTGCTGGATACAAGGCCGGATGCGGCGCCGTATCGGCCCGACGAGGTGCGCGCACTGGCCCGCGCCACCGCGATGATGCAAGAGGATTTGCAGGCCGATGCCGGGCGCTCGCAAGCGCAGCTGCTGGAGCAAAAACTCAGCGCCGAGCTGGCTGCGCGCGAGGCGGCGCAATCGGCCAACGCGGCCAAGAGCGCCTTTCTGGCCACCGTCAGCCATGAGATCCGCACGCCTATGAATGGGGTCATAGGCATGAGTGGCTTGCTACTCAACTCGACCCTCAGCGAGGCGCAGCGCGACAACGCGCAAACCATCCGCGACTCGGCCGAAGCCCTGCTAACCATCATCAACGACGTGCTCGATTTCTCCAAGATCGAGGCCGGCCGGATGGAGCTGGAGGCGCAGCCCTTCGAGTTGCGCGAATGCGTGCGTTTGGCGCTGGATCTGGTCAGCGTGCGCGCCGGCCAAAAGGGTTTGCGCCTGAGCTGCCAGATCGGCGCGGAGGTGCCGGTGGCGGTGGTCGGCGATGCGGCACACCTGCGCCAGATTCTGCTCAACCTGCTCAGCAATGCCGTCAAATTTACCGATGCCGGTGAGGTGGCGCTGACGGTGACGGCGCCCGCCAGCGGTCGGCTGGCGTTTGAGGTGCGCGATACCGGCATCGGCCTGAGCGGCGCGGGCCGCGCGCGGCTGTTCCAGCGCTTCAGCCAGGCCGACAGCAGCATCAGCAGCCGCTACGGCGGCACCGGCCTGGGCCTGGCCATCAGCCGGCAGCTGGCGGAGCTGATGGGCGGCACGATGGATGTGGAGAGCGCCGGGTTGGCCCAAGGCTGCCGTTTCCATTTCGATATCGATGCGCCGGCCGCCGAAGCCGCCTTGCTGCCCCAGCGCAGCGCCGCGCCGCCCACGGCGCTGGACCCGCAAATGGCGGTACGTCACCCCTTGCGCATTCTCTTGGCCGAAGACAACGGCGTGAATCAAAAGCTGGCGCTGCGCCTGCTGCAGCAGATGGGTTACCGGGCCGACTTGGCCGGCAATGGGCGGGAGGCGCTGGACTGCGTGGCGCGCCAGCCCTATGACCTGGTGTTGATGGATGTGCGCATGCCGGTGATGGACGGGCTGGAGGCGACCCGCGTCATCACGGCGCGCTGGCCAGCCGGGCAGCGCCCGCGCATCGTCGCGATGACGGCCAACGCCCTCAACGGCGACCGACCGCAATGCTTGAGTGCGGGCATGGATGAGCATTTGAGCAAGCCGCTGCGTGTCGACGCCTTGATTGCCGAGCTGATGGCAAGCCCTCGCAGGCTTGATGTTTGATGAAAGCAGAAGATATGAGTCATCCCCTGATCGACACTTTTGTTTTCGAAGCCTTGCAAGCCAATGCGGGTGCGGATTTTGTGTTGCAACTCGTCGAAGCCTTTGCCGAGGAAGCGCCGCAGCTGACGCAGCAACTGCGCGCCGTGGCGGCAGCGGGTCAGGCGAGTGAATTCGAGACCATCGCGCACAGCTTGAAGAGCAACGGCGTCACCTTCGGCGCGGCCCGGCTGAGCGAGCTGGCGGCGCGACTGGAATGGACGGGCTTGGCGGCGGCGCCTGAGATGGCGGCCGCCATTGATGAGCTGGCAGCCGAGATCGCGGCCTTGCTGCCGGCCTTGCGGGCGGCGGCCAAGCGATGAGCGGCCAGTCAAGCGGTGACCCATCAAACGCAGGCCTGGTGTTCGGCCATGTCGAGCTGCGGCTAAACGAGCGCCGGCTCTTGGTCGATGGCCAGACGGTGGCGCTGGGCAGCCGCGGGTTTGATCTACTCCAGACCTTGGTGAAATGGCGCGAGCGTGTGGTCAGCAAGGACGAGTTGCTGGAGCAGGTCTGGCCCGGCTTGGTGGTGGAAGAAAACAATCTGCAGGTGCAAATATCGGGCCTGCGCCGCGTACTCGGCGCCGCCGCCATCGTCACGGTGCCGGGCTTTGGCTACCGCTTCAGCCTAGCGAGCGGCCCGGCCGAAGTGCTAACAGCCAATTCGCATGGTCAAGTTTTCCAGCCGCAGCCACAATTCATGGGCCTCACGGCCCGTGTGTTGGTGGCCGATGACAACAAGGTGAACCGGCTGCTGCTGTGCCGCTCGCTGGAGCTGATGGGCCACGAGGTCAGCAGCGCGAACAATGGCCGCGAAGCGCTCGATTTGCTCAGGCGGCAGCCGTTTGATCTTTTGTTGCTGGACCTGGCGATGCCCGAGCTCGATGGTTTCGGCCTTTTGCAACTGCGCGCCGACGACGCTGCGCTGCGCGAGGTCGGGGTGATCGTCACCAGCGCCATTGGCGGCGTGGCACCGGTGGCGCGTTGCATTGAGCTGGGGGTGGAGGACTTTTTGCACAAGCCGGTCGACCCCTACTTGCTCAAGGCCCGGGTCGACTCCAGCCTGAACGCCAAACGCCAACGCGATCAGCAGCGCGAGGCCCTCAGACGCTTGATGCCGGCCGGGCCCAGCGCGGCCCGGCGTTTGGAGGATGTGACCGTGCTGGTCACGCGCGTGCAGGGTCTTGAGCGCTTGGCGCTTGAGCCCGAGCAAGTTCAGGCGGCGCTGAGCGACTGGTGCACGCTGATATTTGATGCGGTCGAGGGGCGCGGTGGCGAGGTCGCGCGCTTCAGTGGCGACGGGCTGACGGCCTTGTTTCGCAGCCCGCAAGCGGCGCTGCAGGCGGCGCAAGATATGGAGGAATTGCTGCGGGGTTTCAATGAGGAGCGCCAGATGCTGGAGCTTGCTGCCATCAGCGCCGGCATTGGCTTGGCGCGCGGCAGGGTCGTAGCCTGCTCGGCCAGCAGCGGCAGCCGCGCGGCCTATGCTTGCATCGGGGAGCCGGTGCTGCGCGCCGAGCAGCTGGCGGCGGCCTGCTCGGGTGGCGGGCAATTCTTCTTGATGGACGAAGGGCTGCCAGATGGCCTCAAGCGCTGAAATGGCAAGCCATCGCGGCTATTTTCTGAAGCGCCGACCCTACGTCGGCGGCTATGCTGAGCGCATGAAGATCTTGCAATCCCTGGTCATCGGTTTGGTCCTGTGTGCCACCGCGGCGGGCGCGGCGCGGGCGGCCGAAGCGGCCGGCCGCGGTGGGCCGCGCCAAAACCTGTGGGTCGAGCTGCGCTGGGTCGACAGTGCGGTCAGCGGCGCGGTGCTGTCCGCGCTGCGCGACGGCTCGGTGGTGGTGGGCACGGCCGGCTCGGTCTCCGCGCAGGGCAGCGTCGGCTTCAACACGCAGCGCCGTGGTGAGCAGCAGGTGCAGCGTTTGCTGGTGCTGAACGGCCATCAGGCCTCGGTGCAAATGACCGAAACAACGCCGCTGCAGTGGCTGGATTTTGGCGTGCAGTTTGATGCGGCGGCGCCCGATACAGCTAACGTCAACAAAGGCTGGGCCGTGCCGCGTCACGGCTTGAGCGAGCAGACCCAGGGCTTCACGGTCACGCCGCATTGGCCCGGCGGCCAGCAGCCGGTGCGGGTCGAGTTGCGGGCGCAGGGAAGTGGCGACAACGCCGTCCGCCACGATCAAACTCAGACCCAAACCCAAACCCAAGCGCAAGTGTTCAGCACCGTCTCGGTGGGCCTGGGCCAATGGCTGACCGTGGCGCGCAGCGGGGCCGCCACGCAGCGCCAAGAGCGCGGCGTCATCAGCAGCCGCAACGCCGAAACGCAGAGTACGCGCGAGCTGCAGCTGCGGGTTGAGCTGGCGCCTTGAGTCTCGATCCACTCACCAAGGCAGCCGCTCGCCCGAGTAACTGAGGAACTGCCCGCTGTCCGCCGGTGTCAGCCCGTCCAGCACCGAGAGCATCTCGGCCGCCGCAACATCGGCGGGCCGGCCGATCTCGGCGCCGCGAAACGGTGCCGACAAGGCCGAGCTGACCGTACCCGGATGCAGCGCCACCAACACCGTCTGCGCTTGGCTGCGGCGCAGCTCGATGGCAGCGGTTTTGATCAGCATATTCAGCGCCGCTTTGGAGGCGCGGTAGCTGTACCAGCCACCCAGCCGGTTGTCCTCGATGCTGCCGACCTTGGCCGACAGCATCGCCATCACGCCGCGCCGGCGGTCCAGCAAGGGGCTGAAGTAACGCAGCAGCAGGGCGGGGCCGAAGGTGTTGATGGTGAAGGTGCGCAGCAGTTGCGCAGGGTCGAGCTGGCTCAATTGCTTTTCGGGCATGAATTCGGGCGTGTGCAGCACGCCGGCCGCGTTGATGATCAGGTGAAACGGCCCCCGCGGGGTCAGCTGGCTGGCGGCGGCGGCGATGCTGGCGGCTTGCTCAAGGTCCATGGCCGGCGCGGTCTGGCGCCCCAATCCCAGTACCAGGCCACAGCGCGGATCACTTTGCAGCAGCTGAACAAAGGCCGCCCCGATCGCACCACCGGCGCCGACCACCAGCGCCCGGTAGCCGTCGGGCATCGAACTTAGCCCGCTCATAGCCAGCCTTGGCGCCACAGCGCCGGGTCTTGCAGTTCGCGCCAGCCAATGCTTTGGCTGCGCTTGGACATCACCGCCTCCAACTCAACCGCTTCCACGGCCAGGGTCGTTTGAGTAAGCCCCGGGCTCGGTGCGGCGTGGATGACCCGGGTCACCAGCCAATGTTTCTCCTTGGCTTGCGGCTGCGTGGCCGTCCATTTACTGAGCAGTAGTTTTTTCGGGTGTAGCGAGTTCATGGCGTGCAGCCTAGCTGAATTGGGCTGACAGCGTTGCCGGCTTGACAGGTGACTTGGCAAAGCCACGGGCGAAATGCGCGCGCACGGTGCCGCGCTGGCAGCCATGTAAGCTGGTGGCATTGATCGCTCGGAGTTTCAATGGGTTCATTTCAGAATGTGGCGGTGATTGGAGCCGGCTTGGCCGGTCTGTCCTGCGCGACGGCCTTGCAAGCGGTGGGCCACCGGGTCAGCGTGTTCGACAAGAGTCGAGGTGTGGCCGGGCGCATGAGCACGCGCCGCGGCGACGGCTGGCAATGTGACCACGGCGCGCAGTACTTCACCGCCCGTAGCGCGGCCTTCCGTGCCGAGCTGGCGCGCTGGCTGAGTGCCGGCGTGGCGGCGGTCTGGGCGCCTCGATTGGCGGTGTTTGGCGCCGCTGACCAGCACCGGCCAGACGCTGAGCTGCTGCGTTATGTCGGCGCACCGCAGATGACGGCGCCGGCCCGGTGGTTGGCCGACGCTTTGCTTGAGCCGGTCAACACTGGCGTACAAATTGAACGCCTGGTGCGTGCCGGGGCCGGCTGGCGGCTGCAGGGGGCCGCGGCGGCTGCCCCAGTGGATCAGGTGTTCGATGCGGTGCTGCTGGCCTTGCCGGCGCCGCAGGCGCTCGCCTTGCTGCAAGAGCCAGCACCCGAGCTGGCGCAGTGGGCGGCCGGCGTGCGCATGCGTGCCGCTTGGGCCTTGATGCTGAACTACGGCGCGCCGCAGGAGCTTGGCTTTGATGCCGGTTTCGTCAACCAGGGGCCTTTGCGTTGGGTGGCTCGCAACAGCAGCAAGCCCGGGCGCTCGGGTGCTGAGAGCTGGCTCTTGCATGCGCAGGCCGAGTGGAGCGAGCTCAGGCTGGCAATGCCGCCCGAGCAAGTCGCCGAGGCCTTGCTCCGGGCCTTTGCCGCGCTTGGTGGGCCGCCGCCGGCGGCCTGGTTTGCGCATCGCTGGCTCTATGCCGATCGGGCACCTGGCTCGGTAGGCCCCGCAGGTGGATGCGCCTGGGACGCCGGGCTCGGCCTGGGGCTGTGTGGGGACTGGCTGGCGGGCGGCAAGGTCGAAGGCGCCTGGCTGAGCGGGCAAGCCTTGGCGCAACAAGTGGCGCTGCTCGGGCTCCTAGGGGCGAACACGGGTATAAAAAAGACCGCCGTCGGCCACAATCCTCCGTAGAAATTCGATGCTATGGAGCCCTGGGGTTGAATTCATCATGCCGGCAGCACCTTACCCTGAGCAGGAGTTGGACCGGCTGAGCGCTTTGCGGGGTTTGCTGGTGCTGGACAGCCCGCATGTGGCCGCGTTCGAAGCCCTGGCACAGGCCGCAGCGCTGGCCTGTGCGGCGCCGGTGGCGCGCATAGCGCTGGTCGATGGGCAGCGGGCCTGGTTCAAAGCCGGCGTCGGCCTGGCCGGGCTGGATGAGTTGCCTCACGATGACGCGTTTTGTTCACACGCCATCCTGGCGGATGGCATCTTTGAGGTCGAGGACGCCAGCCTGGACGCGCGCTTTTGCGATCTGCCTGGCGTCGCCGGTTCGGCCGGCCTGCGCTTTTTTGCCGGCGCGAATCTGCGCTTGGCGGGCGATCAAGTCCTTGGCAGCCTCTGTGTGATGGACGTGCAGCCGCGTCGGCTGACCCTGGTCCAGCGGGACATCTTGACGCAGTTGGCCAGTGCCGTGACGCAAGCGCTTGAGCTGTGCCGCAGTGTTCAGGCCGAGTTGTTGGCAGCGACGGCCTTGGCCGAGCGTGCTGCCTGGTTTCATTCGCTCAACGAGGCGGCGCCCGTTGGCATCTTTCACACCCACACCAGCGGTGCTTGCAGTTATACCAACCCACGCTGGCAGGAGCTTTTCGGTCTCGACGGGGACCAAAGCCTGGGGCAGGGCTGGTCGCAGACCCTGCATCCGCAGGACCGCGCGCGCGTGCTTGAGCATTGGCTCAGCTGCGCCAGTTCCGCGCGTGAGTTTGAGATGGAATTCCGTGTGCAGCTGCTGACTGGGGAAGTGCGCCATGTGCATGCCCGCAGCCGTCCGGTGCTGGGTCAACAGGGCGAGTTGATTGGCCATGCCGGCGCGGTCGAGGACATCAGTGAGCGCGTCCGCTCGCAGGCCATGCTGCAGGCCAGCGAGATGCGCCTGAACATGGCGCTGGACAGCGGTCGCATCGGCATTTGGGAGTTTGATCTGGACAGTGGTGCGCTGGTCTGGGACGCCTGGATGTGCCGTCTCTACGGTCTGCCGCCGACCGAGCAGCCGATGAAGTATGCGGCTTGGGCAGAACGCCTGCACCCGCACGACAAGCTGCGCGCGGAGCGTGAAGTGCAAGAGGCGATCAAGGGGCTGAAGCCGATTGATACCGAGTTCCGCGTGATCTGGCCCGACGCCAGCGTGCACCATCTGCGCAGCTCGGCGCGGCTGACCTTTGATGAACAGGGCCGGGCGTTGCGCATGGTCGGCGCCAACTGGGATTTGACCCAGATCCGCCAACTGGCCGAAGAGATGGCGGCGCTCATGGGGGCGGTGCTGGTGGAACAGCATGAGTTGCACTTGGTCACGCTGCGTTCGATTGGTGACGCAGTGATCAGCACCGACGCGGCGGGTTTGGTGGTTTGGTTGAATCCCAGCGCCGAACGGCTCACCGGCTGGCCGGCCGCCGAGGCGCGCGGTCGGCCGCTGGGGCAGGTGTTTCACATCGTCAATGAAGAAAGCCGCGCGCCGGTCGAAAACCCCGTGCACGCCTGCCTGAAGGAGGGCAAGACGGTGCGGCAAGCCGGCCACACCCTGCTGATTTCGCGCCACGGCGAGGAGTTCGGAGTGCAGGAATCGGTCGCGCCGATCCACAATGAAAAGGGCGATATTTTCGGGGTGGTGGTGGTCTTTAATGACGTGACCGAGCAACGCCGGCTCAGCGGCGAGATGACGTACCGCGCCACGCACGACCCGCTGACCGGCCTGATCAACCGCTCTGAATTCGAGTTACGGCTGTGCCGCGTGCTCGACCAGGCTCAGGGTGATCGCAGCCAGCATGCCTTGCTCTATATCGATCTCGATCAGTTCAAGCTCGTCAACGATGCCTGCGGGCATGCGGTCGGCGACCAATTGCTGCAGCAGGTGGCCGCCATCTTGGGCGCGGTCGTGCGCACGCGCAACACCTTGGCGCGGCTGGGCGGCGATGAATTTGCGGCGCTGCTGGAGCATTGCTCGCCCGCGCAGGCGCAGCGTGTTGCGCAGCAGATCTGTGACCGCATGGAGGACTTCCGCTTCCTGCACCACGAGCGGCGCTTTCGCATCGGGGCCAGCATTGGCCTGGTGCCCATCACCGGGCGCTGGCCCTCGGTGGCGGCGATTTTGCAAGCCGCTGACACCTCTTGTTATGCCGCCAAGGAGCAGGGGCGCAACCGCGTCCACACCTGGTTTGATACCGATCAGGCGATGTTGGCCCGCCAGGGTGAAATGCAATGGACCGGGCGCATCGAGCTGGCCCTCGATGAGGGGCGCTTCGTGCTGTACGCACAGCGCATCGAGGCGCTGCAGCTGCCGCCGGCGGGCCAGCCCGGCCTGCATGCCGAGGTCTTGCTGCGCATGGTGGAGCCCAGCGGTGAGCTGGTGCTGCCGGGGGCATTTTTGCCGGCGGCCGAACGCTTCAACCTGGCGACAAGGATTGACCGTTGGGTCTTGCGCCAGGTGCTGAACTGGATGAAGGCCGAGCCCGACCTGGCGGCGATCGAGATGCTCAGCGTCAATCTGTCCGGTCAGTCTGTCGGCGACCGTGCCTTTCATCGCTGGGCGCTGGAGGCGCTGGCCGAGGCCGGCGCGGAGCTCTGCCGGCACCTGTGCATCGAAATCACCGAGACGGCCGCCATCACCAGCCTGGCCGATGCGGCCCTGTTCATCGAGCAGGTGCGGGCCTTGGGCGTGCGCGGCGCGCTCGATGATTTCGGTGCGGGCGCGTCCTCCTTTGCCTATCTGAAGCATTTGCCGGTCGACTATCTGAAGATCGACGGCCAGTTTGTGCGCGAGCTGGTCAATGACGCCTTGGATGAGGCGGCCGTGCGCTGCTTTGTCGATGTGGCCCAGGTGGTGGGCATGCAGACGGTGGCCGAGTTTGTCGACAGCCCGGCGGTGCTGCAGCGGCTGCGCGAAATCGGCGTGAACTACGTGCAAGGTTTTTTGCAGCATGAGCCGATGCCTTTGAGTGAGTTGATAGGCTCCAAGCTGAATCTGCTGCCGGCTGTGCTGCCGGCGACAGTGTGAGGGCAACCAAGCGCCTTTGCAGCACAATGCGTGCCTTCGCTGCAGCCCCTCCCGCTTGATCCTAGATTCGGCAGTTGACCGCTCCCCAATGTGAATAAACATCGATGACCATTGAGAACACTCGCGTTTACAAGATTCATCAATCAGGTGAGAGCGCTAATCGCCCGCCTGAGCCGAACCCGAACTCGCTGGACAGCGTTGCTTCTCCTCGTGGGCAGGCGCCCACTTCGTCGTCGCGCCTTGCCAGCAAGCCCTGGCTCGACTCCTTCGGGCGCTTTCAACTGCCGAATCTAGGATGAGCTCTCCCAATCCCGCTCGCCGCCGTCTATTGACCAGCGCCATGCTGCTGACCACCGGCGGCCTGGCCGCTTGCAGCCATGTCGGTACACCCACAGACACCTTGGTGCAGGCGTTTGCGTTCGACGACATCACCAGCATGGACCCGGCCACGTCGTTCGAGATCTCCGGCGGCGAAATCCTGGGCAACACCTATCAGCGCCTGGTCGGCTTTGAGCTGGATCAGCCAAGCCAGATTGTGGGCGTGTTGGCCGAGTCCTGGACCGTCTCGACCGATGGGCTGCAGATCAGTTTTCGGCTCAAGCCGGGCCTGCGTTTTGCGTCGGGCAATCCGCTCGGCGCCGAAGATGTGGTGTTTTCCTGGCAGCGCGCGGTGAGCCTGGACAAGACGCCGGCGTTCATCTTGACCCAGCTCGGTTTGAGCAAGGGCAATGTGGCCGAGCGCGTCGTTCAGACCGGCCCGCTGAGCTTGAGTTTGTCAATTGGCAAGCCGTTTGCGCCCAGCTTTGTGTTGAACTGCCTGACCGCGATGGTGGCCTCGGTCGTGGACAAGCAACTGCTCTTGTCCAAGGAGAAAGATGGGGACATGGGTGCCGCCTGGCTCAAGCTCAACCACGCCGGCTCCGGCCCCTGGAAGCTGCGCGATTGGCGAGCCAACGAAATTTTGGTGATTGAGCGTAACGATTTATTCCACGGCCCCAAGCCGGCGCTGACCCGCGTGATCTACCGCCATGTCAAAGAGGCCGCCACCCAGCGTTTGCTGCTTGAAAAGGGCGATGTGGATATCGCCCGCAACTTGGCGCCGCAGGATCTGGCCCCGCTGGCGGCGCATCCGCAGATCAAGCTGATCCAGCAAGCCAAGGGTGTGGTCTTTTATATGGGGCTGAACCAGCGCCACCCGCTGCTGGCCAAACCTGAGGTGCGCGGGGCCTTCAAATGGCTGGTGGATTACGAGGCGATTGGCGCCACCTTGATCAAGGGCATCGGCCGGCCGCATCAGAACTTTTTGCCGCTGGGGCTCTTGGGTGCCAGCAGCGAGCAGCCCTTCAAGCTCGATGTGGCCCGGGCGCGTGCGCTGCTGGCCAAGGCCGGGTTGGCGGATGGCTTCAAGATCAGCATGGATGTGCGCACCATTCAGCCGGTGATGGGCATTGCCGAGGCGGTGCAGCAAACGGCGGCGCGCGCCGGCATTCAGATCGAGATCATTCCCGGCGACGGCAAGCAGGTGCTGACCAAATACCGCCAGCGCCGCCACGATATTTTCATTGGCGACTGGGGCACCGACTACTGGGACCCGCACAGCAATGCCGATACTTTTACGCGCAACCCCGACAACAGCGACGGCGCCAAGAACAAGCCGCTGAGTTGGCGCAACAGCTGGGACATCCCCGAGCTCACGCGTCAGACCGACGCTGCCGTGCTGGAACATGATGCCGCGCGGCGCGAGCAGATGTATGCGGCGCTGCAGGCCGAGTTCCGCAAGAGCAGCCCGTTTGTGATGCTGTTCCAGCAAACCCAGGTGGCGGCGCTGCGCAAGAACGTACAGGGCTTCAGGCTCGGCCTGACCTCGGACAGCACCTATTTGGCTGCGGTGAGCAAGCTGTGATGACTTTTGTGAAAGCCCTCTTTCGCTTCTTGCCGGTGCCGCTAACCTGGCCGATGGCGCGCGATGCCATTGCCGGAAAGCATGTCGAACGCGACTGGGTGCCGCTGGCGAAGATTGCGCCGGCGGTGCCGCGGGCGGCGATCGGGGCCGAGGATGCGCGCTTTTGTGTGCATTGGGGCTTT
>NZ_JANNMI010000214.1:0-4005 GCF_031397715.1 Roseateles sp.
ACCCTCGGCTTTCCTCTTAAAGACTTGACCCTCGGCTTTCCTCGGCTTTCCTGTGATCGGGGGCCACTGTCGGCGCGCGTGGACCACGTTCACGACTTCCACCAACTCGGGCGACTCGCGATAGAACAGCACGTAGTTCGGTCGAATGACCATTTCCCGCAAGCCCTTGACGCGATGGGAGGGCTTGTAGAGCCTGGGCTGATCGGGAAGCGCTGCCGCCTTGGCCTCGATCTCGTCCATCAGCTGCTGCGCGGCATCGGGGTTGTCGTCGGCGATCTCGGCAATGATGAGCATCAGGTCAGCGCTGGCCTGCGGCCGCCACTCAAGCCGGGGCTTTGCCGGCATGCTGCTTGCGCTTCTTGTTGATCAGAGCTTGCGCCTCGCGCATCACCTTGGCGTGCGGGATGTTGGGCTGCGGATCTGCAAGCGAGGCCTGCACCTTCTCCTTGATCCACTGCTCATGCGCCGCCGCAGCATGCGCTGCTTTCAGCCGGTCGGAGGCCATCAAGCGGCGCGTCTCCCCGCGCGTGGTGTCCTTGGCCTCTGGGTCGAACTCGGCCAGGTTGACCTTGAACTCGGTAATGCTCAGCGCTTTGAGGTAGACGGCCAGGGTCTCGAATTTGCGGAACATGCGCGGCTCGCCACGCGAGGCGGCCAGCGTCTGGCTGGCGCGGCCGTAGTTGATGACAATGCCCCAGGCACCGGCCTGGCCGACGACTTCGGCCCCGACATGAGCGCCGGCACTCATCAGACTGCGTAGCGTGCGATGGTCTATGGTCTTCTCAATGGGTGGCATGGTGTGTTGTCCTGCTGGTCGAAGTCGAGCACAGTGTTTCACACTTTGTTAGAAAGTGAGAGCTTTCCAACAAGGGCGACATGCCAGCTCTTGGACATAACACCTGTTGCGCACCGGCCTGGCAGATAGTTATTCAACGGAAGGCGAGGGTCAGGTCTTGATTAAGAAGGGCCTCAACCAACTTTTCGACGTGCCTGTTGCCCGCCGGGTAGCGTTTGCTTCGGGCGCAGAGCACGCCTCGACAGGCGCGTTCGCCACGCATGCCGCGAAAGTCATGGCAAAAATGACGCATCCTTACAATCGCCCCCATGGCCTTTGTTCACTTACGCACCCACACCGAATTCTCCGTCGTTGACGGCACCCTGAGGATCGACGACGCGGCCGCTGCGGCCGCCAAAGACGGGCAAATCGCCTGCGCGATCACCGATCTGGCCAACCTTTTTGGCGGCATCAAGTTCTACAGCGGCATGCGCAAAAAGGGCGTCAAGCCCATCCTCGGCGCCGATTGCTGGCTGGAGCCCGAAGGCTCGGACAAGAACCCCAGCCGCTTCCTGCTGCTGGTGCAAAACAGCCAGGGCTATCTGAATCTGTGCGAACTGCTGTCGCGCGCCTGGATTCAGAACGTGCAGCGCAACCAGGCCTGCATGAAGTGGGAATGGCTCGCCGAGCTGAATGAGGGCCTGATCTGCCTATCCGGCGCCCAGTTCGGCGGCCTGGGTGCCGCCTTGCTGGCCGGCGACAAGCCGCGCGCACTCGACTGGGCCGGCCGCTTTCAAGGTATCTTTCCGCAGCGCTTCTACATCGAGTTACAGCGCGCCGGGCTGGCCGGCCAGGAGGCGCTGGTGCAGGCCAGTGTGCCCTTTGCTGCGGAGTTAGGCCTGCCGGTCGTCGCCACCCACCCGGTGCAGTTTTTGGCCCCCGATGACTTCGAGGCCCATGAGGCGCGGGTCTGCGTGGCCGAGGGCGAGACGCTGACCAACCCCAAGCGCATCAAACGTTTCCTGCCGGGCCAGTTCTTCCGCAGCCAGGCCGAGATGGAGGCGCTGTTCGCCGACATCCCGTCGGCGATCGAGAATACGGTGGAGATAGCAAAGCGTTGCAGCCTCAGCATCGTGCTGGGCAAACCGCAGCTGCCGGAGTTCCCGACGCCGCTGGTGGACGGGGTCAAGATGACGCCCGATGACTATTTCCGTTATGCCTCACATGAGGGCTTGAAGGAGCGGATGCTGCTGCTCTACCCGAACGAGGCCAAGCGGGCCGAGCAGATGCCGATCTACATCGAGCGGCTGGAGTTCGAGCTAGAGACGATTGTGAAGATGGGCTTCCCCGGTTACTTCCTGATCGTGGCGGACTTCATCTGGTGGGCCAAGAACAATGGCTGCCCGGTCGGGCCCGGCCGGGGTTCGGGTGCGGGCTCGCTGGTCGCCTATGTCTTGAAGATCACCGACCTCGACCCGCTGCAATACAAGCTGCTGTTCGAGCGCTTCTTGAACCCGGAGCGAGTCTCGATGCCCGACTTCGACATCGACTTCTGCCAGGGCAATCGCGACCGCGTCATCGACTATGTGAAGGACAAGTACGGCCGCCACGCGGTCAGCCAGATCGCCACCTTCGGCACCATGGCGGCCAAGGCGGCGCTGCGCGATATCGGCCGCGTGCTGGGGCTAGGCTATGGCCAGGTCGACTCGATCGCCAAGCTGATCCCCGCACCACCGGGCAAAACGGTGACGCTGGCCAAGCTGCCGGAGAACTTCGACCCCACCAAGGAGAAGATGATCTACGCGCGCCATGAGGCGCCCGAGATCGATCTGCGCGAGGCACAGGAAGAAGAAGTGGCCGAACTGTTGAAGCTGGCGGCCCGCGTTGAGGGTACGGTGCGCAATATCGGCATGCATGCCGGCGGCGTGTTGATCGCGCCCGGCAAGATCACCGATTTTTGCCCGCAGTACCAGCAGCCCGGTTCGGACAGCGCGGTCAGCCAGTACGACAAGGACGACGTCGAGGCGGTCGGCCTGGTCAAGTTCGACTTCTTGGGCCTGGCCACGCTGACGATTCTGGAGCTGGCCAAGGATTTCATCATTGCGCGTTACCCGGCGCAAAAGGACTTCAGCTTCGAGACCATTCCGCTCGATGACCGCAAGACCTATGACTTGTTCTCCAAGGGTCTGACCGAGTCGGTGTTCCAGTTTGAATCCAGCGGCATGCAGCGCATGTTGAAGGACGCCAAGCCCTCGCGGCTGGAAGATCTGATCGCCTTGAACGCGCTCTACCGGCCCGGCCCAATGGACTTGATCCCGACCTTTGTCGCGCGCAAGCATGGCAAAGAGGTGGTGGTCTACCCGCATCCCTTGACGGAGCCCGTGCTGGCCGAGACCTACGGCATCATGGTCTACCAGGAGCAGGTGATGCAGACCGCGCAGGTCTTGGGCGGCTACAGCTTGGGCGGCGCCGACATGCTGCGCCGCGCGATGGGCAAGAAGAAGGCCGAGGAGATGGCCGAGCACCGAGCAATCTTCCGCAAGGGCGCGGCCGTTAACGGCCTGGACGAGGCCAAGGCGGACGAGGTGTTCGACCTGATGGAGAAGTTCGCCGGCTACGGTTTCAACAAGTCGCACGCCGCTGCCTACTCCTTGCTGGCGTATCACACCGGTTGGTTGAAGGTCCATTTCACGGCCGAGTTTTTCGCCGCGAACATGACGATCGAAATGGGCGACACCGACAAGCTCAAGGTCTTGTTGAACGACGCCAAGCTGTTCGGCATTGCCTTCGAGCCGCCTAACGTCAATCTCGGTGTGCACCGGTTCGAGCCGATCACCAATAAATTGATCAACTATGGCCTGGGTGCCATCAAGGGCACGGGCAAGGGCGCGATCGACTCCATCGTGGCGGTCCGCTTGGCCGGCGGTGAGTTCAAGAGTTTTTACGACTTCTGCAATCGCATCGACCGCAAATCGGTCAATAAGCGAGTGGTGGACGCCTTGATCAAGGCCGGTGCTTTCGACAAGCTGGAGCCGGAGCGGGCGCGCCTGTTGGCCAGCGTCGCGCGCGGCTACACCCATGCGGAGACGCAGGAAGCGAATGCCGACCAGGGCGGGCTGTTCGACTTCGACGACTCGCACGCCGCCAGCACCGCCGAGCCCGACTTGGTCGACGCCGCGCCCTGGAGCATCAAGGAGCGGCTGACGCTGGAGAAGACGGCCGTGGGCTTC
>NZ_JANNMI010000275.1:0-4121 GCF_031397715.1 Roseateles sp.
AGCCGCACGCAGGTTCAGGCAGGTGATCAGCATCGCGCCGGCGCCGGCGCCGGCCAGCAGGCTCACGCTCAGCAGCAAACGGGAGCGGTGCCGGAAACTATTGCGCAAGGCCAAGGTCAGCGCTGCATCACGCAAACTCAGCCGGGTCAGCCAGCCGTCCTCGGCGCCGCTGGCGGCGCTCAAGCCCTGCTCGTCCATGGCCGCACGCACGCTGCGCCGAGTGGCGGCACGCACCGGCAGCCAAGTCGCCAACAAAGGAGCGGCCAAGCCCAGCGCCACCACGCAGACATAGACCCAGAACGGCGGCAGCAAACTTTGCAGACGCAGATTGAGCAGGGCCGCCGTCGCGGCGATGAAGACACGCCCGGCCCACAAGCCCAGCGGCAAGCCCAGCGCCAAGGCCGCGACCGCCAGCAGCGCGACCAGGCTCAGGTAGAGCCGGGCCAGCGCGCCCGCACTCGCACCGATGGCCTTCATGATGGCGATCTGGCGGATCTGCTGCGCCAACAAACCGTGCACGACGGTGGCGCTGAGCACGGCGCCCAGCAGCATGGCCAAGAGACTGAACACCAGCAACATCGCCATCACCGCATTCATCTGCCCCTGGTGCGGATGCATGCGCGGCGGCGGGATACGCGCGCCTCGCAGCGCATGGCCCTGGGCCGCCAACCAGGGGCGCAAGGCCAGCACGGCGGCCTCGATCTGGGCGCTGTCGCGCTCCTCGTTCAAGACGAGTTTGAGCACATTCAGCGCGCCATGCTCGCCCAGGCCCGCCAGGGTCGCTTGGCTCATATAGGCATAAATGATCTGCTCCTGGCCGGCCGGCGCCACGCCGGGGTCTTGTACGGTGCCGCTGATGCGGACTTGGCGGGCACCCAAGCCCGGCAGCTCGAAGGCGAGCATGCCACCGATGCGGCTACCCGTTAGCGGCAGGGCGCTGCGCTCGATCAAGACGCTGCCATCGGGCGGCGGCCAAGCGCCGGCCTCGGGGTGCAGACGGTTGATGCGCTGAGCGGCCAGGTCGGGCACGACAAAGATCCGCATCGGCAACCAGTCTTGCGCGCCGACCTGCGTGCCGACCTGCGTGCCAATCCGCACGCGCGCGCCGAGGCTGCGGCCCAGCTCCGCGGCAGCAACGCCGGGCCGCGCACGCAAGCGCTCAACAAAGGCCGGGTCAAGCTCGCCGGCCAACTCCAGCTGGGCCGAGGCCGGGCGCGAGCCTTGATAGTTGGCCGGCACTTCGCGCATCAGCACCGTGTAAGTGCTCAGCATGGTGGTGACGGCCGCAATGCTCGCCGCCAGCGCCAGCACCAGCGACAAGAAGCGGCCACGCGCCGCCACCGCATCGCGCCAGAGTTTGATCCAGCGCGGGCTCATGGCGTCTCGCTTGCTGGCGCCGCGCTGTCGTGCACGATGCGCCCGTCATGCAAGGTGATGCTGCGGGTGAAGAAGCGGCTCAGATCCGCCTCGTGCGTCACCACCAGCACCGTTTTGCCCGCGGCAGCCAACGCCGCCAGCAGACCCATTACCTCCCGGGCGGTGGCCGAGTCGAGGTTGCCGGTCGGCTCGTCGGCCAGCAACAGCGGCGGGTCATTCGCCAGCGCACGGGCAATGGCCACGCGCTGCTGCTGCCCGCCCGATAGCGCCGACGGCAGCTTGTGGGCCTGCGCCTCCACCCCCAAGCGGCTCAGCAAGCCCAGCGCCCGCCCGCGCCGCTGCGCAGCGGGGAAGCTGGCGCAAAAGTCCATCGGCAGCATCACGTTCTCCAGCACCGTCAGCGTCGGCAGCAGCTGAAAAAACTGGAACACCAGGCCCAGCTGGCGGCCGCGCCAGATCGTCATTTGCTCTTCCGACAGGCGTCGCAAGTCCGCATCGCCGACCCGCAGTGCGCCGCCCGTGGGGCTGTCGATGCCGGCCAGCAAATTGATCAAGGTGGTCTTGCCGCTGCCGGACTTGCCCACCACGGCGAGGCATTCACCGGCGCCGATTTTCAGCTGCAAATCTTGCAAGGCATGAAAGCCCCCGCTCGGCCCGGCATAGGTTTTGCAAAGGCCACTGAACTCGATCAGCGGGCGAACGAAAGGCAAATCAGGCATAGCGCAAACTCTCGGTTGAAACGGCGACAAGCGGAACATACTGTTCGCCAACCAAGAACACCCGAACAGATCGATGGCACTTGTTCGGCACCGAATAGATTCCGTCAACTTGTTCACCTTTGCCCATGCCCAGTCCACGCGCCGCAAACCCAAACCCCGCCAACACCGCCACCGATAGCCGCACTCGGCACAGCCGCGAGCGGCTGCTCGGTGCCCTGTTCGAGCTGATGTGCGAGCGCGGCTACGAGCGGCTGACGGTGCAAAACCTGCTCGACCGCGCCGGCATTGGCCGGGCCACCTTCTATGCTCATTTCGACAGCAAAGACGAGCTGTTGGCCAGCAGCGTGGCCAATCTACGTGCCTGGCTGCTGGACGAGAGGGCGGCGCGGCCGGGCCAGCGCCTGGGCTTTACCGAGGCCTTCTTCGGCCATGTGGCCGCGCACCGCCAGCTCTATCAGATGACCGTGGTGCGTGAAAGCGAGCTGAGCGTCGAACACAAGATCCGCGCCATGTTGCTGGAGCTGGTGCGCGCAGACCTGGCGCAAGGGCGGCTCAGCCGCGGCCAGCATGACGCCGCCTTGGCGCTGTCAACGCAATATGTGGTGGGCGCGCTTTGGTCCACGCTGGCGTGGTGGATGGCCACGCCGACCGCTTGGACAGCGGCCGAGATTCACGCGCTGTTTCTGCGCATGACGCTGCCCGGTCTGGAACTGGGGCTGCAGGCCAACGTTTGAGAGTCTTTGAGCAGCGACCCCGCCAGGCTGCGGGTCGCGCTCGCTAGGCAACCGGCGGGGTCAAGTCGATGCTGCTTGGACCGGCTGTCCAGCGGCGACCAGTTCATCGATTCGCGCCATCACCAAAGCGCCACTGACTGAGTAGGGGTCAAACTCTGGCCAAACGATCTTCGTTTCTGGGTCCACGTCAGACAGCCGCACGCGCGCCATCGACCATCCCCGGTAGCGCCGCTCGGCGATCGACTCGCAATGCAGCAGTTCCAGATCCTTGTGCCGTGGGTCCGCATGAATGCGGGCGTACAAGCTCGTGACTATGTTGCGCTCGCCTTCAAGCGCTTGCAGATAAACACCTTGCCCCTCGCAAAGCATGCCGGTGATGTCGTTTTGCGTATTCCAGGCTTGCGCCTTGCACAAAATCGAATCGGTGAGTTCGGGGCTCTGCGAGCCGACAAGTCTGCTCAAGTAAATCAGTCGAATCAGCATGCTTCAAATCCCGTTTGCGGCTCTGCGTGGTCGGCCGGTCGACCGACGAGTCAAGGCAGATCAACCCCGCACCAAACCCCGACGCAGCAGTGTAGCAAGTCGGAAATCCCCGCAACTTTGCGCGGCCGGTAGCGGCCGGCGCAGGCGCAGCCCTTCGTTGGCGGCTAAGCCAGCAGCAGCGCACGCAGGCGCGCGATGGTGGCCGCCACCGGCGCATCTCGCGAGACCTCCAGGCCCAACTCGCGCGCAATCTGGTTCACCTTGCCGGGGTGCAGAGGGATCCCGCCGGCATCAATGCTGGCGATCAAGTCGCGGGCACGGTGGTGCTCGGGCCGGACGGGGCGCCGGGCGAGCAGGCGGCGCAGCGGAGACGGTTTGATGAGCGGCATTTGACCTTGATGGTAAAGCGCGCCCAAGCGCGGTCAGGTCAGAAAACAAGCGCAATCACCGGCCAGACTTCGCTGTTGCTTGTGTCGCCGCCGCAGCCACCCCACCCATTGGCCTCCGCCAATTGACCGATACTCGGGCGCCCGCCCCACTCCCCCCACCCCAACCGCCCCCAAGCCCGATGCCAACGCCTTCTTCTCAGACCCGGCCGACTGAGCCGACCAGCGTGACCTCGTGCGGCGATTGTCCTTTGCGCCAGCTGCCGCTTTTCATTGACCACACCGAGGAGGAAGTCAGCCTAGTGCACTCCTTGAAGCAGCGTGAGCTGCGGCTCGGCGCGATGGAGACCTTGATCCATGAGGGCCAGACCGATGCGCCGCTGTACACCTTGCTGCGCGGCTGGGCCTTTCGCTACAAGACC
>NZ_JANNMI010000280.1:0-3725 GCF_031397715.1 Roseateles sp.
TTTCTGTGCTCCGTCCGCCTAGCCTGACGGCCGCTCGCTACAAAAGCTCATGAGAAACAAAACACCGGGCCAGCGCCGACGAGTCCGATCAAACCTGAACAGAAGGCCCCAAAGATCGCGAAGGAACACGGAAATTCAGTCCCCTTCACATTCTTCGTGAACTTCGCGTCCTTCTGTTCAAAACTTATGCACCACGCAACTCCATCGTTTCTCCGCGAACGCCGGGCGCCAACGGGGCCTGGGATGCTCTCAGCCTCTAAAACCTTTGAACAAAGGACCCACCATGAGCTTCAACCTCCGCAACCGCAGCCTGCTGGACCTGCGCGACTTCCCGCCGCGCGCGATCCGCTTCTTGCTCGACCTGGCGGCCGAGCTCAAGCGCGCCAAATACGCCGGCACCGAGCATCCCCGCCTGCAGGGCAAGAACATCGCGCTGATCTTCGAGAAGGCCTCGACCCGTACCCGCTGCGCCTTTGAGGTGGCCGTGCATGACCAGGGTGGGCATGTCACCTATATCGACCCGGTCGGCTCGCAGCTCGGCCACAAGGAGTCGCTGAAGGATACCGCCCGCGTGCTCGGCCGCATGTATGACGGCATCGAATACCGCGGCTTTCATCAAAGCGTGGTCGAGGACATCGCGCGTTACTCGCGCGTGCCGGTCTGGAACGGCCTCACCGACGAGGCGCATCCGACCCAGGTGCTGGCCGACCTGCTGACGATGGAGGAGTTCGGCGAGAAGCCGCTGCATGAGCTGAGCTTTTGCTATCTGGGCGATGCGCGCTTCAATATGGGCTGCTCGCTGCTGGTGGGTGGCACACAAATGGGCATGGATGTGCGCATCGCAGCACCCCTGGCCCTGCAGCCGCCCGCTGACTTGGTGGCGCAGATGCGGGCGCTGGCCAAAACCACCGGCGCGCGCATCAGCATCACCGAGGACCCGCTGGCGGCCGTGGTCGGCGCCGACTTCGTCTACACCGACGTCTGGGTGTCCATGGGCGAGCCGGTCGAGGCCTGGAAGGAGCGCATCGATCAGCTGCTGCCCTACCAGGTCAACCAGGCCCTGATGCAGGCGACGGGTAAGCCGCGCAGCTGCTTTATGCATTGCCTGCCGGCCCTGCACAACCTCGACACCGAGCTCGGCCGCGAGCTCCACAAGCTGTACGGGCTGAGCGAATTGGAGGTGACGGACGAGGTCTTCGAGTCCGAGGCCTCGATTGTGTTCAGCCAGGCGGAGAACCGCATGCACACGATCAAAGCGGTCTTGGTCGCAACGCTGACATGAAGCTGGTCATCGCCATCGGCGGCAACGCCCTGCTGCGGCGCGGTGAGGTCTTGAGCGCCGCCAACCAGCTCGCCAATATCCGGCTCGCCGCCCAGCAACTGGCCCGCGTCGCGGCGGCGCATACCGAGCTGGTGCTGACGCATGGCAACGGCCCGCAAGTCGGCCTGCTGGCCGAGCAGGCTAACGCCTACCCGCTCGACGTGCTGGGTGCGCAGACCGAGGGCATGATTGGTTACTTGCTGGAGCAGGAGCTGAGCAATCGGCTGCCGCCCGCGCGCCTGGTCAGCACGCTGGTGACCCGGGTTGAGGTGGCGGCCGATGACCCCGCGTTTGACCATCCCACCAAGCCGATCGGGCCGGTCTACAGCCGCGCGCAATTGAATGCGCTGGCCGCCGCCAAGGACTGGCCGCTGATCGAGGACGGCGCCGGCTGGCGCCGCGCCGTCGCCTCGCCCCAGCCGCTGCGCGTGCTCGGCCTGGACGCCATACGCCACCTGCTGGAGCATGGCGTGGTGGTGATTGCCTGCGGCGGCGGCGGCATCCCGGTCTGCCGGCAGCCCGGGCAGGCCGGCTTGTACGGCATCGAGGCGGTCATCGACAAGGATCTGTGCAGCGCCATGCTGGCCACCGAGCTGGCGGCCGACTGCCTGATCATTGCCACCGATGTGGCGGGCGTCAGCGTCGATTGGGGCCTGCCCAGCCAACACATGCTGAACGCGGCCACGCCGCAGCAACTGGCCCAACACCACTTTGCCGCCGGCAGCATGGCGCCGAAGGTCGCGGCGGCCTGCGCTTTTGTGAACGCCACCGGCCGGCGGGCGGTGATCGGCCCACTCGATCAAATCGAAGCGATGTTGGTCGGCCATGCCGGCACGCAGATCAGGGCAACACTGGCTTGACTGGCGCAAACTCAGGCGCCTGAACCAGCTCGTTCAAGACCTGCTGCACCGCCCGGTTGGCCGCAATCACGCCGCCGTCGGCGTCCTCGCTGGGCGCGGCCACCCGCGCGTCGAACTCGCGGCTGGCCAAGACGCGGCGGGTCGCGTTGTCGAGCAGGCTGGCGCGCAGGCTCAGCCGCACTTGGCTGGGGGACTGCGAAAAATCTTGCTGCAGACGAATGACCTCGGTGTCCAGACTGAACTCGGCGCTGCCGGCGCTGTGAGCGCCCAACACGACCCGAAACTGCCCGCCTGCGTCCCAAGCGGCCAGCAACAGCGGCGCCAGCATGCGCGCCGGCGTGTCCGCCCATTCATGCCGGGCGAAGTAATTCAGCCGCTGCGGCTCGCGCAGATAGATGATGCGGCGGCTGTCAAAGCCGGCCGCGGCCTGCGGCGGGTTGATGCGCAGGCTGGCTTGCCCTGAACGACTGACCCCGGGCGCGTGAGGCGCCGCCCCCGTCAGCAGATGCAGGCTGGGTGCAGGCGTTGGCTTAGGCAGCAGGCTGCTGCAGGCACCGAGACTCAGCAGGCAGGCGAGGCCGGCGACGCGAAAAATGCCCGGCAGTAGCAGGATGGGTTTCATGGCTTTGGCTGCTTGGCAGCGGGTTCACTGGCTTCACCCGGGCCGTCGGGCACCGGCCCCTGGCCGAACAAAAGCCCGCTGGGGTTGCGTTCGGTTTGTTCGCTGAGGCGCTTGAGCGAACCCGTCAGCACGGTCATTTCAGCCAACAAGCGCTGCAAGTCCGGCAAGGCCACGGCGGTGAATCGCTTCACATCGGCGCCAACATCGACCACCGAGCGTCCAGCACTGCTGCTGGCCTGCGCGGTCTCCAGCCCCATGCGCTCGACCGCCAGTGCCGCGCTGTCGATGCGCGCCAGCAAGGGCCCGGCTTGCGCGCGCAGCTGGGCCGTCAGCGCGGCGCTGTTGTCGAAGGTGCGCGCCGCGCTGACCAGACCCGCATCGATGGTGGCACGGCGCTCGGCCAGGCTATGGGTCAGCTTGGCGATATCGGCCAGCGTGCTGCTGAAGGCGGCTTGATTCTGCGGGCTCAGCAAGGCGTTGAGGCTGGTCGAGGTGCTGTCCAGCTTGGCCAAGACGGTGCTCAGCACATTCTCAAGCCGCGCACTCAGCGAGGGCTTGCTGGGAATCTGCGGATAGCGCTCCGGCGCCACCGCCAGCAGCGGCGCCGCCGTCGGCGAGCCGCCGTCCAGCTCCACATAGGCGATGCCGGTCAGCCCTTGGGTCTTGAGCACGGCAACGGTGTCGACGCGGATCGGCGTGCCGCGGTCGATGGCGAACAACAACCGCACCCGCTCCGGGTTGGCCGCGTCGAGGGCGATCGCCTGCACCTTGCCGACATCAACGCCCATGTATTTGACCGGCGCATTCAGGTTCAGGCCGGCGACCGACTCTTCCATGACGCTGAGATAGAGATCCTGCTTGGCGCCCCACGCGCCGCCCGAAGCCAGCCACAGCACGCCGGCAATCAAAAGCGCGCCAAGCA
>NZ_JANNMI010000309.1:0-2017 GCF_031397715.1 Roseateles sp.
CTTAACATCGGTTAATTGAGAGATGGATGTGAAATTATAGTTTGAACATGCTACGCATTCTGTGGCAACGGGCGTTTGACTAAAACGCCGCACCCGGTCGGTTCGATCCTGCCGTGGGCTTTGTCAAATCGGTCACGCCGGCCAAGACCTCGTTCACCCAGGTATTCGGCCAGTGGCTGTGCGATATGGCCGAGCAGGACAAGCGTCTGGTCGGCATCACGCCGGCGATGCGCGAGGGCTCCGGCATGGTGGAATTTCACCAGCGCTTCCCGACCCGCTATCACGATGTTGGCATCGCCGAGCAGCATGCGGTGACCTTCGCCGCCGGTCTGGCTTGCGAAGGTTTGAAGCCGGTGGTGGCGATTTATTCGACCTTTTTGCAGCGCGCCTATGACCAAATGATTCACGACGTGGCGATTCAGAATCTGCCGGTCGTGTTCGCGCTGGACCGGGCCGGTCTGGTCGGTGCCGACGGTGCGACTCACGCGGGCAACTACGACATCGCCTTTTGTCGCTGCATCCCGAATATGGCCGTGCTGACACCGGCCGACGAGAACGAATGTCGCCAAGCCCTGTACACCGCCTATCAGCACCATGGCCCGGTGACGGTGCGTTACCCGCGTGGTGCCGGTGCCGGGGTGGCGATCGAGAAAGAAATGAAGGCTCTGAGTTGGGGCAAGGGCTTGGTTCGCCGCGAATCCAGCAAGTCGCAGCTGCGTAGCAACGCGGATGCGCCACGGATTGCGATTCTGAGCTTCGGCACCTTGCTGTATCCGGCTTTGCAGGCGGGCGAGCAACTCGATGCGACAGTGGCCAATATGCGCTTCGTCAAACCGCTTGATCAGGTCTTGGTGGCCGAGCTGGCGCGCAGCCATGACGCGTTTGTGACCGTCGAGGACGGCTGCGTGATGGGCGGCGCAGGTTCCGCCGTGATGGAGGCGATGCAGGCCGCCGGATTCAATCTGCCGGTCTTGCAACTCGGTTTGCCGGACGAATACATCGAGCATGGCGACGTCGCCAGTTTGATGAGCGCTTGCGGTCTGGACGCCGCAGGCATAGCGCAGTCCATCTTGAAACGCTTTGGTGCGCGGCCAAGTTTGGTGCGGCCGGCTGCGAATCAGTAAGAGCCATCAAGTCCTTGCGGCGGCAGGGCTTGGCAACAGCTGGCATGCTGGGCAGCTTGAATTAATCCAGTCTCCACGGTCCATTTCCTTCAGCATGAATCAAGTTACCAGCGCATTGCATATTCCCGATACCCAAAGCGAGCGCGATGAGCGGCACCTGCTGATTCAGCGCGTTGGCGTCAAGGATGTGCGCTACCCGTTGCAAATTCAGACGGGCAAGCAAGCGCAAACCACGGTCGGCCTTTGGAGCTTGGATGTGGCGCTGCCGGCTGAGAAGAAGGGCACGCATATGTCCCGCTTCGTTGCTTGGCTGGACGCCTTGAACGCGCCATTGACGGCGCAGTCCTTGCGCGAGCTGCATGGTCAGATGCTGAGCAAACTGGAGGCGCAAGACGGCCGCATCGAGGTGCGTTTTGCCTTTTTCTTGCGCAAGCGCGCGCCCGTGTCCGGTATCGAGAGCATGTTGGACTACCAGGGCGCTCTGATCTCCGAGACGCGTGCCGGTCAGACCTCGGTGTGGGCGGAGGTGGCGGTTCCGGTGAAGAGCCTGTGCCCTTGCTCGAAAGAGATTTCGGACTATGGCGCACACAACCAGCGTTCCTTGGTGACGATCCGGGCGGAGTTGAGCGGCGCGCCTATCAGCTGGCTGGAGCTGGTCAGGTTCGCTGAGGAAAGTGCTTCGAGCGAGCTCTGGCCGCTGCTCAAGCGTGCCGACGAGAAATGGGTCACCGAGCATGCCTACGAAAACCCCAAGTTCGTCGAGGACCTGGTGCGCGATGTGGCGCTGCGACTGAATGCCGACGCTCGGATTGGGCGCTATTCGGTGGATGTCGAGAATTTTGAGTCTATTCACAACCATTCGGCCTACGCGCGCATTGAGCGCGCGTAGGAGG
>NZ_JANNMI010000380.1:0-1815 GCF_031397715.1 Roseateles sp.
GCAAGCGCTACTCGCACAGCTATATGGAAGCGCTGCCCGACTTCGTCAAGCTGGCCGAGGCTTATGGCCATATCGGTCTGGTGGTCGAGCAGCCCGGCGATGTCGAAGGCGCGCTGCGCGAAGCGATTCGTTTGAAGGACCGCACGGTCTTTCTGGACATTCGCACCGATCCGACCGAGAACGTCTGGCCGATGGTGCAGACGGGCAAAGGCATCTCGGAAATGCGCCTGGGGTCCGAAGACCTTTGAGTTGAACCAGCGAGGCCGGGGCTGAGGCGTTACCGCGCGCAGCCAGTGGCCTTGTGAAGTCAGCAAGAAGTAGTACCCACTCCCTTAAATCGAATAGCGTGGCCAAGAACCGTCAGTTACCGCTGTCGGTTTGAAGAGCGCGAAGGACGAGAAAAAAATGAAACACATCATTGCATTGCTGATCGAGAACGAGCCGGGCGCGCTGTCGCGCGTGGTGGCGCTGTTCTCGGCGCGTGGCTACAACATCGAGAGCCTGACCGTGGCGCCGACCGAGGACCCCTCGCTGTCGCGCATGACCATCGTCACCACCGGCTCGGACGAAGTGATCGAGCAGATCACCAAGCACCTGAACCGCCTGATCGAAGTGGTCAAGGTGGTTGACCTGACCGAAGGCAATTACACCGAACGTGAGCTGATGCTGATCAAGGTGCGTGCCGTCGGCAAGGAGCGCGAGGAGATGAAGCGCACCGCCGACATCTTCCGCGGCCGCATCATCGACGTGACCGAGAAGACCTACACCATCGAGCTGACCGGCGACTCATCCAAGCTGGATGCCTTCATCGACGCGATCGACCGCGCTTCCATCCTGGAGACGGTGCGCACCGGCACCAGCGGCATCGGCCGCGGCGAGCGCATCCTCAGAGTCTGATTTTTCTTCCCCACACCACCCCTTTTTTGAATTTTTCCTGGAGCACGATATGAACGTTTTTTATGACAAGGACGCGGACCTGAGCCTGATCAAGGGCAGATCAGTCACCATCATCGGCTACGGCTCACAAGGCCATGCCCACGCACTGAACCTGAACGACAGCGGCTGCAAAGTGACCGTCGGTCTGCGTCGCAGCGGCGCTTCCTGGGCCAAGGCCGAGAACGCCGGCTTGAAAGTCGCCGAGATCGCCGACGCGGTCAAGGCCGCCGACGTGGTGATGATGTTGCTGCCGGACGAGCAGATCGCCGAGGTCTACAAGAACGAAGTCGAGCCCAATATCAAGCAGGGCGCTTCGCTGGCCTTCGCCCACGGCTTCAATGTCCATTACGGTCAAGTCACACCACGTGCTGACCTCGACGTCTGGATGGTCGCACCCAAGGCCCCTGGCCACACCGTGCGCGGCACTTACGCCCAAGGCGGCGGCGTGCCGCATCTGATCGCCGTCTACGCCGACAAGTCGGGCAAGGCGCGTGATCTGGCCCTGAGCTACGCCTCGGCCAATGGCGGCGGCAAGGCCGGCATCATCGAGACCAACTTCCGCGAAGAAACCGAGACCGACTTGTTCGGCGAGCAGGCGGTTTTGTGCGGCGGTGCGGTCGAGCTGATCAAGGCCGGTTTCGAGACGCTGACCGAAGCCGGTTACGCGCCCGAGATGGCCTATTTCGAGTGCTTGCATGAGTTGAAACTGATTGTTGATCTGATCTATGAAGGCGGCATCGCCAACATGAATTATTCGATTTCCAATAACGCCGAGTATGGTGAGTATGTGACCGGCCCCATGATGTCCTGCTGCATGACCCACGCGCGCACCAGATGATTATTCTCCACAATGCCGACGAGCGAATTCCGGGTCCAGAC
>NZ_JANNMI010000423.1:0-7006 GCF_031397715.1 Roseateles sp.
TACATCACCGGCCGCTTCGGTTGATGATGTAACTCGCTGGGTCGTTTTTTGTTGATGAGCCCGGCATGCCTCTTGCTGGCTGGTGGCTCCTCAGGCACTGATCGGCGCCGTTGTTAATCCAAATATTTTCAGGATCAAATCATGGGTGAAAAACATCTTTCGACACAATTCGACGCCGAACTGAGTGGCATCTCCACGCGCGTGCTCGAGATGGGCGGTTTGGTCGAGTCACAGGTCGCTCAAGCGGTGTTGGCTTTGACGAGCTTCAGTGGTGATATGGCGAGCGTCGTGCTCAAGCAAGAGGAGGTGGTCAATGCGATGGAGGTCGAGATTGACCGTGACCTCTCCAGCATCATCGCTAGGCGCCAGCCAACGGCGCGGGATCTGCGCTTGCTGATTGCCATTTCAAAGACGATTGCCAATCTTGAGCGTGTCGGCGATGAGGCCGCGCGGATTGCGCGCACGGTGCAGCGCCTGATCAACGCGGGCGTCTCAAGCCGTTTGCGCTTGCCCATGAGTGATCTGGCTTTCGAGGCCGAGCTGGCGACCGCGCTTTTGCGCAAGGCGCTGGATGCATTTGCGCGCCTGGATGTGGAGCGTGCGGTCGAGGTGCTTAAGCAAGACGACCAGATCGACAAGGAGTTCGACGGTCTGATGCGCAAGCTCATCACCTACATGATGGAAGACCCGCGCACCATCTCGTCGTCGATCGATTTGATCTTTGTGGCCAAGGCGATTGAGCGGGTCGGTGACCACGCCAAGAACCTCGCCGAAGTCATCATCTATGTGGTCAAGGGTACGGACGTGCGTCACAACACGCCCGAGGCCGTTGAGACCATGGTTCGCTAAAACAAAGGAATCGCAATGAGTCGAGTTTTAGTGGTGGAAGATGAGTCGGCGATTGCCGAGCTGATTTCCATCAATCTGCGCCATGCGGGTTTTGAGGTCACGATCGCCGCCAGCGCCGATCAGGCGCAATATGAGGTGGACCGCATCTTGCCTGACCTGGTGGTGTTGGACTGGATGTTGCCCGGGCAATCGGGCCTGGCACTGGCTCGCCAATGGCGCGGTGCCGCGCGCACCAAAGAAATGCCCATCATCATGCTGACCGCTCGCGCCGAAGAGACCGACAAGGTCTCCGGCTTGGACGCGGGTGCCGATGACTATCTGACCAAGCCGTTTTCGACCAATGAGTTGCTGGCGCGCATCCGCGCCGTGCTGCGGCGCAAGGCGCCCGAGGCGCTGGACTCCCTGGTCGAGGTGGGCGGCTTGAATCTGGACCCGGGCACACGCCGCGTCAGTCGTGACGGCGCCGAGGTCAAGCTGGGCCCGACCGAGTTCCGCTTGCTGCATTTCTTCATGACCCATCCCGAGCGAGTGCATAGCCGCTCGCAGTTGCTGGACCGGGTCTGGGGTGACCATGTCTTCATTGAAGAACGCACGGTTGATGTGCATGTGAAGCGGCTGCGTGAGGCGCTGGAGCGGGTGCAGTGCGCGCGCATGATAGAGACCGTGCGCGGCGCCGGCTATCGCTTGACGCAGCAGATGGCGGTCCTGCCCATGTGAGTGCGCGCCTCGGCTGAGGCCGGGGCACAGCGGCAGTGAGTGGGCAGGGCTGGGCAGGGGCATCTTGGGGAGATCGCGTGAATTGGCTTTTGCCGCGTTTTGTGTTGGCCGCCCTGGCGGTGGTTGCGGGTGTGTTCTTTGGTCATTGGGTAGGCCGACTGCTGCATCTCCCGTTCTTGAGCGAGGCATTGAGCGCAGCAATCGCGGTCGTGGCGCTGGTGATCGTGGACGCCGTGCGCGGTCATCGCTTATTGCAATGGCTGCGCGGCCCTCAGCTTGACGCCGCGCCGCGTGATGCCGGTATATGGGGGGAACTGGGCTACCGGGTAGAGCGTGCGGTGCGTGAGCGCGACAAGGTGATTGCCAGCGAACGCCTGCAGTTGGAGCAATTCTTGTCGGCCATCGATGCCTCCCCCAATGGTGTGCTGATGCTGGATGCGCAGGATCACATTCATTGGTGCAACCGGGTGGCGGCCGACCACTTTTCGCTCGACCCCGTGCGCGATCTGCGCCAGCGCGTCACCAATCTGCTGCGCTCGCCCGCTTTCGTTTCTTTTCTTCATACTGAGAGCTACGAGACGCCATTGCTATTGAGCAATGTGCGGGGCTTCGGTACGCTGTCCGTCGTTGTCAAGCGTTATGGGGACGGCATGAAGCTGGTGCTTTCGCAAGACATCACCGAGCGCGAGCGGTCCGACGCGATGCGGCGCGACTTCGTGGCCAATGTGTCGCATGAGATTCGCACGCCTTTGACCGTTTTGGCGGGCTTTATCGAGACCATGCTGTCATTGCCCTTGACGGTGGCTGAACGTACGCGTGTCTTGACCTTGATGGGACAGCAGACCGACCGTATGCAAGGTTTGGTCAGCGACTTGCTGACGCTGGCGCAACTCGAAGGCAGCCCGCGTCCCACCGCCGATCGCTGGCTTGGTCTGGATGCCTTGCTGGCCCGCATCAATTCGGATGCAGTGGCCTTGTCGGGTGGCCGTCATCAACTGAAGGTTCAACTCGACACGCAAGTTGAGCTGGCCGGCGTCGAGTCCGAGCTGCTCAGCGCGGCGGCAAATTTGGTCAACAACGCCGTGCGCTACACGCCGGCCGGCGGCGAGATTGATGTGTCGTGGCGTGAGCTCGGCGATGGCTCAGGCGAGCTGTGTGTGAGCGACACGGGCTTAGGCATCGCGCGTGAACATCTGCCCCGCTTGACCGAACGTTTTTATCGGGTTGATGGCAGCCGGTCGCGCGAAACTGGCGGCACGGGCCTGGGCCTGTCCATCGTCAAGCATGTGATGCACCGGCATGGTGGCGAGCTGCAAATCGAGAGCGAGCCCGGCAAAGGCTCCAAATTCAGGCTGGCGTTGCCGGCTATTCGGGTGCGGCACGTGGGTGAGCCGGCCTTGGGTGTCGAGGCCGCCAACGCGCCGCGATAGCAAGGCAAGGGCGGTGCCGCGGCGACTAGCGCCGCCGCAAGACGGCAAAGCCGGATACACGGTCGGTGGGCCGCCTGACAAAAGCGATCTGCTCCCAACCGTCTGGAATAGCCGCATTGCTGGCCTGAAGCGCATAGCTGCATCGGCTGGCCATCAGTGCGTGTTTGCCATCGACCTGCCAATGTCCTTGAAACTCCAGCGCTGCCGACGTTGATAGCGCCTGCCCGGGCGTCGCTATGCAATCTGCGTTGGCCGGGATCAGCTTGCGCAGTTGCTCGACCAAGGGCCGGTTGCTGCGCGCATAGTCCAGCGGCGGCAACAGCAGCGTCATCGCCAGCAGCCAGCCCAAGGCGACACCGCCGGCCGGCAAAACCAGGCTTTTCCAAAGCGCATATTGATGTTTGGCCGTGCGCCAGCGCACCAGAGCCAGCCAGGCCAGCGTGGCCACAAGGGCAAAAAACAAGGCCAGAGCGTTGAAGCGGGGCTCAAACCCGATGGCCAACTTACGCAAATTGGCCATCGGCGTGGCCGGCCAGCCCAGCTGCATGGAGCTGTAGTACAGCCAAAAGAACAGGGCGCTGCCGCTGAAGAAGAAGACCGAAAACCAATCCACGGCCGCCGCGAAGCCGCGTTGCAGCGTCGGCAAGGCAAAGGCCGCCAACAGCGCCAAGGCAGGCAAGGCCAACAGTAGCGCTCGGTCGGAGCCGCCCATCAAGAGGCTGGTGGTGATGGGAATGGCGGCACACACCGAAGGCAAAAGCACATGCCGGCGTTGCCAATGGCTGCGCCAGCGCCACACCGTCCATGCCGCCAGAGGGCCTGCTGGCCACGTGAACCAGGCCAGCAGGTTGAACATGCGCAGACCTAAGCCGGCAGGCGATTCGGTGGTGATACGCCAGGCCCAGGCATTGAACTCCCAGGCGCTGATGGCCGACAGCAAGCCCGCCAACACCAGCCATTTCACCAAGGCGCGTGCCTCACCATAGCGCGAGCGACTGCACAGCCCGGCACCGATCGCCGCCAACACCATGGCCACGATGGGTGCACCGCTGGCCGCCAATACCGGCAGCGAGACCAGGGCCGCCCAGCGTGCTTTATCGGGGCGGTAGGGCGCCGCCGCGAGGCCGTATAGATACAGCGATGAGGCCAGCAGTTGCAGTAACTCCGGTGTCGTCTCATGGCCGAGCTGGAGCAAGCCGAGCGTCGCCATCAGGGCCAGCAACGCACCGTCGGCCAGCGCGCGTGCGTAATCAATCGAATGGGCTTCGCCGCCGAAAGCAAACGCCACCGGTTGAGCCGCTTCGGTGCACGCCAAGTGGAAGCAGCTGTACCACACCAGGACCAGCGTCAACATCAAAATGAGCGCGAAGGGCAGGCGGGCGGCGAAAGCCGCGTCGGCGAATGGCATCACCTTGATTGCAAGCGCGCCTATCCAGTAGGGCAGCGGCCCGCCTTCGGCCGCCACACCGCCAATCGCCGGCTGCCACCAAGAGGCATGACCTTGAGCAATGCTGGCCATGAAGCCAAACGAGCTCAGGTCGGCTTGGCGCCAAGGGTCACGCCCGAAGAGGCCCGGCAAGATGTAGGCGGCGCACAGCAGCAGCAAGGCAAATCTTGGCAGGCGCTGGGCGCCCCGTACGGCAACGACGGCAGGTGTAGGTAAATTCACGCGGTTTTTATTATTCAAGTCCAGATCAATATCATGCCGTATAGGTGCGGCTTTTCTTGCCCACCGAAGCCAAGACGACAAGTTCGGGGACGAAAAAAAGGCAGCCTAAGCTGCCCTTTGTTTTCAGCCTAGCAAGGCTTACTTCTTGGCGAAGCCCGCAAATTTGTTGCGGAACTTCTCAACGCGGCCGCCCAGCGAGTCAATGCTCTTCTGCGTGCCGGTGTAAAACGGATGGGTTTCGCTGGTGGTTTCCAGCTTGATCAGCGGCAATTCGCGGCCGTCTTCCATCTTGACGGACTCTTTGCTGCCCATGGTTGAGCGTGTCACGAACTTGAAGCCGTTGGACTGGTCCACGAAGCAAACTTCGCGGTAGTTGGGGTGAATGCCGTCTTTCATGAGGAACCTCTCGCTTAATTGCGATTCTTGCGAATCTGCGCTGACGTATCTACAGCCTCACCACACCATGTGGCGCACTTTTCGCCAGCGGCAAATCAAAGATTATAGCCTGAATTCGAGTGCTGCACCGAGTGGCAGTACTCAGGAGGCGCCATGGGATGGCGCCGGTGAAACCAACAGTCAAACTTGACTCAACCGCCTCGACGCATCATGTCGAAGAAATCGAGGTTGTTCTTGGTTGATTTCATTTTGTCCAGAATGAACTCCATCGCCTCGATCTCGTCCATCGGATAGAGCAGTTTGCGCAAAATCCAGCTCTTTTGCAGGATTTCCGGCTTCAGCAACAACTCTTCACGCCGGGTGCCTGATTTGTTGATCAGGATCGACGGGTAGACGCGCTTTTCGGCCATGCGGCGATCCAGATGGATTTCGCAGTTGCCGGTGCCCTTGAACTCTTCGTAGATCACCTCGTCCATGCGGCTGCCGGTGTCGATCAGCGCCGTGCCGATGATGGTCAGCGAACCGCCTTCTTCGACCTTGCGGGCCGCGCCAAAGAAGCGCTTGGGGCGCTGCAAGGCGTTGGCGTCGACGCCACCGGTCAGCACCTTGCCGCTGGAC
Organism: Roseateles sp.; assembly: GCF_031397715.1. Lineage (GTDB taxonomy): Bacteria > Pseudomonadota > Gammaproteobacteria > Burkholderiales > Burkholderiaceae_C > Paucibacter_A. The sequence goes on from NZ_JANNMI010000423.1 coordinate 5,680, forward strand.
GGCAGGACGTTGTTATAGGCGCGGGCCAGACGCGTGATCGAATCCAACAGGATGATCACGTCCTTCTTCAGTTCGACCAGACGCTTGGCGCGCTCGATCACCATTTCGGCGACCTGCACATGGCGGGCGGCCGGCTCATCGAAGGTCGAGCTGATGACCTCGCCGCGCACGGTGCGCAGCATTTCGGTCACTTCTTCCGGACGTTCGTCGACCAGCAGCACGATCAGGTGACAGTCGGGATGGTTGGCCACCAGCGCATGCGCCAGTTGCTGCATCATCACCGTCTTGCCGGTCTTGGGCTGGGCCACCAGCAGGGCGCGCTGGCCCTTGCCGATCGGCGCGATCAAGTCAATGATGCGGCCGGTGATGTTTTCGTCGCTCTTGATGTCACGCTCGAGCTTGAACTGCTCCCTTGGGAACAAGGGCGTCAAGTTCTCGAACATGATCTTGTGCTTGCTCTCCTCGGGCGTCAGCTCGTTGACGCGGTCGACCTTGACCAGGGCAAAGTAGCGCTCGCCGTCTTTGGGCACGCGCACTTCGCCTTCGATCATGTCGCCGGTGTGGAGGTTGAAGCGGCGGATCTGGCTAGGGCTCAGATAGATGTCATCGGTGGATGCCATATAGCTGTCGTCGATCGAGCGCAGAAAGCCGAAGCCGTCCGGCAGGACCTCCAAAACGCCGTCGCCGAACACTTGTTCGCCGCCTTTGGCGCGCTTCTTCATGATCGCAAACATCAACTCCTGCTTGCGCATGCGGGCGACGTTGTCGATCTCCAACTCCTCGCCCATCTTGATGAGTTCGGAGACGTGAAGCGCTTTCAGTTCAGAAAGATGCATGGGTGAGAACCCGGTAGGTCGTCAAAGGTCCTGCCAAGGACCGGGGACAAATACGGCGGCAGCCCGTCGAGCGCCAATGAATGGCGAAACCGCGTGATGCCATAACAGTGGCGGCGGTGTCGCAGAGCAGACAAGGATGCGGGAGCTTGGGCGCCGAGTCCACGCTTCAACAATCACCGAAATGACCTGAGCGTGTTGGCAATTTGCTGCCGTTGTGGGCTGAAAACTGGGTTCAGTCTCGGCCTACAACAACAAACTATTCGCGATTATAGGTTAGCGTCGATGAAGGCGGTCAACTGTGCCTTGGACAAGGCGCCAACTTTCGTGGCGGCCAGCTGGCCATCTTTGAAAAGCATCAAGGTCGGGATGCCGCGGATGCCGAATTTTGCGGGTACGTCGCGGTTCTCATCGACATTCATTTTGGTGACTTGCAGCCGGTCGCCGTAGTCCTTGGAAACTTCATCCAAGATCGGCGCGATGGCCTTGCAAGG
>NZ_JANNMI010000464.1:0-14186 GCF_031397715.1 Roseateles sp.
GACTTGTGTGATCGACAAAGTCCCGCGCAAGAACGAGCGGCCCAGCGACCACGCGCCGGTGGTGGTGAACATCGAGACCTGAGCGCAGCGCGCTATCGCTTCCAGCAAGCGGGCACCCCTCGCGGGGCAGCGCGGCACACAAAGTGACAAGCGTCGGAGCGGGCTACTCCAGTCCCAGTTCCTGGATTTTGCGGGTGATGGTGTTGCGGCCGATGCCCAACTTCTGGGCCGCCTCGATACGGCGGCCTTTGGTGACCAGCAATGCCGCCTCTATGATTCTGGACTCGAAGCGCCGGGTCAGCCTATCCCACACTTCGGGCTTGCCGCTGGACAGCATTTCCACCGCCTCGGCCGCCAGAGCTTGCTCCCAGGCTGCCGCAACCGCCTGCGCTGCGGCTGGGCCCGGCGCCAGGTTGATCACCGTCTGCCCCACTACGGTTGCGTCGTGCGCGGTTTGAAGCGCAGGCGCCACGGCCAAAATTTCCAGTATCGGCTGTACCGGGTGTTCCGCATGGGGAGGGGGCGCAACAGCATCCGACGCAGCCAGCACTTCGGGTGGCAAGTCCTTGGGTTCTATTACCTGGGCCGGCGCCATCACAGTCAACCAATGGCAGATATTCTCCAGCTGGCGCACATTGCCCGGAAACCCAAACAGCGCCAAACGCGCCAACGCAGCGTCAGTGATGCGTTTGGGTTCGATACCCAATTGAATGGCGCTCGCGGCCAGAAAATGGCGCGTCAGCATGGGCACGTCTTCGCGGCGTTCACGCAGGGCCGGCAAACGCAGGCGGATCACGTTGAGACGGTGGAACAGGTCTTCGCGGAAGACACCCTCGCGTACGCGCTGCTCAAGGTCCTGGTGGGTGGCAGCAATAACGCGCACGTTGGTTTTGATCGCGCTGTGGCCACCGACACGGTAAAAGTGGCCGTCACTCAACACCCGCAGCAGCCGGGTCTGCAAGTCGAATGGCATGTCGCCTATTTCGTCCAGAAACAGCGTGCCGCCATCGGCCTGCTCAAAGCGGCCCCGGCGCATCGCCTGTGCACCGGTGAAAGCGCCGCGCTCATGGCCGAACAGTTCGGACTCCAACAGGTCTTTGGGAATGGCCGCGGTGTTGATCGCCACAAACGGCCCCTTGGCGCGGGGCGAGTGCTTGTGCAGCGCGCGCGCCACCAACTCCTTGCCCGAGCCCGACTCTCCGGTGATCAAGACCGTCACATGGCTTTGGCTCAGCCGCCCGATGGCGCGGAAGACATCCTGCATCGCCGGCGCTTGGCCCAGCATCTCGGGCACCTCGGCGGCGGCCGCCTCAGCCACCGTCTCGCGCATGCTCTCGGTCTGCGCCCGCCGGATCAACTCGACCGCTGCGGCCAAATCAAAAGGCTTGGGCAGGTACTCGAACGCGCCGCCTTGAAAGGCCGACACGGCGCTGTCCAGGTCCGTGTTAGCCGTCATGATGATGACGGGCAGCAGCGGCAAGCGCGCCTTCACCTTGGCCAGCAAATCAAGACCCGAGCCTCCGGGCATGCGGATGTCGGACACCAGCACCTGCGGACTGTCCTGATCCAAGTCGTCCAAGGCCGCCAGCAGATCGCGCGCATTGCTGAAGCAGCGCACCGGCAAGCCCTCGCGCGTCAGCGCTTTTTCCAACACGAAACGAATGGAATGGTCGTCGTCAACAACCCAAATAGATTTCATGCAGAAGCCTTCTATTGCAAATCAGCGCCGCTCAATCCTGCAACTCAGGGCAAAGGCAGGGTCAAGCGGAAATCGGTTCGGCCCGGCTCGCTCTCACAGTCAAGCATGCCTTGATGCTGTTGAGCGATGGTTTGCGCCAGCGTCAGGCCAAGTCCCGAGCCGCCGTCTCGCCCCGACACCAAGGGGTAAAAGATGCGATCTCGAATCTCGGCCGGCACACCGGGGCCGTTATCTTCCACATGCAATTCCAATGCCAGGCGCCAACGCTGCTTGCCAATCGTGACCTGGCGCGCGACTCGCGTGCGCAGCGTGATGCAGGCCGGCGCTTGCGGGTCGGCCTCGGCCATGCGCGCCTGCAAGGCCTGTGCAGCGTTTTGCACGATGTTCAATACCGCTTGAATCAGCTGTTCGCGGTCACCGCGAAAGTCCGGCAGCGAGATGTCGTAGTCGCGCTTGATCGTCAAACCGCGCGGATATTCGACCAAGATGAGCTGGCGCACCCGCTCGCAGATTTCATGGATATTCACATCACCGACCACCTGAGCATGGCGGTGCGGGGCCAGCAGGCGGTCCACCAGCGACTGCAGGCGGTCGACCTCGTGAATGATGACCTCGGTGTATTCAGCCAGCTCCGGGCCCATCGCCGTGGGTGCCAACTCCAACGCCAGTAACTGCGCAGCGCCACGAATACCGCCCAGCGGGTTCTTGATCTCATGGGCCAGATTGCGCGTCAGCTCCTTGGTCGCCTGCACCTGGTCGAGCGTGCGCTCTTCGCGGTCCTGGCGGGTCTGCTGGGCGTTTTCGATCAACTCGATCAGCACTTGGTCTTCGCTGCTGTTTTCGCTGCTATCCATCTGCGAGACGATCACATGCACCGGCAGCGGCAACTCCTGCGGCTGATTGCTGCGCCTGAGCAGCGCGTCAAAGCGGCTGCTGGAATAGGCGTTGCGGGCGACGCCGGTGACGGTGTCGCTGAGCCGCACAGCGTCGACAAACCAGTCATACAGATTGCTGCGCTCCACCGCCCGGCGCGACAAGCGCATCACGTTCTCGAACGCGGCATTGGCGAACAGGCATTCGCCGTCGGGCCGCACCACGGCCACCATGGTGGCCAACATATCAAAGGCTTCGAAGCCAGCAGGCTCACGGCGCAAGGGATTCATGGCCGACCCTCCCACTGAACTAACCAGCTATGGCAACTTACTGATCTCACGCTTGAGCGCTTGCACATCGACCTCTTGGCGGCCGATGCTGGCCTTGAGCTCGGCCATGCGGTCCAGGTATTTTTGATAATTTTTCTCGTCTCCGCGCCGCTCGGCATTGCCGCCGGCATAGTCGCGCTGCAAGGCGTCGAGCCGCTCTTGCGCCTCGCGCAACTCGGTCTCCAAGACACGCCGACGCTCACCATCACGCGAACGTTGTTGATTGGGGTCGATGCGACCATCAGCGCTGCCCCGGGCTTCGCCGCCACCGGCACTGGCCGGTGCGGGATTGGCGCGCGGCCGCGTGGCCGGCAACACCGTGATGGGCGTCCCTTCGATCGAGCGGCAATCCTTGGCCTGCGCTTCCTTGGGCGACAAGGCATCGGTATAGAGCACCGGCGGGCCGGGGCAGCGATAGACGATGGACTGGGCTTGCACGGCGCCTGCAAGCAAGGCAGTCACACAGCTCAACAGAAAAAAGGGTCGAATCAGCATGGCGGGATTGTGGCTCAAGCCGGCGCACCCAAAGCCCAAAGAAAAGGGACGGTAAAGACCGTCCCTTTCGCAAAGCGCAGGCTGCAAGCGACGTCAGGTGGCATTCACCCACGTCGCTCACCCGCTTTAGAGCGTGTAGTACATATCGAACTCGACCGGATGCGTGGTCATGCGTACGCGCTGCACTTCCTGCATCTTCCGCTCGATATAGGCATCGATATAGGCATCGGTGAACACGCCGCCCTTGGTCAGGAAGGCGCGGTCCTTGTCCAGGCACTCCAGCGCTTGGTCCAGGCTATGGCAAACGGTCGGCACCAAGGCGTCTTCTTCCGGCGGCAAGTGGTACAGATCCTTGGTGGCGGCTTCGCCCGGATGGATCTTGTTCTCGACGCCGTCCAGACCGGCCATCATCAGTGCGGCAAAGCACAGATACGGGTTGGCCAATGGATCGGGGAAGCGTGCCTCGATGCGGCGACCCTTGGGGTTAGCGACATAAGGAATGCGGATCGACGCCGAGCGGTTGCGCGCGCTGTAGGCCAGCTTGACGGGGGCCTCGTAGCCAGGCACCAGGCGCTTGTAGCTGTTGGTGCCGGGGTTGGTGATCGCATTCAAGGCGCGCGCATGCTTGATGATGCCGCCGATGTAGTACAGCGCAAACTCGCTCAGACCGCCGTAGCCGTCGCCGGCAAACAGGTTCTTGCCGTCCTTGAAGATCGACTGGTGCACATGCATGCCGGAGCCGTTGTCGCCGACGATGGGCTTGGGCATGAAGGTGGCGGTCTTGCCGTAGGCGTGAGCCACGTTGGCGATCACGTACTTTTGTAGCTGCAACCAGTCGGCGCGCTCGACCAGGGTCGAGAAACGGGTGCCGATTTCCATCTGGCCGGCGTTGGCCACTTCATGGTGGTGCACCTCGACCGGGATGCCCAGTTGCTCAAGAATCAGGCACATCTCCGAGCGCATGTCCTGGCCCGAATCAACCGGTGGCACCGGGAAGTAGCCACCCTTGACGGCCGGGCGATAGCCCTTGTTGCCGTGCTCGTACTCTTTGCCGGTGTTCCAGGCGGCTTCTTCGGAGTCGATCTTGACGAAGCAGCCGGACATGTCGATGTTCCAACGGATGCTGTCGAAGATGAAGAACTCTGGCTCGGGGCCGAAGTAGGCGGCGTCGCCCAGGCCGGACGACTTCAGGTAAGCCTCGGCGCGCTTGGCCAGCGAGCGCGGGTCGCGCTCATAGGCCTTGCCGTCGCTGGGCTCGACCACGTCGCAGCTCAGGATCAGCGTTGGCTCTTCGAAGAAGGGGTCGATATTGGCGGTGTTCGGATCGGGCATCAAGAGCATGTCCGAGGCTTCGATGCCTTTCCAGCCGGCGATCGACGAGCCGTCAAAGGCGTGGCCGGAAATGAACTTGTCTTCATCAAAATGGGACACCGGCACGGACACATGGTGCTCCTTGCCACGGGTATCGGTGAAGCGGAAGTCAACAAACTTGACCTCGTTTTCTTGCACCATCTTCATCACGTCGGCAACGGTCTTGGCCATCAAAAAACTCCTAGCTAGCGGGGGGGAATTGGTTATTCAGGGACTCAAACAGACATCGGCTTAGCACCGAAGTAAAGCAAATATCGGCTCGCGCCGATGTAAAGCAAATATCGGCTTGGCGCCACGTCTCAAGCGCCGCACCCAGTACTTAGCACTTTATGTGCCAACACGGTGCGGCTCAGAAGGCAGCGGAATTATGGCGTGGTGCCGCCTACTTCATGCACAAAATTCACCAAACAGGTGCAACTAAAACGCCTTCATCGCACCAACTCAGTGCCTATGGTGGCACCAATTTGAAGCACACCCTGCTTGAGCGCGGCATAGGCGGCGTCGAGCTGAGCAGCGTCACCTTTCACGCCCAACTCGATGTGGCGCCCCCACTGCGGGTGGTCCACGCTGGGCAGGCTGAAGACCTTGATGCCGGCAAACTCGGCCTCGACGGCCACCATCGTCGGCGTCAGCATCGACTCCATCGCGCTCTGCACAATCATTGACAGCTCCAGCCGGCCGACCACGCGGTGCAGGTCGGCATGGCGCTGGTCCAGCACCCATTCCATCATCGGATGCGCCATCACCGGGAAGCCGGGCGCGAAGTACACCGTGCCGACCGAGAAGCCGGGGATCTTGTTGAAAGGGTTCGGGATGATCTCGGCGCCGGCCGGGAACATGCCCATCTCCAAACGGCGCAAGGTGTCGGGGTGCTCGGGGTCAGCCGTAACCCCTTGCTCAAGCGCCATCTCGCGGATGCGCTGCCAGATCAGTTCGCGGGCCTGCGGGTGCAGCGTTAGCTCGCGCCCCAGCGCAGCCGCAGCGGCTTGGCGGGTGTGGTCGTCCGGCGTGGCGCCGATGCCGCCGCAGCTGAAGACCAGATCGCCGCTGGCAAAAGCGGGCTTCAACTGCGCGACCAGGTGCTCGCGGTCATCGCCCAGGTACTGCGCCCAGTCCAGGCTCATGCCGCGTGCGGCCAGCAGGGCTATGAACTTGGACAAATGCTTGTCTTGACGTTTGCCGGAGAGGATTTCGTCGCCAATGATGATCAGGCCGATTTTCATTTTTCGTTTGCTCACAAAGGAGGAATCAAGGGCACCGGCGCGGGCTGCAGCAACTCATCGACGCTCGGCAACGCGGGCTTAGGCGCCGCCGCACGCAGCGCACGCATCTGCTGCAAGGCGGCCAGTGAATAGTGCGTGAACCACAGCATGGAAAACGCGAACACCAGGGTGTAAAGCCAAATCGAAATCACGATCAGAAACGGCGCAAACGCTACCGCCATCACGCCGAAGGCCCAGATCGCGGCGGGTGCCGCACCCAGATAGCCGGTCACCAGGCCCAGCAGCATCAGCGGCAGCTTGTGTTGGCGCATCAGCTGGCGGCGTTCGGCCACCGAGGCATGCTCGGCCAGCGCATCAAAGCCGAACACCTTGTAGCCCAACCAACCCCAGATCAGCGGCGGGATGATCAGCACCAGCGGCGGAATCAGCCAGAACGGCAGGCTGACCAAGAGCGCCAGCAGCGCCAGCGACACATGCCCAAGTGACCAGCCCAAAGAACGCCACCAAGACCCGCCCTGCTTGCGCACAAGCTGCGCAAAGCGGCGCTTCGCCACCAGCCTGACCAAGCTGGGCGACATCAGCAAGGCGACCAAGAGCAAGCTCAGCACCACGATCACCGGCAGCGCCAGCACCAGCACCAACAGCGGCGCCAGCACCGAGCGCAGGCCGCCGGCGCCGACATGATCGAGCCAGCCCAACAGCGACTCAACCAAGCGCCAGCTGGACAAGGTGGCCCGCACGCCGTCAACCGCCGCCTCCCAAAAGTAATAGCCCAGAGCGAACGCCAGGCCGGCCATCAACACCAGCGGCAGCAGCGACAACAGCACCACCCGGGGATGCAGGCAATAGGCGGCGGCGCGCCAGAACGCGTCGCCGATCAGGCTGATTGAATTGACCATCGATATGCTTTCCTCACGAGCGCCAAGCAAAGCCGCGATCTTAGCGAGGCGCGCGCGCCGGCTCAGTCAAGCGCTACGCTATTCCACGGCCCTGCCCGGCCTCCTCGAAGGTCTGACCATCGCGTATGTGATAGATGCGTTTGAAGGTCGGGATGATTTTCTCGTCGTGCGTGACGACGATGATGGCCGTGCGGTATTGGCTCGCCATCTGGTTCAAGATTCTCATCACCGCCAGCGCCCGTTCGCTGTCCAGCGGTGCGGTCGGCTCGTCGGCCAGGATCACCGGCGGCTGGTTGGCCAAGGCGCGCGCAATCGAGACGCGTTGCTGCTCGCCACCGGACAGCTCGGACGGCTGCGCCTTGGCGCGGTGGCCCACATCCAGCGCCTGCAGCAACTCGAGCGCCCGCGCCCGCGCCGCCTTATTGGGCTGGCCGGCCAACATCGGCAGCAGGGCGACGTTATCGGTCACATCGAGAAAGGGGATCAGGTAGGGTGCCTGGAACACAAAGCCAATGCGGTCGCGCCGCAGCGCGCGCAAATCACTGATTTTCCAAGCGTTGTCGTAAATGGTCTGCCCGCCCAGAATCATCCGCCCTGCCGTCGGCTCGATGACCGCGCCCAGGCATTTCAGCAAGGTGCTCTTGCCCGAGCCCGACGGCCCGACCAGGCCCACCACTTCGCCGGGCGCAATCACCATATTGACGTCTTTGAGCGCATCGACCGCCGTGCTGCCGCTGCCGTAGCGCTTGCGTAAGCCCTCAATGCGGATGCCTTCTATGCGAATGCCAACTTCGGTCATGCTAACCTCCAATCGCAGCAGCAGGGTCGACCTTCAGCGCTGCCCGGATGGCCAAGCTGCTGGCCAAGGCACAGATCAGCAGCACCGCGAGCAGGCCGCGCACCGCGTCCATCGGTTCAAGCAACACATATTTCGGGAACACCGGCGCCCACAGCGTGGCGGCCAGCTTGCCGACGATGAAGCCGATCAGGCCCAGCCCCAAGGCCTGCTGCAAGATCATGCCGGCGATGCTGCGGTCGCGCGTGCCAATCAGCTTGAGCACCGCGATCTCGCGGATCTTGCCCATGGTCATCGTGTAGATGATGAAGGCCACGATGGCGGCGCTGACCACCGCCAGAATGAGCAAAAACATCGCGATCTGTCGGGCCGAGGTGGCGATCAACTTGGCAACCAAGATCTCCTCCATTTGCTCGCGCGTGAAGGCCTCCAAGTGCTTCCAGCGCCGGATCGGCGCCGCCACGCTCTCGGCCGCCAGGCCTGTTTGTTCCTGCAACAGCACCTGCACCAGCACCGCGTTGACGTTGTGGTTGCTGGTCTGCGACGCCTGAACCGCCGCCAGCAGCCCGGGCACACCGGGGCGATTCAGGCCCGGATTGGCGGCGGTTCGGGCGCGCTCGTTGAGGATCGCGTCGTTGTCCTTGAGGAATTGCGCCTCCTGCCCGTCCTTCAGCGGGATGAACACCATCGGGTCGCCCCCCGACGACACCATGCGCTGCGTCAGCCCGACCACCGTGTAGTCATGGCGGCGGATACGGATGCGGTCACCCAGAGCAAAGCCGCTGCGCAGATCGGCCACCGCCTCGTAGTGGCTGCGCGTGATGTGGCGCCCGGCCAGCAGAAAACCCGGCTCGCCCGGCTGGCCGGGCTCGAAACCCACCACCATCGCGCGCACGTCAACGCCCTGATGGCGAACCTGCATCGTCAAATAAGTGACGTTCGCCGCCCGCGCCACGCCGGGCAGGCCGCGAATACTGCGCACCACGTCATCGCGCAGGCTGGAGGCCTCGGCATAGGGGCCTTGGGTCGATTGCTGCACCACCCACAGGTCGGCAGCGCTGTTGTTGAGCAGCGCCCGGGCATCGTCCACCATGCCCCGGTAAACCCCTGCCATGGTCAGCGTGACGCCGATCAGCAGGCCCAGGCCAATGCCGGTCAGCACAAACTTGCCCCAGCCATGCAGGATGTCGCGGCCGGCCAAGCTGATCATGGCCGGCTGCCCGTCAATCGCTCCACGACCTTGACGCGACTGCCGGCCTGCAGCGCCTTCTCGCTGAACACCACAACGCGGTCGCCGGCCTTCAAACCGTCAAGAATTTGCACCTGCCCGTCCAGACTGGTTTGCCCGGTGCGCACCGGCACAAAACGCAGCGCGTCGCCGTCCAGCCGCCAGACCCCCACTCCGACCCCTTGCAGGTCCAAACGCCGCTTGATGCTGGCGTTAGGCAACAACAGGGCTGCAGCCGTTGGCGGCAGCGCCAGCGTCACTTCGGCCAGCTCACCCACCGCCAAACCGGCCGGCAGCTTGTCAAACGTGACCAGCGCGCTGCGCTCTTCGGTGACGCTGTCGCTGACCGCCTCGACGCGCGCCACCGTGCCGGCCAAGGGCGCTGCGGGGTTCGAGCGCAGCACGATCTCGGCGCGCAAACCCTCCGCCAGGCCGACCGAGCGCCCTTGGTCAAAGCGCACCTTGACCCATAACGAGGCCGGCTCGATCAGCCTCAGCACCGCTTGGCCCGCCAAGACCGTGCTGCCGGCCTCGGCGTCACGCCCAATCACCACCCCGTCGCTGGGGGCCAAGAGGTGGAGTTTGTCGCGCTGTTGGCGCAAGCCAGCGCGCTCGGCAAGCTGCCTTTGAAGATCCTGGCGGGCCGCGCCGAGGTTGGCCTCGGCACCACTGACGACGGCTGCGGCCGACAGCTGCTCTTGCAATTTGGCTTCAACGACACCGGCACTGACAAACTTCTGTGCGCCCAAATCCGCGTAGCGCCGGGCATTGATGTTGGCCAGTTCGCGCTTGGACGCGGCGTCCGTGAGCTGGGCCTGGGCACCGGCCACCACGCTGCCTGCGCGAGCCAGCGCGGCGTCGGCGGCGGCCAGCCGTTCGTCCAGATCCACCGGGTCCATCTCGGCCAAGACTTGGCCCGTCTTGACCAGGTCGCCCACATCCACCGCCACCCGTTTCACCCGCCCGGCCGTCGTCGGCCCGATCTGATAGGCGCGGCGCGCCTCCACGGCACCGATGCCAAACAGCGCCGGCGTCAAACGACCTTCTGCGGCTTGAGTCACCGTCACCCGGGTCGGCGCCAAGGGCCCGGACCGCTGGACAACAAAACCCAGCGCAAGCAAGAGCAAGAGGCCCAGCAAGCCCAGTCCAAGGCGGCGCGATAGCGTGGCATTCAGCTTCATGTTGAGCTGCCAATTGATCGGCAAATGCCGCGCACATAGATGGAAAAAACGCGCTCGGCCTGGGCCCGCTCGATCTGCGGCTGGCCGCTCAGCATCGCCTGCATCACCAGGCCCTGCACGATGCCGACGAACAGCGTGGCGGCCGCCTCGCGGTCGAGATCGGGCGTCAACAGCCCTTGCTCGGCGGCAGCGGCCAACTGGCTCATCAACAGCTTGCGGTAGGCCTGCAGCAAGCCGCGCACCTCCTGCTTGACGAGAGAATCTCCCGGCTGCTGCAGCTCATGAAAAATCAGCCGCGGCACGCCCGGATGAGTGCCGACGAAGTCGATATGCGCGCCAAAAACCGCCCGCAAGCCCTCCAGCGGTGCGGGTGCCGCCTGCGCGGCTTGGGACAAGGCCGCCAACAATTGCTCGCGCACCCACACCATGGCGGCCAGCCAGATCGCGTCCTTGCTGGGAAAGTGCTTGAACACCGCCCCCTGTGTCACCCCCACGGCGGCGGCAATATCACCGGTGGTGATCAGCGCCGGGCTGCCGTCTCGACACAGGCGCAGGGCGGCCGCAACCATCTCGGCCTGACGCTCTGCGGTGGATAGTCTGACTTGCATCTGGGCACCACTCATTGGTAAGTAATTGAATACTTACCAATATACGGCAGCGCGCGGCAGTTGTCCAGCTCGGCCTGACATCAGCTGGGTTCGCTCAATCTTATGAGCGCAAATCCTGACCAGGACCTGCTTGTGCCAGCGTACGCTCCAACAATGCCGTAACGGCATAGACCGCCGCGATATGCGGGGTCGGCGTGGCGGTGATGCGGCCCAGCTCCAGCACCGCACCGACGAGGGCCTCCAGCTCCAGCGCGCGGCCGCGCTGCAGGTCTTGCAGCATCGAGGTCTTGTGCGCGCCAACCGCCTCGGCACCGGCGATGCGCTGCGCGATCGAGACCTTGAACGTCACGCCCAGCTTCTCGGCCAGCGTCTGCGCCTCGGCCATCATGGCCGCCGCCAACTCAGCCGTCGGTGCGAAGCGGCAGATGTCCTCCAGCGTCGCCCCCGTCAGTGCCGAGATCGGGTTGAAGCACAGATTGCCCCAGAGCTTGACCCACAGCTCGCTGCGGATGTCCTTGGAGATGGGTGCCTTGAAGCCGGCCCGCATCAGCGCCTGGGCTAAGGCCTCAATACGGGGGCTGCGACTGCCATCCATCTCACCAAGCGAGAAGCGATTGCCCTCGATCAGGCGCACCACGCCGGGCTCGACCAGCTCGGCCGCCGGGTAGACCACGCTGCCAATGACGCGCTCGGCCTCGATCTGGCCGGCGATCAAGCCGCCGGGATCGACGCTGTCCAGGCTGCGGCCTTCAAAAGCGCCACCTAATTTTTGAAAGTACCACCAAGGCAGGCCGTTGATCATGCTAACCAGCAAAGTGTGCGGGCCGAACAAGGCCCGCAGTTCGGGCAGCAAGGCCGCCACCTGATGGGCCTTGACGGTCAACAGCACCACGTCCTGCGGCCCCGCCTCGACCATGTGCTGCACCGCACTCACTTGCGACCCATGCTGCTCGCTGCCGTCCTCCAGCAGCAGACGAAAGCCGCGCTGCCGTATCGCCGCAAGGTTCTGATTGCGGGCGATGAAGACCACCTGCTCGCCCGCCAGCGCCAGGCGCGTGCCCAGCAAGCCGCCGATTGCGCCGGCACCGACGATGGCGAACTTCATCAGGAACCAAGCCCTAACTTCTCAGCCAAACCTATGCGCTGCAACTTGCCGGTCGCACCCTTGGGGATTTCGCTCAGGAACAGAATCCGCCGCGGCACCTTGAAATCGGCCAGCCGGGTGGCGACATATGCGCGCAAGCCGGCCTCGTCCACGCTTTTCCCCTCGCGCAAGACCACCGCCGCAGCGACGTCCTCGCCCAGCTTCGCATGCGGCATGCCGAAGCAGACGACCTGCTGCACGGCCGGGTGGTCCATGATGACCTCGTCGACCTCGCGCGGGCTGATTTTTTCACCGCCCCGGTTGATGATTTCCTTCAGCCGGCCGGTGATGCTCAAGTAACCCTCTAGGTCCAGCTGCCCCTGGTCGCCGGTGCGAAACCAGCCCTGGCTGAAACCGCCCGCGTTGGCGGACGGGTTGTTCTCATACCCGGCAGTCACATTGGGTCCGCGAATGACGATCTCGCCGATTTCACCGACCCTCAGCAGTTCACCGTTCGCGCCCATGATGGCGATCTCGGGGCCGGCCGCAAGCCCCACCGTGCCGGGCTTACGAATGCGTGGCGGCAAGGGGTTAGACGCCATCTGGTGGGCGGCCTCGGTCATGCCGTAGGCCTCGATCAAGGGCGCGCCGAACGCCGCCTCCAGCTCGGTGATGACCTGCGGCGGCATCGAGGACGAGGAGCTACGCATGAAGCGCAAGTGCTGGCGGGCGATCAACTCGGCATGGCCACGCGCCCGCGCCACGATGGCCTGGTGCATGGTCGGCACGGCGGTGTACCAGGTCGGCTTGGCTTCCTCCATCCAGGCAAAAAACTTCAAGGCATTGAAGCCGGGCGTACAAAACACCCGCGAGCCGGCCGCCAGCGGCGCCAACACGCCGGCGATCAGGCCGTGGATATGAAACAGCGGCATCACATTGAGCCCACAGTCATCGGCCGTGAACTGCAAGCTCTGCCCAATGTGGCGCGCTGAGGCGATCAGATTGGCTTGCGACAAGGGCACGATCTTGGGGACCGAGGTGGTGCCCGAAGTGTGCAAGACCATCGCGACGTCGGCGAGCTGGGACCAGATCGGCGCGGCCATGGGCTTGGCTGCCAGGTCGCTGCGCAAACTGAAAGCCCCGGCCGGCGCACCGGTCTCAACACTCAAACGCAAAATCGGCACGCCCAGCTTCTCGGCCACGGCAATAGCGGGCGAGCTGCTGCCCGCTTCGACGATCAAAGCCCGTGCCTGCAAATCGTTCAAATAAAACTCGAACTCATCAAAGCGATAACCCGGGTTGAGCGGCGCACTGGCCACACCGCAGGCGCAGGCCACAAAGCACGCCGCCATCTCGGGGCCGTTGTTGAGCACGATGGCGACCCGGTCGTTGGCGCCCAAACCCAGCGCGTTCAAGTGGCTGACCGTGTTTGAGACCAAGTCCCGCAAGCCCGCGAAACTCAAGGGCGGGCGGCCCGGCGCCGACAGTGCCGGCGCCTCGGCTTGGCCGGTGGCCAGCAAGTCAAACAACAGGCGATCTGGATTCATCTTGGCCTCATGGAGTGGCGGATTCGGGCAGCCCATTATCGTCAGCGCCGCCCGAACAGCCGCCCCAAACCCAACCACTGCTGCGCCCAAAACCCCCGCCCGTAGTCGCGCCCGCCTTCCTCGGCCAACTGATCCCGCACGCCGGTCGCATCCCAGCGCAGCTCGAAGTTAGCGGTGCCAAAAATGATGTCCCAGAGCGGAAATAGCACGGCAAAGTTGTGCCCACCCAGCGTGCCGCGCCCCGAGGACTCATGGCCGATGCCGATCGAATGATGCAGGCGGTGAAAACGCGGGCTGACAAAGATGCGCTCAAGCACGAGGCCGAACCAGAGCCGCACATTGGCATGCTGCAGGCTTTCCATCAGCTGCGTGACCGCCACCAGCGCAACAAACTGCCCCGGCTCCACGCCAATCAGCCGCGCCAGCACGACAAATACCGCATCGCGCAAGATGTCATCCAGCAGGTGGTTGCGGTTGTCGCTCCACATCGTCATCTGGCGCTGGCTGTGGTGCAGCGCATGCAGGGCCCACCACCAAGTCCAGGCATGCTGGGCCCGGTGCAGCCAGTAATTGATCAGGTCGAACACCAGCAGATAGATCAGGAAACTGACCCAGGCGATGTCAGTCACCCCCGGCCACAACGCATCCAGCTGAAAACTCGGCAGCTCGGCCATACGGGCTCGGGCCGCCAGCGCGTCCCACAGCGGATCAATGCTGAAGAACATCAGTAGCTTGAACAGACCCAGGCGGTGGATCAGGGTGTAAATCACATCGACCCGCACCGCCGCAGCGTCCCGTACCGGCTCGACCGGCCGCCAGCGCTCCAAGGCGCGAATCAGCACCAGCATCACGG
>NZ_JANNMI010000482.1:0-11446 GCF_031397715.1 Roseateles sp.
GGCCGTGGTAGATATTGCCGTTCTGCGCCACCATCGCGAAGGTGATGGACGGCAGCAGTCCACCGAACCAGCCGTTACCAATGTGATAAGGCAGGCTCATCGAGGTGTAACGAATGCGGGTCGGGAACATCTCCACCAGCATCGCGGCGATCGGGCCGTAGACCATCGTCACGTACAAGACCAACACGAACAGGATCGCCACCACCATCGGCTGGTTGATCTTGGCAGGGTCGGCCTTGGCGGGGTAGCCGGCAGCCTTCATCGCGTCGCTCAGCTCTTTCTTGAACGCAGCAATGCCCTTGGCACTGGCTTCGTCGAACTTGTGGCCGCCGGCCATCACGGTGGCATTCAGGCCATTGACGACCTTGTCACCAATCATCACCACGGCAACCGAGCCGGCAGGGCCAGGCAGCGTTTCGTAGCTGGCGGACGACTGAGCCAGCGCACGCTTGGCAATGTCGCAGCTGCTGGTGAAGTCAACCTCACGAGCGATTGGGCTGCCCTGGAAGGAGCAGGTCGACATGTCCACCGTCAAGGTGATCTGCGCCGTGGCTTGCGCCTTGGCCAAGTCAGGGTTGGCGGCATTGGTCAGCGCTTTGAACAGCGGGAAGTAGGTGACGATGGCCAGCAGCAGGCCGGCCATGATGATGGGCTTGCGGCCGATCTTGTCCGACAAGGTGCCGAAGATGACGAAGAACGGTGTACCCAAGAGCAGCGAGATCGCCACCATGATGTTGGCAGAGGACATTTCCACCTTCAGCACGCTGGTCAAGAAGAACAAAGCATAGAACTGACCCGAATACCAGACCACGCCTTGGCCGGCGACCAGACCGAACAACGCCAGCAAGACCACCTTCAGGTTCTTCCACTGGCCGAAGGACTCGGACAACGGCGCCTTGGAGGTCTTGCCCTCGGACTTCATTTTCTGGAAGGCCGGGCTCTCGTTCATCGACAGTCGGATCCAGACGCTGATCGCCAGCAAGAAGATCGACACGATGAAAGGCACACGCCAGCCCCACTCACCGAAGGCGACTTCGCCGATCAGCGTGCGGGTACCCAGAATCACCATCAGCGACAGGAACAAGCCCAGCGTCGCGGTGGTTTGAATCCAGGAGGTGTAAGCACCGCGTTTGCCGTGCGGCGCATGTTCGGCCACATAGGTTGCAGCACCGCCGTACTCACCGCCCAGCGCCAAGCCTTGCAGCATGCGCAGGCCGATCAAGATGACCGGGGCGGCCACGCCAATGGTGGCGTAGTTGGGCAAGATACCGACGATAAACGTCGCCAGGCCCATGATCAGAATCGTCACCAAGAAGGTGTACTTGCGACCGATCATGTCGCCCAAACGGCCGAACACCAGCGCGCCGAAGGGGCGCACGATGAAGCCGGCGGCAAAGGCCAGCAAGGACGCAATGAAGGCCGCTTGCGGGTCCAGGCCCGAGAAAAACTGCTTGGCAATGATGGGTGCCAGCGAACCGTAAAGATAAAAGTCGTACCACTCGAACACGGTGCCCAGCGAGGAGGCGAAGATAACCTTCTTCTCTTCACCCGTCATTGGCGTGTTGCTCGTGGAGACTGCTGTTGCAGTTGCCATGGTGGATGTCTCCAAATATTTGCCCGAGAACCACCGACCGGCAGCTCTTGGTAGCAACTATGGAAGCACCCTCTGACCCCACTCTGACGCCGCGCTGAACGTTCGCTTACAAACCCGGCTGCAACCCTTGGCTTATATTTCTTAATGTGAAATTTAATCCAGATCAAGGGTAAATCCTGGTCACTTGGCGGCGCTGGCCCGGCGCACACCCGGCCGCGGCTTGGCGGCTGCGTCCCATGCGCCCGCCTCGAACCAAGGGTCACCGTGCAAATAAGCCGCTAGCATTTCAAGCGAATCCAAGCCCCAGAACAAGCGGCCATCCACCTCAACCGTGGGCACACCAAACACGCCCAACTCCAGCGCTTGTTCGGTGGCGTTGCGCAAGGCCTCCTTGATCTCTTCGCTGGCCACATCGCGCTGCGGGTCTAAGTCTTGCGTCAGCTTGGTCAAGCGCTCCGCTTGATTCGCATCGGCTCCGTCGCCGCGCCAGACATGGCGCAAGATTTGCTCGACTTGCAGGCGGTTCGGCGTGCCGCCGGCGGGTGCGCAGGCCCAGGCCAAGCGCAAGAGCGGCAGCGGGTTGAACGGGTGTTGCGCCGGCACTTGCAAGGGGATGTTCAGCTGATGCGCCGCCCAGGCTACCTGGCGAAAGGTCCATTGCCGCTTGGGTTCAATCTCGGCCGGGCCTTTTTGGCCCAAGGCATGCAGCAAGGCCGCGAACAGAATCGGCTGGTACTCGACGCTGTAGCTGATGCCGCTCAAGGCTTCGGGCAGGCGCTCGAAAGCCAGCGCCGCATAGGGCGAAATTGGGTCGAAATAGAAACGCAATTGCTTCATTTTTGATGGCCTTTCAAGGCTCGTGAGTGGGTTCGGCGGCGCTGCAGATGCCAAGGGCTAACAGCTGCTCGCGCCGGGGCGGCAAGCGGCCCATGATCTGCAAGCGAGCCACGTCGTCGGACTTGGACCACGCCTTGATTTCCGGGATGGAGCGCGCGCAACCCTCGCACCAACCGGTCGGCTGGTGGATCTTGCAGACGTTGGTGCAAGGCGATTTGACGGCCGAGGGGCTCACAACGGCCGTCATGCTTGCACCACATCGATCACCGGCGCGCCGGTCAAGGCGGCCAGCTCGGCCGGCGACAGCTTGAACACACCGTTAGGGTGGCCGGCCGCAGCCCAGATCACCTCGAACCGGAACAGCTCTTGATCCACGAACAGCAAGGGCAGCGGCGCATCAGCGGCCGGCGCAAAGCCCAAGGGCGACACACCGCCGATCGAAAAGCCAGTGCGCGCCTTGACGTAGTCCGCGTCGGCGCGGCCGAGCGGCCCCGTATGAGGTGCGAGTTTGCTCTCGTCCACACGTTTGTCGCCCGAGGTGATCACCAGCACGGCCGCCTCGTCCGACTTGCGCTTGAACACCACCGATTTGGCGATCTGCCCCAGGCTCACGCCCAAGGCATCGGCCGCCTCCTGCGAGGTGCGTGCGGCCACCTCCAACCACTGCGGCGCATGGGCATGGCGGGCCTCGGCCAGCGCCGCTCTGACCCGCACAAAGCCCTCGGGGCGCTCACTACTGCTTTGAATTTCACTCATGCGGCCATTGTCTCAGGCCGGCGATTCGCCCGCGGCCATGCGGGCTTCAATCTCGGCGATCAGCGGCAACAAATCGGCCACACCGTCGATGACGAAATGCGCGCCGCCGTCCAGCAGCAATTGGCGCGCCTGTGCCCGCAGCAGCGCTTGTTGCGCGGGCTTTGTCGCCAGCCACTCGGCTTCGCTCAGGCCCAGGCAATTGCCGGTCACGGCCAGGCCCACGACCCAGGCGCCGATCGCCCTGCCCTCTAGCAAGCCCGGCACCGTGTCATCCACTTTGACCACTGCGGCAGGCGGCCAAACGCCCAGATCCGACAGCGTGCGCACCATCATCAACGGGCCCGGCTTTGCGCTGGCCATATCGCCGGCGCAGACGATGTTGTCGGGCTTGTAGCCTTGCGCCACAGCGTGATCCAAAACGGCACGCCCAGCGACGCCGCCACCAGCTCGTACTCGGGGTCCAACTGCCGCAGCGCGGCCAGCTGGGTGACGTGCGCGACCGAATAGAAATGCGCCACCGTGCAGATGATCAACAGGCTCAAGCTGCCGTACAGCCCATGCAGCGGGTTCCAGCCGGCGTTGAAGAACAAGATATAGCCTAGCCCCAAGGCCAAGCCCGGTACGGCCATCGGCAGGCTGGCGACGGCATTCAAGAGGCTGCGCCCGCCCGCATAACGGCGTGGTTTTTCGACCAGATAGGCGCTCAAAAAGGTCAGCAAAGCGCCCAGCACAGCGCAGCCGAGCGCCAGCTTGATCGAGTTGCCGTAGCTGGCCCAGCCGCCGCCGTCCAGCATGTCGAAGCGGAAATTATTGAATGACGGCGCCAAGTTGTAAGGCCAGTAGGTCGCCAGCGCCGCAAACACGGCCACGCCCATCACGCCAATCAAGAGCAGCGCGATCACGCTGCAATAGAGCAGCATGGCGCCATCCAGGCGGCCCCAAGCTTTCGGCTGATAAGGCACGGCGCGCACGGTCAAGGCAGCACCCTGAATCACCTGCTTGTAGATATCGGTCGCCAATACCTGCGTGTTGCCGCCAATCACCTTGGGCACGCCGAAGTCGGTCAAGACCATCACAAACACCACCACCAGCGAGATCAGCAGCCCGTAGCGGCTGGCCGGCAGCGTGACGGTGCGAAAGATCCGCCAACGGCCTGACCCTAAGCTGGCCGCCGCCTCATGCAAGCGGCCGTCACTGGTGGCCAAGGCCGTCAACATAATCAGTAAGGCATGCGGCAGCGTCCACAGCACCGAGCCAATGACGATGCCGGGCGGGCCGTAGATGGACTCGAAACCCAAGACGTTTTTCAACAAGCCTTGGTTGCCGAACAGATAGATCAGGCTGATCGCCATCAACAGCGAGGGCGCCAAAATCGGCAGCAAGGCCACCGCGCGAAAAAAGCGCCGGCCCGGCATGCAGGTCTGCGTCAGCGCATAGGCATAGCCATAAGCCAGGACCACGCTGATGACCGCGCTCAAGGCCGACAGATAGAGACTGTTGAACAGCGAGCGCCCGACATTGGGGCTGCCGAAATAGCTGTTGAAGTTGCTCAGGCCGGCGAAGCTGCCGTCCGCCGCGTAAAAGCTCATCGCCAGCAAGCTGCCAACAGGCAAGGCGATGCCGACACTCAAGACCAAGAGGCCGGCGCCCAGCAGCAGCGCCAAGGGAGCACGCTCGCCCGTCCTCATGCGGCGCGCAACATCGACAGCGGCTGCGCCAAGCCGCGAATACTCGCTGCGGGCAGCTCCATCAAGACCTGACCGCGCAGCCAGTCCGGCAGGCGGGCGTCGGTCGAAGTCGGCAATTCGGCCTCGATCACCAGCCCGCCCATGGCGGCGCAGCGCAGCCGCACCAGAGTGCAGGGGCCCAAGAACACCGTCTCCAGCACTTCGGCTAACAAGCGGTTCAGGGTCGTGGACGGATTCATGACCGCGTCGTCATTGAAGGCCCGCAAGACGATGGCCTCGGGCCGCAGCCCCAGCAGCAGCGGGCTGCCGGTCTTGAATTGCTCAATCTCGCAGTGCAGCTCTTGCTCACCGACGCGCGCCCGGTTGCGTGCCACCACCAAGGCCGGCAGCAGGTTCATCTTGCCGACAAAGCCGGCCACAAACTCGCTCGCCGGTCTGGCATAGAGCTGCTGCGGCGTGCCGATCTGCTCGATCTGACCCTTGTGCATGACAACAACGCGGTCCGACATCGACAACGCCTCGTCCTGGTCATGCGTCACCATCAGCGTGGTGATGCCTAACTGCTGTTGCAAGCGGCGGATCTCGGCCCGCAGGCTGACGCGCACCTGCGCGTCCAGGGCCGACAGCGGCTCATCCAGCAAGAGCAGCGGCGGCTGCGGCGCCAAGGCACGCGCCAAGGCCACACGCTGCTGCTGGCCGCCCGACAACTGGGCCGGAAACTTGTGCACCTGATCGGCCAGGCCGACCAGCTCCAGCATCTCCAGCGCGCGCGACTGCTGTTGCGCTCGCTTCAAGCCCTGGAGCCCATAAGCCACATTCGCCGCCACGCTCAAGTTCGGGAACAAGGCATAGGACTGAAACACCACGCCGAAGCGGCGCTGCGCGGCGGCCAGCGCGGTGATGTCCTGGCCGTGCAAATGGATGCTGCCGGTATCGGGCGTCTCTATCCCGCACAGGATGCGCAGGAGAGTGGTCTTGCCGCAGCCCGAGGGCCCCAGCAAGCTGATGAACTCGCCCCGCGCCACGTCCAGCGCTATGCCGCGTAGCACCGGCTGGGTGCCGTAGCGCTTGGTGATGTGTTGTACCGACAGCATGGTTTCAATCTCAAGGCTTGCGCGGCTCTGCCTTCCCTTCATAACGCCGAGCCCACTCGGCAAGAATGCACTCGCGGTTGGCGGCAGCCCAGGCGAAGTCGTTCTTGATCAAGAGCTTTTCAATATCGGCCGGCACAAATTCCAGCCGTTCTTGCACCTGCGGCAGCGCCAGCACGGCGAAGTTGCCGGCGTACAGCTCGTTGGCCTTCTTGGTCACCGCCCAGTCGGCCAGCGCCCGCGCCGCCTCTTGCTTCTTGCTGCTCTTGAAGATGGCGGTGGCCTCCACATCCCAGCCCAGGCCTTCCTTGGGGAAGATGATGTCGATCGGTGCGCCGTCCTTTTTGGTCTTGTTGGCGCGGTAGTCAAACGACAGACCGACCGGGAACTCGCCCGCGCCGGCCTGGCGGCAAGGCTTGGAGCCGCTGTGCGTGTAGACGCCGACGTTCTGGTGCAGCGCGTCCATATAGGCCCAGCCCTTGGCCTCGCCCATGGTCTGCAACCAAGCCGACACCATCAAGAAGCCGGTGCCGCTGGAGGCCGGATGCGGCATCGTGACCACTCCCTTGTAGACCGGCAGCGTCAGGTCGGCCCAGCTGGCGGGCTTGGGCAGCTGGCGCTTGTCGGCCTCCACCGTGTTGAAGCAAATCGCCGACGACCACAGGTCCATGCCCACCCAGGTCGGCTGCGCGCGAGGGTCGCGCATCGAGGCGCGCACCTGCTCCAGGCCCTTGGGCGCGTAGGGCTGCAAGAGCCCGTCTTTGTCCAGCAGCATCAGGGACGTGGCGGCCAGGCCCCACACCATATCGGCCTGCGGATTGGCTTTCTCGGCCAGCAAACGAGCGGTGATGATGCCGGTGGACTCGCGCACGAACTTCAACTCGACGCTCGGGTTGTCGGCCTCGAAAGCGGCCTTGTAGGCCTTGATCTGGTCGGTCTCCAAAGCCGAATAGACCAGCAACTCGGTTTTGCCTTGGGCAAGGGTTGGACCGGCCAGCAAGGCAGTCAGGCTCAACAGGGCCAACTTCAAGCATGTTTGACGCATTTCAACTCCAGGACTCAGCAAGAAAATTCAAGGGGTTCACGCGCCGCACGCCAGGCGAGGGACCCAGCGTGCGGATCGGCGAAACTGTAGGCATGACGGATGAAATCACCGCGTCAAAAGACGCAAATTTGACAAACCAGCTATTGGCGGGTTTTGTAGCCATCGGCCAATGCCCATCATGTTGGTCAGCCAGCTGAAGGCGTTTTTCACCGTCGCGCGCCGGGGCAGCGTGACGCTGGCGGCCAAGCATCTGGGCCTGAGCCAACCGACGGTGACGACGCAAATCCGCGCCCTGGAGGAGGCCTACGGGGTCGAGTTGTTCCGCCGTGAGGGCGGCCGGCTCTTGATCAGCGATGCCGGCGTGCTCTTGATGCCGCGCGTTGATCAGCTCTTGCAGCAGGAAATTGACCTCGAATTTGCACTGCGCAATGCCGGCGAGCTGCATCGCGGCAGCCTGCGCATTGGTGCCACCGCGCCCTTTTACGTGCTGAGCGTCGTGCAGCGCTACCGACAACGCTTTCCGCAGGTCGAGATCAGCTTGGCGGCCGGCAACTCGCGCCAGATGATCGATGCGCTGCAGGAGTACCGGGTCGACATCGCCACCCCCTCACATCTGGAGGATGCCCCGCGCCTGCACCGCATTCTGCTGGGCGCCGACCCCTTGGCCCTGGTCGTGCACAAGGACCACCCCCTGGCCGGGCTGCAACAGGTGCGCCTGAGTGCCTTGGCCGGCTGCCATCTGTTGATGCGCGAACGCGGCTCAATGACGCGTCAGCTGACCGAGCAAATGCTCGCCAACGCCCAGGTACAGCCGCTCAGCGGTATGGAGATTGCCAGCCGTGAGGCCTTGCGCGAGGCGGTGATCCGGCAAATGGGGGTCTGCATCTTTGCTGCCAACGAGGTCTGCGAACATCAGGACCTGCGCGTCTTGCCCCTGGTCGGTTTGCCCGACGGGGCGCCGATACCGCTGGTGCGCGAATACCTCTACTGCCTGAAGGATCGCCGGGCCTCGCGCCTGATCGAAACCTTCTTGCAGGAGTGCGTGCCGGCAAATTAGGAACTGCCCGCAAAAACATCGGGATTTGGAGGGTGTCAAACGCGGCCGGCCTGCATACTATGGGCTCTCAGTTCATGAATGGAGTGCTCAATGCCCAATCTGATTGCCGACCAATTGATGGGCCTGCTGGATCGCCCGGCCCTGCAGAGCCTGATGGAGCAAGCGGCCACCACGGCCCGCACCACCGGCCAGCCTTTGGCTGTGCTGACCCTGGACCTTGACCACTTCAAGGCCTATCTGGAAGACCAAGGCCACGCACAGGCACAAACCGTGCTGGCGCGAGCGGCCGCCTTGTTGAGCTCGCTGCAACCGGCGGGCGCCAGCCTGGCGCATTTGGGTGGTGATGAGTTTGTGATGTTGCTGCCGGCCACCGATTTGCCGGCCGCGGTGGCCACCGCCGAAACCCTGCGTTTGGCCATTGAGAAGGAGTTTGCGGCGCTGACCGGCCCGACCCCGTTGACCGTGACGCTGGGTGCCGCCGCCAGCCCGGTCGGCGCCGGCTGGACCGCCCGCAGCCTGCTGGCGCTGGCCGATGCGCGCATGACCTTCGGCAAAAAGCGCTTGCTGCCGCATCACAACCGGGTCTGGTCAGGCGCCCTGCCCTCGGACTGGTACCCACGCTTTGATGTGCAGGCGGAGGTCTGGCCCAGCTTGTGATGTTGTGCTGACTCGCGCGGCGCCAAGAAAAAAAGCCCGGCATTGAATGCCGGGCTTTTTTGATTTGGAACGTCAATCCCGTTTGCTACGCAGCACCACAAAGAATCCCATCCCGCCCATCCCGCCCAAGCCGGCCAGCAGCTGCGCATAAGTGTCGACCGGCATGATGGCCCAGTCAGCCAGGATGTCGCCGCCGGCCAGGGCCAAGCCAGCCAAGCCCGCGCAAACAAGGGCACACACGACCGAAGCATGGCGCCGTAGCCTGAGCTTCTTGAACCTAGCGGACGTCGACTTCATTTTTACTGCTCCTGGTGCGCAGAAAGCCTGCGCTGTAGGGCTCTATTCTTGAGGGTCAAGGTGATGCCCTGATGACGCAAGAATTTGGCTTTCGGGCCAAACGGATCAGTCTGGCCGAGCCGGCAGCGCGGCCCTTTTCGGCACTTCTCGGCCCTCTTCGGCCCTTTTCGGCACTTTTCGGTGACGCACAGCCTTTGCGCAGGCAGGCCTGGGATGCTAACGAGCAAGCAATCTGAGCCAGGATGAAGGGGATGGCCGCGGCTGTGGTGCGAGCCGGCAGGGTGCGAGCCGATCGATGTGCCACGCGATGCTGCACGTCCGGTGCGCACCGACCTGTGCGGCTTTTTCAAGGTGACCACGCTGGAACAGGCGATGGACTTCTACGCCACCCGCGACACCGACCCCGCCCGTTGCTACCCCACGCGGAACGGCGTGGTCGTCAGGTTCAACGACTTGCCGGCCGCCTAGCGCGGCAATGTCCACCAGCAGGCGCGGTCAGCGCGTGGGGTACAGGCGCTCGACACCAAGGTCCATGTCTTCGAACACCAGCAGCTCGGTCTTGGCCTCGCTGCTGGCGGCGTCGCCGCCAAAACGCGCCAGCTCGGGCACGAAGCTGGCGCGATCGTCGGCCGTGCGCATGCAGCGCCGGTTCATCACCACTTTCTCACCCTGCAGCACGGCCAGGCCTGCGCTGTAGGGACAGGCGCCGCCGATGCACTGGCTGAGCAGGTAGGTGTAGCCGCCGCGGTCGAACCACACCTGGCGCACCCGCGCGCCAGGTGTCAGTTGCGACTGCATGGCCTTGAAGGGCTGGGCGGTGCTGGCCTCCTGGGTCAGCTCCAGCTTGGCCTGGGTGCCATAGCGGTATTCGAGGGTGGTGGCGCGCTGGCCGTTCGTCACCGCACACAACGACACCGACTTCGCGCCCAGGCTGCAATGGAACACCACCTGCTGCCGTGGGCTGCACAAAGCGGTGGAGGCGGGCATCAGGTCTGCCGCCATGGCGGCAGAGCCTGCCAGGGCCAGCGCGGCCGCGGCCAGGACAAGACTACTTGAAGGCATTGAAGGCGATGACGAAGTTGGCGCGCCGGTCGGCGTAGCTGTCGGTGTTCTTGTTGACCACCGCGGTGATGCGATCGACATCGGCATCGGTAGCACCGCGGTCGGCCAGCAGGTGCAGCTTGTTCAGCGTCCAGAAGCCCACGGCCGATCGTTCCGCGCCTGGTGTGGCCGCCAGCAAATCCGGGTTGGCCACGAAGTCCACGTCCATGGCGGGGTACAGCTTCTTGCACTGCTGCGTGACGACGGTGTAGTTGGACCGTCCCGTGACCTGGATGAAACCGCGCCCGCGAAAGCGCCAGCCGTCGCCGCTGGCAGGGTTGCCGTTGCCCAGGCCGAGGCTGGGCACGGAGTAGATCTTGTTCGCGATGGTCTCCAGCGCCGCCTTGCGCTCGATCTTCCCGGTGGCCGGATTGCGGAAGTAGCCATCCTGCTTCGCTTCAGCCTCCTTGCCCTTGTAGTAGCTGAACTTGCTAAGCAAGACCTCGGGCTTGTAGTTGAGGTTTTCGCTGACGGGCTTCAGCTCGGTGCCGCACTCCTGGCGCACCTGGGCAAAGAAATGCGCTCGCCGCTGCGCCGTGTCCAGCCCGTAGGCGGCGGGGTCGCGGTTCAGTTCATCGGCCACTTCGGTCAGGTAGGCCGTGTCGGCATCCTTGAAGATGAGCTTGAGCTGTGCGGCGGTCATCGGGCTGGTCATGTTGTGCTCCTGGCGTTTGTATAGCGACAAAGGACTTTGCAGCAGGCCCGCGCTGTCGTCAACGCAGTTGCGGCAAAGGTGGGGGGTGGGTCGGCTTGGACGAGCGGCCGGGTCAGGGCCAGAGCGTGGTCAGGATCTGGGCCAGCCGGGCGCCGGCCTTGACGATCTGCGCCTCCTGCAGGGCTTCCCGCGACTGGCGGTAGGCGGGTTCTTCGGCCGTGGCGGGCCACTGGTCGCCCGCCTTGCGCTCGATCTTCAGGCCCTTGAAGGCCGAGCGCGCCGAGACGATGGATTCGCTCGCCCAGGTGGCAGGCCAGTTGGCGATCGGCCCGGTGGTGGCCGGCACCTGGCGGGCCCGGGTGGCGCCGGCGCCGGCCAGCAAGCTGGTGGTCGTCTTGCCGGGCACATCGTCCCAGGTGGCGTGCAGCTTCCAGCCTTTGAGCAGGATCTTGTTGCCGCCGGCGTTGTCGTGCATACGTGCGTCCTGCGGCGTGGCCGGGTCCATGGGCGCACCGGCGTCGGTGAGATAGACCGAGCCCACGTGCAGCGGCTGGTGCAGATCGCCCACATAGTGCGTCAGCAGGCGCAAGGCCTCCCGCTGGCCGACGAAGTTGATCGGTGGCGGCGACTTGCCGCCCTGCAGCACTGTGATGGCGGCGCCGAGCGCG
>NZ_JANNMI010000446.1:0-14668 GCF_031397715.1 Roseateles sp.
TCCGAATCAGTTTGGATCCGAGGTTGCGCCGGATGATCGGCAGCTTGCCTTTTTGCAGCGCCGGTTTGTGCACGTAAAACTCGTCCGGGTTGACGGCGCCCTGCACCACCGTCTCACCCAGGCCATAGCTGGAGGTGATGAAGACGACATCCTGGAAACCGGACTCGGTGTCGATCGTGAAGACCACGCCGGCCGAGCCGAGGTCGGAGCGCACCATGCGCTGCACGCCGGCCGACAAGGCCACGTCGGCATGGGCAAAGCCCTTGTGCACGCGGTAGCTGATGGCGCGGTCGTTGTACAGCGAGGCGAACACTTCGCGCGTCTTGTGCAGCACCTCCTCGATGCCGATGACATTCAGGAAGGTTTCCTGCTGGCCGGCGAAGGACGCGTCGGGCAGGTCTTCGGCGGTGGCCGAGGAGCGCACCGCGAAGGAGACATCGGGATGGTCAAGCGTCAGCTGCGCAAACGAGCTGCGGATCTGCGCCTCCAGGTCGGCTGGAAAGGGCTGCGCCTCCAACCAGCCGCGGATCTCGGCGCCGGCCTCGGCCAGCGCGCGCACATCATCGGTGTTCAGCGTCGCCAGCCGCGCCTCGATGCGCTTATCCAGGCCCTCGTGCTTGAGGAACTCGCGGAAGGCATGCGCCGTGGTGGCAAAGCCGCCGGGGACGCGCACGCCCGAGGAGGACAACTCCGAGATCATCTCGCCGAGGCTGGCGTTCTTACCGCCAACGACCTCGACGTCGCTCATCCTCAGATTCTCAAAGGGGACGACCAGGGCGGTCGGCTCATAGCGTGTGGACATGGGAAAACTCCGTAAGGTTGAAAATTCGGGGTTCCCGCCAAGGCGCCATGGGTGGTCATTGAGGTGGCACCTCCCATCACATCGACGCAGTGACTCAGCCCAAGAATTCTGGATTCTTGTTTTACCTCGGGCTTGAGTATTAGAAGACTGCGCATCGCTGTTGGCTGCTGGCGGCTGGATGCTCGGGATTCTACGGGTTACATGCCCGTATGATTCGCAAACACTCTAGAGCCCACCCCACCATGCCCAATCGCACCGTGTACTTTGTCTCGGACGGCACCGGCATCACCGCTGAAACCTTCGGCAACTCCATCTTGGCGCAATTCCCGATCAAGCCGCGCCATGTACGCCGCCCGTTCGTGGACAGCGCTGAGAAGGCCTATGCGGTCGTGCGTGAGATCAACGAGACCGGCGAGCGCGAGGGCAAGCGCGCTATCGTGTTCGCCACCCTGGTCGACCGCGACGTGCTGAAAATCGTCCGCGACCATTGTCTGGGCCGGGTGCTGGACATGTTCGGCACCTTTATCGAGCCGCTCGAAGATGAGTTCGAGGTCAAGTCGAACCACCGCGTCGGGCGCTTCTCGGACGTGGCGCGTAGCCAGGAGTATCACGACCGCATCGAGGCAATCAACTACTCACTTGCCCATGACGACGGCCAGTCGTCGAAGAATCTGGACATCGCCGACGT
Organism: Roseateles sp.; assembly: GCF_031397715.1. Classification (GTDB taxonomy): domain Bacteria; phylum Pseudomonadota; class Gammaproteobacteria; order Burkholderiales; family Burkholderiaceae_C; genus Paucibacter_A. Next base: position 1,491 of record NZ_JANNMI010000446.1, read on the forward strand.
GATCCTGGTGGGGGTGTCGCGCAGCGGTAAGACGCCGACCTCGCTCTATTTGGCGCTGCAGCATGGCATCAAGGCGGCCAACTATCCGCTGATCCCCGAGGACTTCGAGCGCGGCCGCTTGCCCGACTCGCTGGCGCCTTACAAGCGCAAATGCTTTGGCCTGACCATAGACCCGGAACGCCTGAACCAGATCCGCAATGAACGCCGACCGGGCTCCAAATATGCGGACCTGATGAACTGCCGTTACGAGGTCAACGAGGCCGAGAAGATGATGAAAAAAGACGGCATTGCCTGGTTGTCGTCAACGCACAAGTCGATCGAGGAAATTGCCACGACGATTCTGCGTGACCTGCGGCCGGACCGGCTGATCTACTGACCGACCAGCCGTTGGCGCGCCGATTCGTACAAGCAAATCGCCGCCGCGCTGCCGACATTCAGCGACTCCTCGCCGCCGGGCTGGGGAATCCCCACCGTGAAGGCGCAGCGCTGCATCAGCTCCGGCTGCACGCCCTGCCCCTCATGGCCCATCACCCAAGCGCAGGGGCTGGGCAAGACGAGTTGATGAAGTTGCTGTTCCGCATACGAGCTGGTCGCCACCATCGCCACCTGCAGAGCGTCGAGATCGACCGGCGCCAGCCCTTCGATCAGGCGCAGGCCAAAATGCGCTCCCATGCCGGCGCGCAAGACCTTAGGACTCCACAGCGCTGCCGTGCCCTTGAGAGCCAGCACCTGGTGAAAGCCCATCGCCGCCGCATTGCGCAAAATCGTGCCGACATTGCCGGCGTCCTGCAGACGGTCCAACACTAACGTGTCGACGCCGGGGGTCAGGGCCTGTTCAGCGTCATGCGGTACTTCAAAGCCGATCTGCGCCGGCGACTCGAGGCCGCTGATGGTTTTGAACAAGGCCGTCGGCACGATCAGCTGGCGCGGCGCGGCGTCGCCCAGCAGACGCAGCACAGGGTCGGCCGCCGCCGCTTCGGTCAAGACCGCCAAACTAACCGGGTATTTGCGCAGCAGGCAGGCGCGCACCAGATGGTCGCCCTCCAACCAGATGGAGCCCAGCTTGCGATAGGCACCACCGTCTTGGCTGAGCTTACGCAGCCGCTGCAGAGCGGGGTTGTCACGCGAGGTGATGTGCAGAATTTGACTCATGTGCTTTCCAGCAGCGCACGCACCGGCCCAAAGCTGCGGCGGTGCCAAGGCGTCACGCCGTGCGCCTGCAGAGCGGCCAGATGTTCGGCGGTCGGGTAGCCCTTGTGCTTGGCAAAGCCATGCTCGGGATAGGTTTCGGCCATCTTGAGGCATTGGCGATCACGCGTGACCTTGGCCAGGATGGACGCGGCCGAAATCGCCGCCACCTTGGCGTCGCCCTTGACGATGGCCTCGGCCGCGATCCTCAGGATGGGCAGGCGGTTGCCGTCCACCAAGACCATGGCCGGCTTCAGCCGCAGGCCTTCAACGGCACGGCGCATTGCCAGCATGGTCGCCTGCAGAATATTCAATCGATCGATCTCCTCGACGCTGGCCTCGGCGATGCAAAAGCACAGGGCCTTGGCGCGGATCTCATCAAACAAGCGCTCGCGCTTCTTCTCGGTCAAGACCTTGGAATCGGCCAAGCCGAGTACCGGGTCGGCCTCATTGAGCATCACCGCAGCGGCTACCACCGGGCCAGCCAGCGGGCCGCGCCCGGCCTCGTCGACGCCGGCCATCAGGCCTTGACCGTTCCAATTCAGGCCGAGCTGCTCAAACGCCATCAATGACTTGCGCGATCGCATCGCTGGCCCTCAGCGCGGTATTGCAGCGCAGCGTTTCATGTTGCTCCTGGAAGCGGGCTTGCACGCTGGCGTAACGGCCCGTGTCCTCCAACCAAGCCAAACCCTCACGCGCCAGGTTCTCTGGCGTACAAGCATCCTGGATCAGCTCGGGCACCAAGAACTCTCGCGCCAGCACATTCGGCAGGCCTATCCAGGGCTGGTAGTTGCGGCCCTTCATGCGCCACCAATTCAGCGTATGCATGCGGTAGGCAATCACCATCGGTCGCTTGAACAACGCCGCCTCCAGCGTCGCCGTGCCACTGGCCACCAAGCAGGTATCGCAGGCTGCCAGGGCCTCGTGCGAGCGGCCGTCGAGCAGGCTCAAATTGAGTTGGGGCGCATCGGCCGCCACCAGCGGCGCGATCAGCTCACGCATTTTGGGCGCCACCGGCATCACGAAGCGCAGCTCTGGCCTGGCCTGCTGCATCAGCACGGCAGCCTGCAGCAGCGGTGCGGCGATATAGGCGACCTCGCTGCGCCGGCTGCCCGGCAGCAAGGCCACCACCCCGTCCGCCTCGGACAGATCCAGAGCCGCCCTCGCTGCGGCCTTGGGTGGGGTCAGCGGGATCGCGTCGGCCAGCGGGTGGCCGACATAGGTGGCCTTGATGCCATGCTGTTGTAGCAAGGCGGGCTCGAACGGGAACAGGCACAGCACATGGTCGGCCGAGCGCTTGATTTTCGCGACCCGCTCGGCCCGCCAGGCCCAGATCGACGGGCAGACAAAGTGCACGGTCTTGATGCCGGACTCGCGCAGGCGCTGCTCCAGGCCGAAATTGAAATCGGGCGCGTCAATGCCGATGAAGGCGGTCGGCTTGGTCTGCAGCAAGCGGTCACCCAGTTGCTTGCGGATGCTCAGTAACTCGCGCAGATTCCATAGCGCGTCCACATAGCCAAACACCGACAGCTTGTCGAGCGGCCACCAGGGCTCGAATCCCTGTGCCACCATGCGCGGCCCGCCTATGCCTTGGGCGGACAAATCGGGCCAGCGCTCGCGCATGCCAGCGAGCAGCAAACCGGCCAACAAGTCACCGGAGGCCTCCCCGGCCACCATGCCGAAGCGAGGCGCGCAGACATTCATGGCGGGCGTTGTTAGCGCACGATACCGCGCGTGGCGGCAGCAAGAAAGCTCAACATCAGATCGATATCAGCAACATCATCCTGCTGCGCTCTCAAGTCCCCGATCGCGGCCACCGCCTGCTCCAGCGTCATCGACGAGCGATACAGCAACTTGTGCATCTGCTTGATGACGGCAATCCGCTCGGCCGAAAAGTCGCGCCGCCGCAGGCCCACTACATTGACCGCACGCGCCGTCAAGGGGTTGCCGTCCACGGTGATGAAAGGCGGCACGTCCTGGGCCACATGGGCCTGAAAGCCGACCATCGCGTGGGCGCCGATCTTGACGAACTGATGCACCCCCGTCAGGCCGCCTACCACCGCCCAATCACCGACCTGCACATGGCCTGCAAGCGTGGCGTTATTGGCCAGCACCGTGCGGTTGCCCAGGCGCACATCATGGGCGATATGCACATAGGCCATGATCCAGTTGTCGCTGCCGATGCGAGTGACACCTTCGTCCTGCACGGTGCCCAAATTGAAGGTGCAAAACTCATGCACGGCGTTGCGATCGCCGATCACCAACTCGGTCGGCTCACCCGCGTACTTCATGTCCTGCGGTGCGCCGCCGATCGAGTTGAACTGGGCGATGCGGTTGTGCTGGCCTATCGTCGTGCGGCCCTCGATCACGCAATGCGGGCCGATCACCGTGCCGGCGGCAATGCGCACATGCGAGCCGATGACCGTGTAGGCACCGACCTTGACCGAACTGTCCAATTCAGCGGCAGCATCAATCAGGGCGGTCGGATGAATCAGGTTCATGCCAAGTACTCAGTCAGCGATCTTGCGCATTGTGCAGATCAGCTGCGCCTCGGCAGCCAACTGCTCGCCGACCATCACCTTGCCCGAGAACTTGAAGATGCCGGCCTTGGCGCGGTCCAGCGTTACGTCGAGCAGGATCTGGTCACCGGGCTCAACAGGCCGCTTGAATCTGGCGTTATCGATGCCGGCAAAGTAGACCACCGTGGTGTCGTCCAGCACGATATCGGTGCTGGCCAGGGCCAGCAGCGTCGCGGCTTGCGCCATCGCCTCCAACATCAGCACGCCGGGCATGACCGGGCGATGCGGGAAATGGCCGACGAAATACGGCTCGTTGATGCTGACGTTCTTGAGCGCCAGGATGCGCTTGCCTTTTTCGATCTCAAGCACTCGGTCCACCAGCAGCAGCGGGTAACGGTGGGGCAATCTTTTGAGAATTTCGTGGATGTCCATCATGATGAATTCTTCTTCTCTAGCGCAAGTACGCGCTGCCGCAATGAATACAAATTGCGCAGTGTGGCTGCGTTCTTTTCCCAGCTGGCATTGTCGTCGAACGGGAACGCGCCGCTGTACAGGCCAGGCTTTTGGATGCTGCGGCTGATCAGCGTCGCGGCCGACACATGGACATGGTCCGCAATCGTCAGGTGGCCGACGATATTGGCGGCGCCCGCAATCGTGCAGTGCGCGCCGATTGTGGTGCTGCCGGCAATCGCCGTGCAACCGGCGATCGCCGTATGCGCGCCGATGCGCACGTTATGCGCGATCTGCACCAGATTGTCGAGCTTGACGCCGTCGCCCAGCACGGTGTCATCCAGCGCACCCCGGTCAATACAAGTGTTAGCCCCGATCTCCACATCGTCGCCGATGCGCACTGCGCCGAGCTGGGCGATCTTCTCCCAGCGCCCCGCATGCGGCGCAAAGCCGAAACCATCGGCGCCGATCACCACGCCCGCATGCAGGGTGCAGCGCGCCCCGATGCGGCAATCGAAACCGACCGTCACATGCGCCGCCAAGCGCGTGCCCGCGCCTATCACCGCGCCGCGCTCGATCACGCAATGCGCGCCGATGACCGCGCCGGCACCGACCTGCGCGCCGGCATCAATCACGACCAGCGCACCCACATCCGCATCGGCCGCCACCACCGCGCTGGCATCAATCACCGCGCTCGGATGGATACGGGGCACCGGGCGGGCCCGCACACGCGCCGCCCACCACTGCGTCAACCGGGCAAAATACAGATAGGGATCGGGCGTCTCGATGGCCGCGCCGCGCGCCGCCGCCGCCTCGGCCAGGGCCGGCGCCACGATCACGCAGGCCGCCGCTGTCGTGGCCAGTTGCGCTTGATAGCGCGGGTTAGCCAAGAAGCTCAGGCTGGCCGCGTCGGCGGATTCGAGAGGGGCGATACGCTCGATGCGGGTTGCGCTCTCGCCATGAAGAACGCCGCCCAAGGCGGCGATCACATCGGCCAGCGTGACAGCTGAGGCCATCCGCTATTTCTGGGCGTTCAGCGTGTCGATCACTTTCTTGGTGATGTCCACACGGGCGCTGACATTCAAGGCGTCCTGCAAGATCAGGTCGTATTTTTCGGCCTCAAAGATCTGCTTGATGACGCGATTAGCACGCTCGACCACCGCACCCAGCTCTTCGTTCCTACGCTGAGTCAGGTCCTCTTGCCACTCGCGGCGCTTGCGCTGCATGTCACGGTCCGCTTCCACCAAGTCGCGTTGGCGGCGATTGCGTTCGGTTTCTGCCAGCGTTGGCGCATCCTTTTCAAGCTTTTCGGCGGCGCCGCGCAGCTTGGACTCCTGATCCTTCAGGTCCTTCTCGCGCTTGCCGAATTCTGCTTCCAGCTTGAGCTGTGCCGTCTTGGCCAGATTGGCCTCACGCAGAACGCGCTCGCTGTTGACATAGCCAATCTTAATTTCCTGCGCCACGCCAAGGGCAGACACAGACATCATGGCGGCCAAGGCCACCGACTTCAACAGTTTGCTCTTCATCAGAATGCGTTCCCGATCTGGAATTGGAATGGCTCAATTCTATCCGTGCGTTGCTTGCTCAGGGCCTTGCCGTAGCTCAAGCGCAAAGGCCCCATCGGCGAGACCCAACTCAGCCCTATGCCGGCCGAAGAGCGGATGGAATCAAACTTCAGTTGTTCGAACGAACCCCACACATTGCCGGCATCCACAAAGGTGTAGAGCCGGAAGGTTTTGTCATTGCCCGTACCTGGAACGGGCAAATACAGTTCGGCGTTGACATTGGCGCGGCGATTACCGCCGGTACGTGTACCGGTCACGTCAACCGGGCCGAGTGAGCCGGCCTCAAACACCCGCACCGAACCCAGGCCACCGGCATAGAAGTTCTTGAAGATTGGGAAGGGATTGCTACCCAGCCCTTGCCCCCAACCCAGCTCACTATTCAAGCCCAGGGTGATTTTGTTGGTGAACGGTATGTACTGTTGATACTGGATATTCGCGCGAAAGTATTGAGCGTCGCCTGCGGGACTCAACTCGAGGTTGACTCGCGCATACTTTCCAACCGTTGGCGAAATGATGCTGTCACGGTTATCGCGCTGCCAGCCGACGGTGAGAGGAAACGCGGTGCTGTCTGATCCAAACTGGCGCCCGTACAGCAAATAGCTATTGGGCAAACCGGAGTCGGTCGTCATCCGCGTGTTCTCTACACCCGCGCCAAAGAAGACCGTGTCCAACTCCGAGAACGGCACACCGAAGCGAATTGATGTACCCGTCGTCACCAACTCATAAGGCTCACCGAGTGAGTTGTAGGGCTTCTGCGTGCGGTAGAAAACATCCAGCGCGCGCGAGACACCGTCCACGGTGAAGTAAGGGTTGACCGTGCTGACCACCAAGTTGCGCCCGGTGGATGCCGTCGCCACTTCGATGCCGAGGTAATGGCCGGACCCAAACACATTGTCTTGTCTGATGGCGCCGGTGAAGGACAGCTTTTGTTGACTGGAGTAGCCGGCGCCAACCTGGATATTGCCGGTCGGTCGTTCGACCACGGTCAGCAAAACATCGACCTGATCTTGCGCGCCGGGCACTTCCGAGGTGTCAACCGTGACCTCCTTGAAATAACCCAGACGCTCGACCCGGTCGCGCGAGGCCTTGATCTTCTGGCCGTCGTACCAAGCCGACTCGAACTGCCGGAACTCGCGCCGAATCACCTCGTCGCGGGTGCGTGTGTTGCCGGCAATGATGACATTGCGCACATAGACACGGCGCTGCGGCTCCGCCACCAACGTCACCACGACCTGACCGGTCGCGCGGTCAATTTCGGGGCGCGAATCCACCCGCGCGAAGGCGTAACCGAAGGTGCCGTACAGGTCCTGGAACGCCCGCGTCGTCTGCGCCACGGCCTCGCCTTGGTAGGGCTGGCCGGGCTTGAAGAAGATCAGGCGTTTGAAGTCCTCTTCGCGGCCGAGAAATTCACCTTCCAACTTGACAGCCGTTACCGTGTACTGCTGGCCTTCGCTGACGGTGATGGCGATATCGATGCTTTGCTTGTCGGGCGAGATCGTCACCTGGGTCGAGGTCACTGCAAATTCGAGGTAACCACGGTTCAGGTAGTAGGAGCGCAGCGTCTCCAGATCGGCATTCAGCTTGGCGCGCGAGTAGCGGTCGGTCTTGGTGTACCAAGTCAGCCAGCCGCTACTGGTCTGCTCCAGCAGGCCCACCAAGGTACTCTCCGAGAACACCGAGCTACCTTGGATGCGCACCACGCCGATCTTCGCCGGCTCGCCCTCCGCCACGGTAAAGCTGACGTTGACGCGGTTGCGTTCCAGCGGCGTGATGGTGGTGGTCACCTCGGCACCGTACAAGCTGCGCGTCAGGTATTGGCGCTTCAATTCTTGCTCGGCGCGATCCGCCAAAGCCTTGTCAAAGGGCTTGCCTTCGCCGATGCCGACTTCCTTCAGCGACTTGGTCAAGGCTTCGGTATCGAACTCCTTCAAGCCCGCAAAGCTGACATTGGCAATGATGGGCCGCTCTTCGATCATCACCACCACCGAATCGCCATCAATATTGATGCGCACGTCCTTGAACAGGCCGGTAGCGAACAGGGCGCGCAATGCGGCCGCGCCCTTGTCATCGCTGTAGCTGTCGCCGATGCGGAACGGCAGAGACGCAAAAACGGTGCCGGGGTCGGTCCGTTTCAGGCCTTCAACACGGATGTCCTTGAGAACAAAAGGATCCACTGCCCAGGCGACGCCTGACTGCAGTGTGGCCACCAGGGCCAAGGTCAGGACTGAGGGGCGCATACGAGCACCCGTTCTTAGAGATGAGGACATGCAGATAGAGTCAATGCAGGCCCGTCAAGCGGACCACGTCGTTAGAAAGGGCTAGGGCCATCATCAGCATCAGGATCAACGCCCCTGCGCGCTGCAGCTGAGTTTGCCACCACTCCGAGACCGGGCGGCCGCTTAAACCCTCGAAAAGATAATACATCAGGTGCCCACCATCCAGCATTGGCAGCGGCAGCAAGTTCAAAACACCAAGGCTGACGCTGACCAGCGCCAAGAAGCCAAGATACTGCGGCAAGCCAGACCGGGCCGACTGCCCCGCATAGTCTGCAATTGTCAAAGGCCCGCTTAAATTCTTCAGCGATGCCTCGCCGATCAGCATGCGGCCGAACACCTTCAAGGTCATCCAGGAGACGCTCCAAGTGCGTTGCGCACCCAGTGCCAAGCCCTCGAAGAAGCCGCGACTCACCGTCACCATCTCAGGCGCCGCGCCGACCATCGCCTCGATCCGGCCGATGGTTTGTTCACCCTCTTTGACCACCCGCGGGCGCACCGCCAGCTCCAGACGCTGGCCGCCACGCTCAATCAACCAAAGCGATTGATGCGCCCCGTCGGCTTGAACCGAGCGACGAATTTGGTCGCGCAAGGCCGCAGCATCAGCCACCGGCAACGAGTCGACGACGAGCACTCGGTCACCCTCACGCAAGCCAGCCTGCTCGGCCGCACCACCCGCCGAGACCTTGCCCATAACTGGCTCGCTCATCGGCGTCAGGCCCAGCCGGCGCAAGCTCGCCGCATCAAGGGTGGCCGCACCCAAGCGGCTGGTGTCGAGCACCACGCTGCGCCGCCCATGCCCGCCTGGATTGGAAACGTCCAGATGCACAGGCGCACCGGCCGACGTGGCCTCAAACAACGTCGACATCAGCTCGGAGTAGGAGGCTAGGTCGCGCCACTGCTGGCCGTCCGCAGAAATCGCGCGTACCCAGTCACCGGCCTGCAGGCCCGCTTTTGCCGCCACCGAGTCGCTTGCGGGCGTGCCCAAAACCGCCTTAGGCTCGCTGGAGCCCAACCAGGCTGCGGACGCAAACAAGACAATCGCCAACAGCAAATTGGCCAACGGCCCGGCGGCCACCACCGCCACCCGCTGGCGCAGTGGCCGGTTGTTGAAGGCCTGCGAGCGCAGCGCTGGATCGACCGGCCCGTCGCGTTCATCCAGCATGCGCACATAACCGCCCAAAGGCAGGGCACAGAGTGTGAATTCGGTCGCATCCGGGCTACTCTGGCGGCGCCAGATGACCTTGCCGAAACCGACCGAAAAACGCAGCACCTTGACACCGCAGGCACGCGCCACACGGTAATGCCCATATTCATGCACGACCACCAACACCCCCAGTGTCAGCAAAAAAGCCAGCAAGGTACTCATGCCGCCAGCTCCGCGATCAAGCCCTGTGCATGGCGGCGGGCGCGTGCGTCCAGCCCCAACAGGCAGGCCACATCGGCGCATTCGCCGGCCTCGGGCACCACCGCCTCAAGGCTGGCGCAATTGACTTGATGGATCTGATCAAAGCGCAGGCGCCGATTGAGAAAAGCCTCCACCGCCTCTTCATTGGCGGCATTCAAGACCGCTGTCGCTCCCTCGGGGCCACGCAAGGCTTGCCAAGACAGATAGAGGCCGGGGAAGCGCCGCTCGTCGGCGTCCTCAAAACTCAGCGCGGGTCCGGTCAGCAAATCCAACCGGCTTGCCCCGGCCTCGATGCGCTCAGGGAAAGACAGGCCGTAAGCGATAGGCCCCCGCATATCGGGCGTGCCGAGCTGGGCCAGCACCGATTTGTCACGGCACACCACCATCGAATGGATGATGCTTTGCGGATGGATGATGACCTTGATCTGCTCAGGCGCCAGGCCAAACAACCAGCGCGCCTCGATCACCTCCAGCGCCTTGTTCATCATGGTGGCCGAATCGACCGAAATCTTGCGCCCCATCACCCAATTCGGGTGCGCGCAGGCCTGCTCGGGCGTGACTTCGGCCAAGGTGGCCGGATCGCGCTGGCGAAACGGTCCGCCGGACGCCGTCAACACAATATGGTCAATGCGCTGGGCCCAGGTCTTGCGGTCCTCGGGCAGGCATTGAAAGATCGCCGAATGCTCGCTGTCGATGGGCAGCAGCGTGGCGCCGCCCTGTTCGACCGCCTGCATAAAGAGTGCGCCGCCGACGACGATCGCCTCCTTATTGGCCAGCAGCAGGCGCTTGCCCGCACGCGCAGCGGCCAAGCAAGGCGCCAGACCGGCCGCGCCGACGATTGCCGCCATGACCATGTCCACATCGGGATGCGCGGCGATGTCTGCCAGGCTCTCGGCACCGTCCAGCACCTCGGTCTTGCTGCCCTGCTCGCGCAGTTTGAGGCGCAGCTCTTGCGCCAGGGCGTGGTCGGGCATGACCGCAAAACGCGGCCGCCACTGCAGGCATTGCGCAAACAAGGCGTCGACGCGACTCATCGCGCTGAGCGCAAAAACCTCGTAACGCTCGGGATGGCGGGCCAACACGTCCAGCGTATTGACGCCGATGGAGCCGGTTGAACCCAGCACCGTGATGCGCTGAAGACGGAGGTCATTGTTCATGCCAACACACTCAAAGAACTCATGGCCAGGGCGGCCGGAAACACCGGCAGCAGCGCGTCAATGCGGTCCAAGACACCGCCGTGGCCCGGCAGCAACTGGCTGCTGTCTTTGGCACCGACCGCCCGCTTCAGCAAAGATTCAAACAAATCGCCGACCACACTCATGGCGCTCAGCAACATCAGCGCCAGCAGACCAAGAGCCAAGGACTGACCCTTAAGCAGCAATTGATACAGGCTGGGTGAGTCCACCGTCAGATGGGTATCGATGTAAAAAGCCCAGGCAAAAGCCAGCAACAACACGCCCAGCATGCCGGACCACACGCCTTCCCAGCTCTTACCCGGGCTGATGGTCGGCGCCAACTTACGCTTGCCAAAAGTGCGGCCGCCGAAATAGGCAGAGATGTCCGCCATCCAAACCAGGCAAAAAATGGACAGCAAAAAGTTGACGCCAGTGGCCTTGGCCTGCACCATCGCGCCCCAAGCCGCAACCAAGACCAAGGCGCCCAACACCATGCGCAGCAGCTTGGGCGCAAGCGGCCATCGGCTGGGCCCACCGCGCAAGGCATAGGCGCTGCCCGAGACCCAGAGCAGGCTCGCCAGCCACCAGGCCCAGGCCGGCGCAGCCTGCATACCCAGCGCCAAATAAGTGGTCCAAGCGGCTGCGGATACCGCCAAGCCAAAGCTCACGGCGGGCGCGCCGCTGATGCCGTTCAGACGCGCCCATTCCCAGCCGGCCGCGCCAATCATCAGCAGCGTGAGCAAAGCAAAGGGCAGCGGTTGCGACGCGAACAAGGCGGGCAGCAAGACGGCCAGCAAGACCAGCGCGGTGATGATTCGAGTCTTCAACATGGGGAGATTAAACGGCGGCCAAAACCGGCGCCTCTTTGACGCCTCCGAAGCGCCGGTCACGGTCACGAAAGGCCGCAATCGCAGCGTCCAGTTGCTTCTCGCCAAATTCGGGCCAGAGACAGTCGGAAAACACAAACTCGGTGTAGGCCACCTGCCACAGCATGAAGTTGCTGATGCGCACTTCACCGCCGGTGCGGATGAACAAGTCCGGATCGGGCGCATAACTCATCGCCATGAATTCCGACAGCCGCGCCTCGGTCAACTCCGCAGCCGGCACGCCGGCGCTGATGGCGGCCTTGCAGGCCTGCACGATGTCCCAGCGGCCGCCGTAATTGAAGGCCACCGACATGGTCAACTTGGTGTTGTGAGCGGTGGCTGATTCGGCCTCGTTCCAGGCATTGCGCAGCTTGGGCGAGACGGCATCACGGTCACCGACGATGCGGATGCGCACGCCCATCTGGCCCATCTTGGCCAGGTAGCGCGATACCGCGGCCAGCACCAGCCCCATCAGGCCGGACACCTCGTCACTCGGGCGCTTCCAGTTCTCGCTGGAAAAGGCGAACACGGTCAGGTACTGGACCTCGCGGTCGATACAGGACTGCACCACCTTGACCAAGCTGTCGACGCCGGCCTTGTGGCCGAAGAAACGCGGCAAAAACCGCTTTTTGGCCCAGCGGCCGTTGCCATCCATCACGATGGCGATGTGGCGCGGCCCCGCCGGCCTGTTCATGCCGCTTGAATCATTAGTCACTGAGCCGGCACCACTCAAACGGCCAAGATTTCGGCTTCTTTGCCGGCGATCAGGCGCTCGATCTCGGCAATCGTGCGATCGGTCAGTTTTTGTGCGTCATCGAGGCTACGGCGCTCGTCGTCTTCGCTGATCAATTTTTCTTTGGTCAGCTTTTTGGCCTGCTCATTGGCGTCGCGACGCAAATTGCGCACCGCAATCTTGGCGTCTTCACCGACATTGCGCACAACCTTGGTCAGGTCGCGGCGACGCTCTTCGTTCAGCGCCGGCATGGGCACGCGGATCAAGTCGCCCTGGGAGGCTGGATTCAGGCCCAGATCGGACTCGCGAATCGCTTTCTCGATCTTGGCACCCATGCCTTTCTCCCAGGGCTGCACACTGATCGTGCGCGAGTCCAACAAGGTCACGTTGGCGACCTGCGTGATCGGCACCGGCGAGCCGTAATAGTCCACATTGACCTGATCCAGAATGCCCGGATGCGCACGCCCGGTACGGATTTTGTGCAACTCGCCCTTCAGGGCTTCGATGGACTTGGCCATCTTTGCTTCAGCGTTTTGCTTGATGTCTGCAATGCTCATGATTCTCGACCTTGATGTCCTGATTCACCCGTCACTTCGAAACTAACGCCGCCCCGCCCTTAAACGTGGACCAGCGTGCCTTCATCTTCACCCAACACCACCCGCTTCAAGGCACCCGGCTTGAGGATGCTGAAGACCCGAATTGGCAGTTTTTGGTCGCGGCACAAGGCAAAGGCCGTGGCGTCCAGAACCTGCAAATTCTTGCTGATCGCCTCATCAAAGGTGATGCGCGAATAACGCGTGGCGGCTGGATCCTTCTTCGGGTCGGCACTATAAACGCCGTCCACCTTGGTCGCCTTCAAGACGATCTCGGCGCCGATCTCGGCACCGCGCAGCGCGGCCGCGGTGTCGGTGGTGAAAAAGGGGTTGCCAGTGCCGGCGGCAAAGATCACCACCTTGCCCTCTTCGAGGTATTGCAGGGCCTTGGGCCGCACATAGCTCTCG
>NZ_JANNMI010000047.1:0-3469 GCF_031397715.1 Roseateles sp.
GGATTGGCTCCGAGAAGCTGGGCATCAGCCCCAAGGGCAACAAGATTCACCTGATGGTGGCGGCCTGGGCCTGGGGCGCTTACCTCGGCGAGGACGGCATGCGGCGCGGCATCCGCGTCAAGACCAGCAGCTACACCCGCCACCACGTCAACATCACGATGACGCAGGCCAAAGCCGTCAGCAATTACACCAACTCCATCCTGGCCAATATGGAGGCGCTGGATGATGGCTATGACGAAGCGCTGCTGCTGGACGCCTCGGGCTTTGTGTCCGAGGGCGCGGGCGAGAATTTGTTCGTGATCAAAAACGGCATGGTCTACACGCCCGATTTGTCGGCCGGCGCTTTGAACGGCATCACCCGCAACACGATCTTCCACATCTGCGAAGACTTAGGGCTCAAGCTGGTGGAAAAGCGCATCACCCGCGATGAGGTGTACATCTGCGACGAGGCCTTCTTCACCGGCACCGCCGCCGAGGTGACGCCGATCCGCGAGCTGGACCGCATCGAGCTGGGCAGCGGCAATTACGTCGGCAGCCGGGGTCCCATTACCGAGAAAATCCAAGCCGCGTTCTTTGACATCGTCAATGGCCGCAATGCGAAATATGCGCACTGGCTCACGCTGGTCTAGTTAGAAAGAAAACATCATCATGAGCAATGCCGACAAATCCATCGTCGAGGTCACCGCCGCCGATGTGCAAGGCGCCGGCGTGGTGGCCTGCCCGAACCCGAAGATGGCGCTGTGGAGCAGCCATCCCAAGGTCTTCATCGACCTCAGCCATGGCGGCCAAGGCAAGTGCGCTTATTGCGGCACCGTCTACAAGCTGAAGGCCGGCGAAGTGCTGCACAGCCAGCACTGAAACCCATGCAACACCCCAAAGTTCCGGTCGCCGCGCTCCTGTCCTCGCCCGAAGACACCGAGACGCAGTTTTACGAAGCATTGCAACAGGCCGACCTCAGCCGCTTGATGGCCGTCTGGTCGGACGAGGAGGAAGTCTCCTGCGTCCACCCAGGCGGCCCGCGCGTGGTCGGCTTGGGTGCGATCAGGGCGGCCTTCGAGGTGGTGTTTGCCCAAGGGGCGATCTCGGTGCATCCCGAGCGGGTGCGGCGTGTGCAAACCAATGAGACCGCGATTCATCAGGTGTTGGAACGTGTTGTGGTTGAAGGCGGTGGCGGCAAACAAAGTGCTTGGGTGATCGCCACCAATGTCTACCTGAAGACGGCGCAGGGATGGCGCATGGTGGTCCACCATGCCAGCCCCGGCACCGCACATGACATCCAAGAAGTCATTGAAGAGCCGGCGACCTTGCATTGAAACCTAGTGTTATGCAGTACCAAGCCCCAAGATGGCTGCCCGGCGGCCAAGCGCAGACCATCTGGCCGGCGATGTTTTCGCGCCATAACGGTGGGCCTGAGCTGAGCTTCAGACGCGAACGCTGGGACACCCCCGACGGCGATTTCGTTGACGTTGATTGGCTGGATGGCCCCGCCGAATCCGCCGTTGAGTGCCCGCTGCTGGTCTTGTTCCACGGCTTGGAGGGGAGCTCGCAAAGCCATTCCTCGCAGGCCTTCGCCACCGTCGCGCGTTCGCGTGGCTGGGCGTTTGCGATGCCGCATTTCCGCGGCTGCTCGGGGGAGCTGAACCTCGCGCCGCGCGCCTATCACTCGGGTGACTTTGAGGAAGTGGGCTGGATGCTGGCGCGCTTCAAGGAACAGCACGACGGCCCGGTGCTGGCAGCCGGTGTTTCGCTAGGCGGCAATGCCTTGCTGCGCTGGGCCGAAGAGCATGGCCAGAGCGCTGCCGCCACCGCCCGCGCGGTCTGCTCGATCTGCTCGCCGGTCGATCTGGCCGCCGCCGGGCACGCCATCGGCCAAGGTTTCAACCGGCTCGTCTACACCCGCATGTTTTTGCGCACCATGGTGCCCAAGGCGCTGCGCAAACTGCAGCAACACCCTGGCCTGTTCGACGGCGAACGGCTGCGCGCTGCCAGCAATTTGTACGAGTTTGACAATCTGTTCACCGCGCCGCTGCACGGTTTTCGCAGCACCGAGGACTACTGGGTGCGCGCCTCGGCCAAGCCGCATCTGAAGCGCATCCGCATCCCGGCCCTGGTGCTGAACGCCCGCAACGACCCCTTTGTGCCGGCCGCCAGCCTGCCCCGGCCGCAAGACGCCGGCCCCTGTGTGACGCTGTGGCAACCGGCGCAGGGTGGCCATGTCGGCTTTGCCCAGGGCCGGCTACCCGGCCATGTGTTCGGCATGCCGGAGCAGGTGTGTAACTGGTTATCTCAGGCGCTCTAGCTATGGACCCCATCGTCGAAGCCGCGCTGAAGAAATGGCCCAATGTGCCGCATTGCTATGGCTGGTTGGCGCTGGACGCGCGCGGCGATTGGTATATGCGCGACGAGCGCATCCAGGCCGCCGGACCGTTTCCGCAGGTCAAGGGCAGCCGCGTCACGCATGAAAAGCTGCGCCAGTTCATTGAGCGCAATTACGCGGCGGACGAGTCGGGCTGCTGGTTTTTCCAGAACGGCCCGCAGCGCGTCTATCTGCAGCTGGAGGCCGCACCCTGGGTGTTCAGGCTGGATGCGGGCCTGCTGACGGACGGCTTGGTGCACACCCACACCGGCCTGAGCTGCGCAGGCTCGGCCAGTTGGCTGGACGAGCAAGACCGCCTCTTTCTCAGCACGCCCTTGGGTTTGGGCCTGGTACACAGCATGGATATGGACTGGGCGGCGCAAGCGGTGGAGGCCGGGCTGTGGGCACCGCAGGCCTGCACACATGCCGAGTTACTGCAGCGGCACGGGGTGAACTTGACCCCTTTGCCCTAGGTTCACAAAATTCAGGCCCACAAAAAAGCCGACCTCAGCGGGTCGGCTTTTTATTTGAGCGAGAACGCCTCAGTTTGCGGCTGCCGAAGCTGCCGCAGCCGGCGCCTTGGGTTCGTCAAACTTGGCACCGCCCTGATTGGCCATATGAACCACGGCGCGGGAAATTTCAAAGTCACTGAAATCACCACCGCCTTGCGCACCCATGGCGCCCTTGCCCTTCAGCGCCGAAGCCAGCAAGGCCTCTAAGCCGGCGCCGATGCGTGGGCCCCAAGCCGCCAGGTCGGCAAGCTTAGGGGCACCGGCCGCGCCGCTGGCATGGCAGGCCGCGCATTGCGCTTGGTAGACCTGCTCGCCGGTCTTCAAGGTCGCGACGTTATTCATGTCCTTCAACTCAATGCCGCCGATGGGCTGAATGCGCGCGGCCACGGCCATTGCCTCAAGCGCTTCGCTGCCGGCGGCCGGCTTGCTGCTGCTGGAGACGTAATTGGCCAGCATGATGATCACGATGATCGGCACAACAAAGGCCAACCCCACCGCCCAGGCCAGCTGTTTGGGCGTCTTGATCGGGCCTTCGTGGGCCTCTTCATCGTGTGCGTGTGCTTGTGCGTTTGCCTGCGCTTGAGCTTGAGCTTTTGTGTTC
>NZ_JANNMI010000052.1:0-23757 GCF_031397715.1 Roseateles sp.
ACGACCAGATCCAGACCTACAAGGCGCAGGTGCCCGACCTGTTCCAGTACAACGAGCTGCTGGTGATCTCGGACGGCAGCGAGGCGCGAATGGGCTCGCTGTCGGCCAACGGCGAGCGCTTTCAGCAATGGCGCACCATCAACGGCGTGGACCTGGACCCGCTGGGCCAGTTCAATGAGCTGGAGACGCTGGTGCGCGGTGCGCTGGCACCCGCTTATCTGCTTGATTACTTGCGCTACTTCGTGCTCTTCGAGGACGACGGTGCGTTGATCAAGAAGATTGCCGGTTACCACCAATTCCATGCGGTGCGCTCGGCGATAGAGCATGTGGTGCTGGCCTCGCGCCCTGACAGCGCAGAAAACCTGCGTGGCAAGGGTGGGGTTGTTTGGCATACACAAGGGAGCGGCAAGAGCATCACGATGACTTGCTTTGCGGCACGGGTGATGCAAGAGCCCTTGATGCAGAACCCCACGATTGTGGTGATCACCGACCGCAATGATCTGGACGGGCAGTTGTTCGGCGTGTTTTGCCTTGCACAAGACCTGTTGCGCGAGCAGCCGGCACAGGCAACGACGCGGCAGGAGTTGCGTGCCTTGCTGAGCAAGCGGCCATCGGGCGGCATTGTGTTCGCGACGATCCAGAAGTTCATGCCAGGTGAAGACGAGGACTTCTTCCCGGTGCTGTCGGACCGGCGCAATATCGTTGTGATCGCCGATGAAGCGCACCGCACGCAATACGGTTTTGAGGCGAAGCTGAAGACGGTCAAGGTGAAGCCTGCAGCATCGGCCAAAGGGCTGATTTACTCCGAAGGAATCGCAGCGTCGCCAAATTTGCTGGTTGCCGACAACGAAGCGCAATACCAGACCAAGTACCAGGTCGGCTATGCACAGCACCTGCGCGATGCGCTGCCGCACGCGACCTTTGTGGCCTTTACCGGCACGCCCGTGTCGGCGACCGACCGCGACACCCGGGCGGTGTTTGGCGACTACATCCATGTCTATGACATGCAGCAGGCCAAGGAAGACGGTGCCACCGTGGCCATCTACTACGAGAGCCGGCTGGCCAAGTTGCGCTTGAAGGACGGACAAGAGCTGGCCAGCATCGACGATGAAGTGGACGAGCTGGCCGAGGACGAAGAAGAAAGCGCGCAAGCCAAGCTGAAGAGCCGTTGGGCCGCGCTTGAGAAAGTGGTGGGCTCCGAGCCAAGGGTGGCCAGCGTGGCGGCAGACTTGGTGGCACATTTTGAGGAACGAGAGGCAGCTCAGGCCGGCAAGGCAATGGTGGTGGCGATGAGCCGCGACATCTGTGTGCATCTGTACAACGAGATCGTCAAGCTCAGGCCGGACTGGCATGACGAGGACCCCGAGCGTGGCGCGATCAAGGTAGTGATGACCGGCTCGGCTTCTGACCGCGCCTTGTTGATCCCGCACATCTACAGCGGGCTGGTCAAGAAACGGCTGGAGAAGCGCTTCAAGGATCCGGCCGACGAGTTGAAGCTGGTGATCGTGCGGGACATGTGGTTGACCGGCTTCGACGCTCCTTGCGTACACACGATGTATGTGGACAAGCCGATGAAGGGCCACAACCTGATGCAGGCCATCGCGCGGGTGAACCGGGTCTTCAAGGACAAGCAAGGTGGCTTGGTGGTGGACTACATCGGCATCGGCAGCGAGCTGAAGGCGGCGATGAAGGAGTACTCGGCGGCGCAGGGCCGTGGGCGGCCGACGGTGGACGCGCATGAGGCCTACAGCCTGCTGGCCGAGAAGCTCGACGTGCTGCGGGCGCTGCTGCATGGCTATGACTACAGCGGCTTCTTGACCGGCGGGCATAAGACCTTAGCCGGTGCGGCCAACCATGTGCTGGGCCTGAAGACCGAGAGCAAGCGCGATGGCAAGCAACGTTTTGCCGACGCGGCGCTGGCGATGAGCAAGGCATTCAGCCTTTGCTGCACGCTCGACGAAGCCAAGGCCGTGCGCGAAGAAGTGGCCTTTATGCAGGCGGTCAAAGTCATTCTGACCAAGCGCGAAATCTCGCAGCAGAAGAAAACCGACGAGCAGCGCGAGCAAGCGATACGAACCATCATCAACCAGGCGGTGGTGTCGGACAGCGTGGTCGATATCTTTGATGCGGTCGGTCTGGACAAGCCCAACATCGGCCTGCTGGACGATGAGTTCCTGGCACAGGTCAAAAACATGCCGGAGCGCAACCTGGCGGTGGAGCTGCTGGAGCGGCTGCTGGAGGGCGAAGTGAAGGCGAAGTTCGCGACCAACATCGTGCAGCAAAAGAAGTTCTCGGACATGCTCAGCCAGGTGATCAGCCGCTACCAGAACCGCTCGATTGAGACGGCGCAGGTGATGGAGGAACTGATCGAAATGGCCAAGAAGTTCCGCGAGGCGGCGGGGCGCGGAGAGACGCTAGGGCTGAGCGAGGACGAGCTGCGCTTCTACGATGCGCTGGCCAATAACGAGTCGGCCGTGCGGGAGCTGAGCGACGAAATCCTCAAGAAGATCGCCCACGAGCTGACCGAGAACCTGCGCAAGAACCTGAGCGTGGATTGGTCGGAGCGTGAAAGCGTGCGCGCCAGCCTGCGCTTGATGGTCAAGCGGATTTTGCGCAAGTACAAATACCCGCCGGACTTGCAGGATGCGGCGGTGGAGCTGGTGTTGCAGCAGGCCCAGGCCTTGGGAGAAAGCTGGAGCTAAAGCTAGAGCCAAAGCCAGCAAATGGGCGGGTGTCGCCACCCGCCCACCTAGACCGTCACTTGATCGGCTTGAAACGCATCCGCTTCGGCCGCGCGCCCTCTTCACCCAAACGCTTCTTCTTGTCGGCTTCGTACTCGTGGAAGTTACCGTCGAAGAAGAACCACTGCGAATTGCCTTCGCAAGCCAGGATGTGGGTGCAGATGCGGTCCAGGAACCAGCGATCGTGCGAGATCACCATCGCCGAGCCGGCGAATTCCAGCAGCGCCTCTTCCAGCGCGCGCAAGGTTTCGACGTCCAAGTCGTTCGACGGTTCATCCAGCATCAAGACGTTGCCGCCCTGCGCCAGCGTCTTGGCCAAGTGCAGGCGGCCGCGCTCACCACCCGACAAGCTGCCGACCAGCTTTTGCTGGTCATTGCCCTTGAAGTTGAAGCGACCCAGATAGGCGCGACTCGGCATCACGAACTTGCCCACCGTGATGTTGTCCAGGCCGCCCGAGACGTCTTGCCAGACGGTCTTCTCGGCGTCCAGGCTCTCGCGGCTCTGGTCGACGAAGGCCATGCGCGCGGTCTTGCCGATCTTGACCGTGCCACTGTCCGGCGTCTCGGTGCCCTGCAACATGCGGAACAGCGTCGATTTACCGGCACCGTTCGGGCCGATGATGCCGACAATCGCGCCCGCCGGCACCTTGAAGGACAGGTTGTCGATCAAGACGCGGTCGCCGAAGCTCTTGCTCACGTTCTCGAACTCGATCACTTCATTGCCCAGGCGCTCGGCGACCGGGATGAAGATTTCGTTCGTCACATTGCGCTGTTGGTACTCGACGTCACTCAATTCCTCGAAGCGAGCCATCCGCGCCTTGCTCTTGGCCTGGCGGCCCTTGGCGTTGGAGCGCACCCACTTCAGCTCTTCCTTCATCGCCTTGGCGCGAGCGTCCTCGGACTTCTGCTCGCCCTCCAGGCGCTTTTCTTTCTGCTCCAGCCAGTCGGAGTAGTTGCCCTTCCAAGGAATGCCGTGGCCACGGTCCAGCTCCAAGATCCACTCGGCGGCGTTGTCGAGGAAGTAGCGATCGTGGGTGATCGCGACGACGGTGCCGGGGAAGCGCTGCAGGAACTGCTCCAGCCACTCGACCGATTCGGCGTCCAAGTGATTGGTTGGCTCGTCGAGCAGCAACATATCGGGCTTGCTCAGCAGCAAACGGCACAGCGCCACGCGGCGCTTTTCGCCACCGGACAGCACATTGATTTGCGCGTCCCACGGCGGCAGATTCAATGCGTCAGCGGCCAATTCAAGCTGCAGATCGGTGTTTTCGGAGCCGGCAGCGGCGATGACGGACTCCAGCTCGCCCTGCTCGGCGGCCAGGGCGTCAAAGTCGGCGTCTTCTTCGGCATAGGCGGCATAGACCTCGTCGAGCCGCTTCTTGGCGGCCAAGACGCCGCCGATGCCCTCTTCGACCGCTTCGCGCACGGTCTGGGTTTCGTTCAGCTTGGGCTCCTGCTCCAGGTAGCCGATCTTGATGCCGGGCATCGCGATCGCTTCGCCGTCGTACTCCTTGTCCACCCCGGCCATGATCTTCAGGATGGTCGACTTGCCCGAGCCGTTCACACCCAGCACGCCGATCTTGGCGCCGGGGAAGAAGGAGAGCGAGATGTCCTTGAGAATGTGGCGTTTTGGGGGAACCGTCTTGTTGACGCGGTTCATGGAAAAGACGTATTGCGCCATAGCGGGAAGTTCCTGTCCTGGATGATTCGGTGAAAAGCTGGGTGCGCTGCTCAGCCATCGGCTGAACGCGAAGCGTGCGATTGTCGCAGCTTCAAGCCGAGCACCCGAACCGCCGCCGTCACAAGTTCACGCTCGCCGGCTTCAATCGCCCCTACAGTTCGGGGTTTCCCCGGGGGCCGGCTATACTGCAGCCCAACGCCGCGGCTACCAGTCTTCCGCGGCGTTTGCTTTTTTTTGACACCTTGTGCGCCTCCTATCGCAGGCTCGAAGACTGGCGTTGCACATCCTGCAGCGCGGCCCAGCAACCGAAGATGCGTGCTCACCAAAAAATCAATGAGCTTTGAATCTCTGGGCCTTGCCCTGCCTTTGCTGAAGGCTATCGCCGACGCCGGCTATACCACCCCTACCCCCATCCAAGCCCAGGCCATTCCGGCCGTCATGCAGGGCGGCGACCTGCTCGCAGGCGCCCAGACCGGCACCGGCAAGACAGCAGGCTTCACCCTGCCGATGCTGCACCGCTTGAGCACCGGCGAGCCCGTGCTCAATAAGCGCGGCAAGCCCGCCATCCGCGCCCTGGTGCTGACCCCGACCCGTGAGCTGGCCGCCCAGGTCGAGGAAAGCGTCAAGACCTATGGCAAATACCTGCCGCTGAAGAGCATGGTGATGTTCGGCGGCGTCGGCATGCAGCCGCAGATCAACCGCCTGCGCGACGGCGTCGACATCCTCGTCGCCACACCCGGCCGCCTGCTCGACCACGCCCAGCAAGGCACCTTGGATTTGAGCCAGGTGCAGATCTTGGTGCTGGACGAAGCCGACCGCATGTTGGACATGGGCTTTGTGCACGACATCAAGAAGGTGCTGGCAATGTTGCCGGCCAAGAAGCAGTCGCTGTTGTTCAGCGCCACCTTCAGCGACGACATCAAGAACCTGGCCGACCGCCTGCTGAATGCCCCCGCGCTGATCGAAGTGGCGCGCCGCAACCAGACCAATGAGTCGATCGCGCAAAAGGTCCACCCGGTTGGCCGCGAGCGCAAGAAAGAGCTGCTCGCCCATCTGATCAAGACCGGCAATTGGCAGCAGGTGCTGGTGTTCACCCGCATGAAGCATGGCGCCAACCGCCTGACCGATTACTTGAACGACCAGGGCATCAGCGCCATGGCCATCCACGGCAACAAGAGCCAGGGTGCCCGCACCAAGGCGCTGGCCGAATTCAAGACCGGTGATCTGCAAGTGCTGGTGGCGACCGATATCGCCGCCCGCGGTATCGACATCGATCAGCTGCCCCACGTCGTCAACTTCGAGTTGCCCAATGTGTCGGAAGACTATGTGCACCGCATCGGCCGCACCGGCCGTGCCGGCGCCCTGGGCGAAGCGGTGTCGCTGGTCTGCGTGGACGAGAACGGCTTCCTGCGTGAGATCGAGAAGCTGATCAAGCGCGAGATCCCCAAGGAAATCGTGCCCGGCTTCGCACCCGATCCGAGCGAGCGCGCCGAGCCCATCGTGCTGGGTCGGATGATTTTGAACCCGAATGGCAGCCGCTCGACCAGCGGCGGCGGTGGCGGTGGACGTGGCGGCCGCCCGGGTGGTGGCGGTGGCGGCGGTGGCCGTTCGTCGGCGCCGCGTGGTGGCTCCGGCCACGCACCATCGCACGCGCCCCATGGTTCGCGTGATGGCGGCGCGCCGCGTCAGGCGGCTCCGCAAGGGCAACGCCCTGGTGGCGGCGGTGGCGGTGGTCGTCCAAGTGGCGGTGGCGGTGGCGGTGGCGGTGGTGGCGCTGGCCGTGGCGGCAACCCGGGCGCAAGGTCAAGCCCACCCAAGCGCTGAAACAGCAAGGCCAGACTGATGCCAGTCTGGCCTTTTTTTATTCAGCTGAAGTGGCGGCTGGGAAACACCTAGCTGCCATCGACATCATCGCAGCTCACAATGCCGGCTTTGCCAGCTCTGTGAACCCATGCGATGAAACCCTTCCCGCGAAAGCTGCTGATTTGGACGCTGGCCGCCGGCGTCGCCGCGGCCCTGCTGCTGGTCTACCTGCTGCTGCGTCAATTCGAGTTTGAAAAAATCCGGGATGAGTACAAGGAACGCACCGCCGGCGAGTTGATTCGTTATGCCCGGATTCGCTTGATGGGGCATGAGCTGCTGGAGACCGTGATGTTGCCGGCCTTGGCGGCCATCGAGTCAGGCATCGAACGCCCCATCCCCAGCAGCCAAATGCCCAGCCTGAGCAAAGGCCAACAGAGTTTTGGCTTGGCGCCGCCTCGCTTCTTGGCCAAAGGTCAAGCCCAGGCAGAGCCGGCCACGCCGCTGCCCTATGAGACGCCCGGCGGTGTCAACGAAGTACGGGTCACCAGCAGTGCCGAGCTGTTTCGCGCGATGCAAAAAGCGCAGGCCGGCCAAACAATTCTGATTGCGCCGGGTCGCTATGCGATCACCCGCCCCCTGCTGACGGGCGCGGCCGGCGAGGCGCAATTTCCGATCCAGGTGCGCGCCAACAAGCCCGGCACCGTGCGGCTCGAGGTCAGCAGCCCGGTGGGCTTTCGGGTCGCGCATCCTTTTTGGGTGTTCGAGAACTTGAATCTGCGCGGCGTGTGCGAAGAGCAAGCCCATTGCGAGCATGCATTTCATATCGTCGGCTCGGCCCGCAGCAGCGTCTTGCGCAACAACGCCATGGAGGACTTCAACGCCCATGTGCGGGTCAATGGCGAAGGCGAAGGTAAAGACCAGGCCTGGCCCGATGATGGCCTGCTGCAGTTCAATAGCTTCAGCAACAGCCGGCCACGCACCACGCAACGGGTGGTGGCGCCGATCGACCTCGTCGGCGTCAGCCGCTGGCGCGTGCTGGACAACCACATCACCGGCTTCGCCAAGTCGCTGGGCAACCAAACCGCCTACGGGCTGCTGATCCGGGGCGGTGGGCATGGCGGGCGGGTCGAGCGCAATCTGCTGGTGTGCAGCAGCCAGCCCGGATCAAGCCCCGGCATCCGCGTAGGCCTGTCGTTTGGCGGCAGCAGCGGCGACAAGAAACTCTGTCGCGAACAGTGCGGGATCGAGCATTCTGCGGGCCTGGCCAGCAACAACGTGATCGCGCACTGCAATGACTTTGGCATCGACATCAACCAGGCCACTTCCATCCTGCTCGCCCACAACAGCTTGATCAACACCGCCGGCATCGATGTGCGCAGCGCCCAGTCTTCGGCGACCGTCTATGGCAACTTGCTTGACGGCCGCATCCGCGAGCGCGACGGCGCGCGGGCGAATGCGGGCATGAACGAGGTGCACGATCTGCGCCAGCAGCTTCAGAACCCCGACGGCCTGGACCTGCGCTGGCGCCATCGGGTCGACAGCGTGCCCACCCTGCCCATGGTGCTGAACGATTTTTGTGGTCAGGTGCGCGGCGCCAGCAGCCTGCCCGGTGCATTGAAGGGGCCGGTCGCCGACTGCTTCATCAATACCGCAGCCGTCAAAGAACTGCCATAGATCAAGACAGCCCGGCCCGGCATGTGGTCGAATCTGGGCCTCTGCAACCCTGGGCCGCACCATGAAACTCAGCTTCCTCGGCGCTGCCGACTGCGTGACCGGCTCGCGCCATCTGCTCGACCTGGGCGATCAAAAACTGTTGCTCGATTGCGGCATGTTTCAAGGCTACAAGCAGCTGCGCGAGCGCAACTGGGCCGGTCTGGGTGTGGCGGCGTCCAGCATTGATGCGGTGCTGCTCTCGCACGCTCATCTGGACCACAGCGGCTATATCCCCGCGCTGCAGGGCCAAGGGTTCAGGGGCCAGATCTTCTCGACCGGCGCCACGCGCGATCTGTGCGAGGTCTTGCTGCTGGACAGCGCCCATCTGCAGGAGGAAGACGCTCGCCGTGCCAACCGCCAAGGCACGTCCAAGCATGCCAAGGCGCTGCCGCTGTACAGCGTCAATGACACCAAGAAGGCGCTGGCGCATTTCGTCGGTCTGCCGCGTGATGGGCGGCTGAAGCTGGGTCAGGCCGAGATCCGCTTCACGCCGGTTGGTCATTTGCTGGGCGCCTGTGCCATCAGCGTCAAGGCCGAGGGCAAGACCTTGGTCTATTCCGGCGATGTCGGGCGCCACAACGACCTCTTGATGCCGGCGCCGCAGCGCTTGGAGGACGCCGACATTCTGTTGATCGAATCCACCTACGGCAACCGTCTGCACCCGCCCGAGGATGTGCAGGCCAGGCTGGCGCAGATCCTGCGCAACACCTTCAAGCGCGGCGGCTCGGTGCTCTTGCCCAGCTTCGCGGTCGGCCGTGCGCAGGCTCTGCTGTTGGTGCTGCAGCGCCTGCGTGAAGCGGGCGAGTTGGCCCAGGATGTGCCGATCTATCTCGACAGCCCGATGGCACTGCAGGCCACCGAGCTGACGATCAAGCACAAGCGGCTGCTGCGCATCAGCGCCTCCGACGCCGCCGGCCTGTGCGACGGCGTGCGCCTGGTCACCAAGGGCGCGGATTCGCTCAAACTGGCCGCCACCTTGGCCTCGCCGCGCGGCCGCCCGTCCATCGTCATCTCGGCCAGCGGCATGGCCACCGGCGGGCGCGTCTTGAACTACATCGAGACGCTGGCACCGCAAGCCCGCCACCACATCGCCTTCCCCGGCTTCCAGGTGGGCGGCAGCCGTGGCGCCAAGATGGTCGACGGCGCGCGCGAAATCAAGCTGCATGGCAAATACGTGGCGGTCAACGCCGAGATCAGCCATCTGGAAGGCTTCTCCGGCCACGCCGATGCCGACGGCCTGATGGCCTGGCTGCGCGGTTTCAAAAAAGCTCCCAGCCAGGTCTTCGTCGTGCACGGCGAACCGGCAGCCAGCGACGCGCTGCGCAGCCGTATCCAGGATGAACTGGGTTGGGCGGTACGGGTGCCTCAGCACGGCGAGACAGCAGCACTGTGAACCTGCTCGAGAATGCGTTCGGCCAGCATGCCGCGCTGGCCATGGGCCTGCTGGTGGCTTTGGGCTGCGGCCTGCTGATCGGCCTGGAGCGCGAGCGCCACAAAGGGCGCGGCCACCGCGGCGGCCGGGAACTTGAACCGGCCGGGCTGCGCACCTTCACCATTTGCGCGCTGGCCGGCGCGCTGGCGCATGGCATGGCGATCCCCGGCTTGGTAGCGGTGGGCGCCTTGGCCGTCACGGTGCTGGCGGCCATGGCCTACTTCCGCAGCAGCGAGCAAGACCCCGGCCTGACCACCGAGATGGCCTTGCTGGCCACCTATTTGATTGGTGTGCTGTGCGTGCAGGCGCCGCTGCTGGGCGCGCCGGTTGCAGTCGTTCTGACCGCTCTGCTGAGCGCACGCACGGGCCTGCACCGCTTTGCCACGCGGGTGCTGCGCGAGGACGAGTTGCACGACGGCTTGCTGCTGGCCGCTTTTGCGTTGGTGGTTTTGCCCATCATGCCGACCGAACCGCTGCCCTGGTTGGCCGGCATGAAGGCCTATTCGCTGATGGGCTTGTTGTTGCTGCTGCTGGGTCTGCAAACGGTCGGTTATGTGGCGCTGCGACTGCTGGGCGCGCAAGCCGGCTTGGCGCTGTCGGGCCTGCTGTCGGGCCTGGTGTCCAGCACGGCCACCATTGCCACCATGGGCCAGCGCGCCAAGGCCGAGCCGCATTTGCAGCTGGCCTGTGCCGCGGGCGCGGTGATGTCCACCGCCGCCACTTGGCTGCAAGCGACGTTGATGCTGTTTGCGCTGGTGCCCCAGGCCGCGCAGCAGTTCCTGCCGGTGGGCGTGGTGGGCATCTTGGTGGCCGGCACGGCGGGTTTGCTGCTGGCGCGCCAGGCTCGGCAGGGCGTCGGCTCAGCGCCGGCAGCCACCAAGCCCCAACGCGGCGGCCCTTTGCGCTTGAAGGAAGCGGCCGTGATCGCCCTGCTGCTCAGCGCCGTCGCGGTCTTGGTCAGCTGGGCCGAAAAAGAGTTCGGCAGCTCAGGGCTGTTTGCCGCCGTGATGCTGGCGGGCCTGGTGGACGCGCATTCGCCGGTGGCCTCGCTCGCCGGTCTGACCCAGGCGGGGCAAATCGATGCGGCCCTGATGTGCAAGGGGGTGCTGGCCGCCATCGCCAGCAATAGTGTGACCCGGGCGGCCACCGCCTGGTTCACCGGCGGGCGCCGATTTGCCATCATCGTCGGCGGCGTTTTGCTGGTCAGCTGGCTGCTGGCGGCCGGCTTGTTGTGGGTCATACTGCTGACCCAAACATGAAGAAGATGCAGCCGCCCCTTAGCCTCGCCCAGACTGATTTCAGCAACCCAGCAGACCCGTCAGCCGCGGCTTACGGCGACGTTCATCACAGCCGCGCCGGGGCGCTTGAGCAGGCCCGCCATGTCTTCCTGCGGGGCAATGATTTGCCGGCTCGCTGGCAGGGCCGCGACGAATTCACCGTGCTGGAAACCGGCTTCGGGCTGGGCCATAACTTTCTCGCCACTTGGGGCTCCTGGGCCGCCGACCCGGCGCGCAGCCAACGGCTGATTTTCATCAGCATCGAGAAGCATCCGCTGAGCGAGCAGGATTTACAGCAAGCCCAGCTGAACTCGGAGTTGCCCGAGTTGGCCGCCCAGCTCTGCCAAGCTTGGCCGCCGCTGACGCCCAATTTACACAGACTGGTGTTCGCGAGCGGGCGGGTTCAGCTGCTGCTCTGCCTGGGCGACGTTCACCACTGGCTGCGCGAGTTGGTGGCCGAGGTCGACGCGTTTTACCTGGACGGCTTCAACCCGGAGCAGAACCCAGCCATGTGGGACCGCCACCTGCTGAAGGGCCTCGCGCGCCTCGCCGCACCCGGCGCCAGCGCAGCGTCCTGGAGCGTGGCGCCGCCGCTATGCGCGGGCCTGGCGGCGGCCGGCTTCACGGTGGAGCGCCAGCGCGGCTTCGCCAACAAGGGCGGCATGTGTGTAGCCCGCTTCACGCCCCGGCATGAGATCCAGAAACCCTTGGCTCGCCAAGCTCTGGCGCCCGGTGCGCGCGAGGCCCTGATCATCGGCGCCGGCTTGGCCGGTGCCGCTTGCGCCTGGGCGCTGGCCGAGCGCGGTATTGCCAGCACGGTCATCGATGCGCACAGCGGCCCGGCTGGTGGCGCCTCAGGCAACCCCGGCGGCCTGTTCCACGGCACCTTGAATCCCGACGACGGTCTGCATGCGCGCTTCAACCGGGCATGCGCCTTGGAAACCGAACGAGTGCTAAAAAATTTACCGGCCTTGCCCTGGCGCCAACAGGGCCTACTGCGGATCGAGACCACACGCAGCTTGGCGCAGATGCAGGCCTTGATAGCGCGCCTGGGTTTGCCGCCCGACTATGTGCAGGCCTTGGGCTGCGCCGAGGCCGACGCCCGCAGCGGGCTGCAACTGGGTCAGCCGGCCTGGTTTTACCCCGGCGGCGGCGCCTTGCCGCCGGGCGCCTATGTGGAGGCCTTGCTCCAAGCCAGCGCGGCCCGGCAACTGTTCGGACGCGCCGTTATTCGCCTGAGCCGCAGTGAGCAAGCCTGGCAGGCCTGGGATGAAAAATGCGACCTGATCGGTGAAGCCACTATCCTGGTTATCGCCGGTGGCCAGCGCGGTCAGGGCCTGTTGCAAAGCCTGAGCCCGGGCCTGCCCTTGATGGTGCAGCGGGGTCAGCTCAGTCATATGGAGGCAGTCGCTTCAAGACCCGCGTTGCCAGTGGCTGGCCTGGGCTATGCGATTGCCGATCAGGCCGACGGCCTGTGGTGCGGGGCGACCAGCCAGGACGACGATCTGCGGCCCGAGCTGTTGCAGGCCGACCATCAGCACAATCTGGCCCAGTTCGCGCGGCTGGCGAATCTGAGCCCGGCCGAGGCGGCGCAGATGCGGCCTAGCGGCGGTCGAGTCGGTTGGCGCCTGGCGACGCCGGACCGGCTGCCCCTGGTCGGCGGTCTGCCTTGCCTGGACGCGCAAGGCCGGCCACAGCTGGCCGAGCAACTGCGCTTCATCGCCCGCCAGCCAGGCTTGGCCGTATGCATGGGCCTGGGTTCGCGCGGCATTGGCTGGGCAGCGCTCTGTGCGCAGGTGGTGGCGGCGCAAGTCACCGGCGGACCCTGCCCGCTCGAAGCCAGCTTGCTGGACGCGATCGACCCGGGCCGCTTCGCCCTGCGCGCGCAGCAGCGCCGACCCCTTATTTGAAACTCAGGGTCTTGACGCCCTCGGCAGTGCCCAGCAAACAGACATCGGCCCGGTTGCGGGCAAACACACCCACCGTCAGCACACCCGGCCATTGATTGACATCGGCCTCGAAGGCCAGTGGATC
Organism: Roseateles sp.; assembly: GCF_031397715.1. Lineage (GTDB taxonomy): Bacteria > Pseudomonadota > Gammaproteobacteria > Burkholderiales > Burkholderiaceae_C > Paucibacter_A. The sequence goes on from NZ_JANNMI010000052.1 coordinate 12,682, forward strand.
GCGGATCTGCAGGCCGGTCACGTCGAGGATCTGACAGCCGTTGTCGGTGACCACACCGGCGCGCAAGGTCGCCACGCCGCCGATCGCCGCAAAGCGACGCACGATCTGGGCGGCTGCCATTGGGATCACCTCAACCGGCAGCGGGAACTTGCCCAGCACATCGACCAGCTTGGATGCATCGGCGATGCAGACAAAGCGCTGGGCCAGGTCGGCGACGATCTTCTCGCGCGTCAGCGCCGCGCCGCCGCCCTTGATCATGTGGCCAGCATGGTCGATCTCATCGGCGCCGTCGATATAGACGCCCAGGCCATCGACCTCGGCGGCGTCCAACACCGGAATGCCCAGGGCCTGCATGCGCTCGGTCGAACGCAGCGAGCTGGACACCGCGCCGGCGATCTGGATGCCGCTGGCGGCCAGCGCGTCAATGAATTTGTCGACGGTCGAGCCGGTGCCGACACCGACGATGCTGCCCGCCTCGACATAGCGAAGTGCGGCTTGGCCGACCAGGGTCTTGAGTTCGTCTTGAGTCATGCTGTTGGGGCCATCAGGCTGAATGGGCAAGGGCAGGATTATCGGCCAAGCCCATTGATTGATTTTCGCGCAACAACTGGTTGCATTTACAGCTGTACACATATACAGTTAAATCACTTCGACGAATTGACCAGGAGTGACGGTGATGAGGACGACGATCAAACAAGGCGGCTGGCTGACCCAGCTGATGAATTGGGGCCAGGACCCGCAGGCTTGGATTTCGATGCTGGCGGTGGTGACCCTGCTGGGCCTGGCCAGTGGCACGTTCGATGCGGCGGACAGCCGATCGGCCGACAAGCTGGCACAGGTCGATGCCAGCACTCCGGCGGACGAAAAAGTCGCCAGCCTGGATGCCGGAAAGCTCTGAATTAGTGGATTTCAGGCCGCGTAAAACTTGCCGTGAAAGCCATAGGTGACCGAATACGGCAGCCAGACCTTGGCCAAGGGCCCGGCACTGAGCGCTTGTGCGTCAAAGACCGAGGCAAACGAGCACCGTGCTTTGCTGTCGTAGCAAAGACCCAAAAGCCAGCCCTCGCCCTCTTTGCTGCTGCCCGGCTTGGGCACCAGCACATGCTCTTCCACCACCACATCGTTGCCGAACGAGAAACGCTCGCGGCGGCCGGATTCGAGGTCCAGATGCATCAAGCCGTTATAGCCCCAGCGCTCGCCGATATCGATCGCGGTCGGGTAGTAAACATGGCGGTAGCGCTGCGCCACCATTCGCGGATCCACCACCGGGAACTCGACCGATTCATCGCGCGTCTGCAGTTCGATATGGCCTTGGCTCGCACCAGCTGAGCCGCTTGCACCCAAGGTGATGCGCATAAAGCGCGGTGTCGACGGTTGATGCGACGGGCGCACTCCCGTCATGATCTGACGCAGCTCGGCGTTGACCGCCGGCAGGGGCCGCGCCTGCACATAGTCAAGATGAATCTGCCGGCCATCGTCCCAGGCATTGCCGAAGTGGAACACCATCGCCGCCGGCATTTCCAGCACCCAGCGGCGCGTGAAATCGGCCTTGTCGAGCACCAGCACGCGGGTCGCCTCCTGACCCAACCAACGCATCGCGCCTAGCATGCTGGCGCCACCGCGCAAGGCCTGCATGTCCATGCTGATCGGCGAGAGCAAGAACACCAAGTAGCGCTGCGAGACCACGAAGTCATGCACCATCGCGCTATGCCCCGGCGCCGGGAACACCTCGCTGCGCAAGACCTGACCCTGAGCCGAGATCTGATAGACCACCATCTGCCCCGCCTGGGTGCCGAAGTTCCAGACCGTGCCGTCGGCCTCGACCTTGGGGTGGGCCGAGAACGGCATGCCGGCCAGCCCATCCGACCAGACGCGCGGGCCCTTGGCTGCAAGGCTGACCGGGTCCAACTCATAGGCGCTGCCGCCTTCCCACAGCGCGTAGAGCCGGCCGTCGGCCATCTTCAACACGCTGGTGTTGGCGGTGTTGACGTCGTCGGCGGCACGCACCGGCAAACGGGAGGCGGGGTCAGGGAAGCTGGTGCCAAAACCGGGCAGCAAGAAGCGCCCCGCCTTGGTCTCGGCCCGGAACTTCTTGGTCTGCACAAAGCGCGCCTTGTGCTGCACGCCGTCGGCGCCAAAGGTCCAGGCCTGCACCAAGCCGTCGCCGTCAAACCAATGCTGATAGCGCTCGCCGCCTCGCGCCATCAGGCCGGGACCATTGCGGAAGTAAACGCCGCGCAGCCCCGCCGGCAAGCGCCCTTCGACGCGCAGATCGCGGGCGTCCAGCGCCTCGCTGCCGTTGAAGCCTTGCAGAGGCGCCAGCTCGGGCGCGGCGGAAGCAAAACCGGCTGCGGGCAGGCCCGAAGCCAGCGCTTCTTGCAGCATGCCAAGGCTGCAGATGCCGGCCAGGCCGGTCTTGAGAAGATCGCGTCTTTGCATCATGACCGCGCTCCTTTTGCTCAGTTCAGCTGCACGCTTACGCGGGCGCCGGCCTTGACCTCGAACTGCGCTTTCTCGAACTTGGGCGGGCCGAACACGCCGGCCGCATTGTTCGAGAAGCCGTAGGGTTCCTTGGGGCTACCCATCGCATTGCTGTCCAGCTTGCCATTGCCGTTGACATCATGAAACACGCTCAGGCCCACGCTGCCCTCGGGCAGATCCTGCAGCTTGATCAGCACGCGGCCGTCCTTTTGCTGGTTGGCCTCGACCGAGGCGCCACCGCTGCCTTTTTTCAACCAAGTGCCGGCGTCGCTGAATACGCCGACCATCACCCGACCCTCGCTCTGCGTCAGCCCGCTGACCTCGACCTCCATGTCGATCGCCTGAGCCGGCGCGGCCAGGGCAGCACTCAGCAGTGCGGCACAAATCAGAATGGTTTTCATGCGGAGTCCTTGAGAGCAGTGAAAGTGACTGAACTCTAAGGAGGGTCTCCGGCGCCAGACAGCGACTTGCGACGGAGGGCCAGCCAGCGGCGCCAACCGCACCCGGCCGACGCCAACGGCTATGCCCAATCAGCCCCGGCGCTTGCGCACCGCCGCCGCCAGCTCGCGCAGCAGCGGCTCGGTCTGGCTCCAGCCCAGGCAGGCATCGGTGATGGACACGCCCGGTTTGAGGTCGGCCTTGCTCTGCCCCGGGGCCAGGTCTTGCCTGCCGGCGTGCAGATGCGACTCGATCATCACGCCGGTGATGCGCGTATCGCCGCCAGCGATTTGTGCAGCCACGTCCTGGCCGACATCAATCTGGCGTTCGTACTTTTTGCTCGAATTGGCATGCGAGAAGTCCACCATCACCTGCTCACGCAGACCCGCCGCGCGCATCGCCTCACAAGCCGCCGCGACTGAAGGCCCGTCATAGTTGGGCGCCTTGCCGCCGCGCAGGATGATGTGGCAGTCCTGATTGCCGCGGGTTTCGAAAATTGCCGCCGCACCCATCTTGGTCATGCCGATAAAGGCATGCGGCGCGCTGGCGGCCAACACCGCGTCCGAGGCGACCTTGATGCCGCCGTCGGTGCCGTTCTTGAAACCGACCGGACAGCTCAGGCCCGAGGCCAGTTGGCGGTGGCTCTGGCTCTCGGTCGTGCGCGCGCCGATTGCGCCCCAGGCGATCAGATCGCTGATGTATTGCGGCGACAGCAGATCCAAAAATTCGGTGCCGGCCGGCAGGCCCAAAGCGGTCACGTCCAACAGCAGCCGGCGCGCCAGCCGCAGGCCTTCGTTCATGTGGAAGCTGCCGTCCAGACGCGGATCATTGATATAACCCTTCCAGCCCACCGTCGTGCGCGGCTTCTCGAAATAGACCCGCATCACAATCAATAGCTCTTGGCTCAGCTCCTCGTTCAGGCCCTTCAGCAGCCGCGCGTAATCCATCGCCTGCTCGTGATCATGGATGGAGCAAGGGCCGACGACCACCAGCAAGCGGTCATCGCGGCCGTGCAAGACCGCGCTGATGTCCTGGCGCGCTTTCTCCACCAGCTCCAGCGACGCGTCGGGCAGCGGCAACTCATCCAGCAGCAGCGCCGGCGAGATCAGCGGCCGCACCGCGCCGATGCGGGTGTCGTCGGTGCGGGTGGTATCGCGGGTCTCGTCGCGCGAACCAATTTCGCGGTCCTGGGCGGGGTTATCTAGAGATTTCATCGTCAGAGCTTCCTTCAGTTGCTCCGATTATCTACGCCGGGATTCGAGGGCCGCTCAGCCAAGGCGATGCGACAATTCAAAGCATGCCTCTGATTCCTTATGCCCTCACCCGCCCCTTCCTGTTCGGCCTCGACCCCGAGCATGCGCATGAACTGACACTCGGCGCCATCGCCAAGCTGCAAAACACGCCGGCGCAATGCCTGTGGTCGCAAACCCGGGTGCAAGACCCGCTGGTTTTGGCCGGCCTGAAGTTCCCCAATCGCATCGGCCTGGCCGCCGGCCTGGACAAAAACGGCCGCTGCATCGACGGCCTCGGCGCCATGGGTTTTGGTTTCATCGAGGTCGGCACCGTCACGCCCAAGGGCCAGCCCGGCAACGCCTTGCCGCGCATGTTTCGCCTGCCCCAAGCCGACGCCTTGATCAACCGCCTGGGCTTCAATAACGAAGGTCTGGCGAGCTTTCTGGCCAATGTGCAGCGGGCGCGCAGCTTTCGCGCCAGCGGCGGCCTGATCGGCCTGAACATTGGCAAGAACGCCGCCACGCCGATTGAGAACGCGGCCGACGACTATTTGATCGGGCTGGAAGGCGTGTTCCCGCATGCTGACTACATCACCATCAATATCTCCAGCCCTAACACCAAAAACCTGCGGGCTTTGCAAAGCGACGCAGCGCTCGACGCCCTGCTCTCCACCTTGCAGGAAAAGAAACTCAAACTCGAAGCCGCCGCCGGGCGCAAGGTGCCGATGTTTGTGAAAATCGCGCCCGATCTGGACGAAGCGCAGGTCGCGGTGATCGCACAGACGCTGCAGAACAACGGCATTGACGGCGTCATCGCCACCAACACGACGATTTCGCGCAACGCGGTCAAGGGCCAGCCCCATGCCGAAGAAGTCGGAGGCTTGTCGGGCCGGCCGGTGTTTGAAGCCAGCAACCGGGTGATACGCCTGCTGCGCTCGGCCTTGGGCAATAACTACCCCATCATCGGCGTTGGCGGCGTGCTGAGTGGCGCCGACGCCCGCACCAAGCTGCAGGCCGGCGCCGACGTAGTACAGCTCTACACCGGCCTGATCTACAAAGGTCCGGCCCTGGTCAGCGAATGCGCGGCCGCAATGGCCCGCGTTTGAGCATCAAGCGATGGGCATCGAGATCGAACGCAAATTCTTGGTCGTGGGCGAAGCCTGGAAGCAAGGCGATGGTGAGCTCATCAGCCAAGGCTATCTGAGCCGTGACCCGGCCCGCACGGTGCGGGTGCGTGTCACGGGCGACGCCGCCTGGCTGACCATCAAGGGCCAGAGCGTCGGCGCCAGCCGGGCAGAGTACGAATATGCGATTCCGCTCGCCGATGCGCAGCAACTACTGATGCTGTGTGAAGGCCCGCGGGTCGAGAAAATTCGCCGCCTCGTGCCCTATGCGGGTATGACTTGGGAGGTCGACGAGTTCCTCGGTGACAACGCGGGTCTGGTGGTGGCCGAGCTTGAATTGAGCTCGGCTGAACAGCGCTTCGAGGTGCCGCCTTGGGTCGGCCCCGAAGTCACCGAAGAGACGCGTTACTTCAACTCACAGCTGGCAGCTCGGCCGTTCACGACTTGGTAGGCGTCGGGACAGGACAGCCCGCGAAAGGACAGCTCGCAAAAGGAAAGGGCCTAGAAGCATTCGCTTCTAGGCCCTCGATTTACTTGGGGTGGCTGATGGGGCTCGAACCCACGACAACAGGAATCACAATCCTGGACTCTACCAACTGAGCTACAACCACCGCAGAGCTTTAGATTATAGAACGAATTCCTTGCTCAAATCAAGCACTTAAACAAACAAACTAAATAAGGTACAAAGCTTCGGCTCCAAAGCTTTGTACATATTCCTGTCGTCTGACCTCAACGCTTGGCGCTGACTCCTAGCGCGTCGCGGTTGAGGCCGCCGGCGCTGCGGCTTTCAAAGCCACCTTGAAGCGAGTCTTCATCGCCTCAAAGAACGCATCGGACTCGGCCGCATTCCAGGCTTGCGCATACTGTTGAGCAGCGCGCTTCGCGTCGATCACGGCCGGGTCACGCGGCAACACCTTGGACAAGCTGGCAACCACAAACACGCCCTCGCCTGCATCCAGCCCAACAAACGCAGGCAGCTTGCTGGCGTCGACGGCAAGAATGCCGTCCAAGACCTTGCGCGGCAGATCCCGCGGCAGCGCCCGGGACACCACCAGCGGTGCACTCATGCCGGCAAGGTCGCCGTCTTTCTTCAAGGCCGCTAGGCGGGCTTCACCGGCTTTGATCGCCTCGGCGCTCGCCAGCTTGCGAACCAACTGCGCGCGTACCTGCGGCTTCACATCGGCCAGTGGCTGCAGATGCGATGGGTTGTGTTGCGCGACCCGCGCCGCCACCAATTGATTCGGGCCAGTTTCGACCGCCTCGGTATTGCGCTTGTTGCGCAGCGCTTCGTTGCCGAACACGGCATCAAGCAATTTAGCCGAAGCCAATGGGCCGGCCGCGCCGGGCGCCGGATTGCGCTGCACCGTCGCGCTTGAAATGGCAAGCTTGAACTTGTCAGCGGCGGGCTGAAGGCTGTCGGACTGCTCATAGACCATATTGCTGAACTGCTCGGCCATTTCGGAATAGCGCTTTTGTGCCAACTGCTTGCGCACATCGGCCTCAATCTCGCCCCGCACGGACTCGAAACTCTTCTTGTCGCCACCGCGTATGCCGGTCAGCTGGATCAAGTGGAAGCCGAAGTCGGATTCAACGATATTGCTGATCTCGCCTTGCTTCAAGGCGTAAGCCGCATCTTCAAACGGTTTGACCATGGCGCCACGGCCAAAAAAGTCGAGGTCGCCACCGTTCGGGGCCGAGCCTTCGTCTTGCGAATTCTTCTTCGCCAACTCCGCAAACACCGCCGGCGTCTTGCGGACCTGGGCCAACAACGCCTCTGCTTGAGCCTTGGCCTTGGCGCGCTCAGCGGCCGTTGCGCCCTTCTCGGCCTTGATCAAAATATGGCTGGCGCGCCGTTCTTCGGCGACCGAAAAGCGTGCGGCGTTTTCTTCGAAATACTTGCGCAGCTCGTCTTCATTGACGGTCACGCCGGCCTTCAAGGCTTCCAGGTCCAAGACCAGGTATTGAATCTGCGCGCTTTCAGCCATTTGGAACTGCACGGCATTGACCGGGTCTTTGTAGAAGGCCTCGATTTGCGCATCACTGGGTTCGATCCGGGCGGCAAAATCTTTTGCATCAAAACGTTGCAGCCGCACTTCACGTTGCTGCAGCAAGGCGTCGAAGGCCACGGCGGCGTTCACCTCAGCGGCTACCGTCGTGCCGGTCACGCCGGCAGACACCTGGCGCAGCGTCAGATCCTGGCGCAAACGCTCAACAAACATTTGCGAACTCATGCCTTGTGCAGCGATCAGGCTCTTGTTGAGCGACCCGTCAGCATTGCGCAGGAAGGCGAACTGCGGGTCGTTCAAAAACATCGCCTGCAAACGCTCGTCGGAGATCACCAAGTGCTGCTTCTCGGCGGCCGCCTGCATCACGCGCTCGCGCACCAGACCGTCCAGCGACTCGCTTCTCACCTCGGGCGAGTCGAGTAGCTTGGCGTCCAGATTGGGCATCTGGCGGCGCATGCGCTCGACCTGATCGCGGTGCGCAACCTCGGCCTCGGCCTGCGTGATCTTGCGGCCGTCCACGGTCGCAACGCCGACGTTCGCATCACTCATGAAACTGGAATAACCCTCCAAACCAACCAGAACAAAGGCCGGCAAGATCAGAATCAGCAAAATGAACTGAAACAAGCGCGTGTGCTTACGGACAAATTCAAACATCAGTCAAAACCTCAAACATGCAGACTGCAGACACGACAAAGGCGAACCGGGGTTCGCCTTTGCGGGGGATGGCACTTCAGCCACAGCCCACGCCCAGATCCAATCTGGGCCAAGGGCATTTTGGTGGGTGCTGACGGGCTCGAACCGCCGACCTGCGCCGTGTAAAGGCGGGCCATGCACTTACCGAATCCCAGCAAACCACCACCCATACAGTGAACAAAGGACCCCTTTTGTGCAATTTGCATGCAACAGCACACAGGGGCAGGATAAAATTTGCACTTACGGTGCACTTAAGTACCGCAGACAATCAACACACAAAAACGAAACCGGAACCTGTTGAAGCAGTTTCCGGTCTCTGACTCCAAACCGATCAAGCGAGGATCGATATGCAAGCTGCCGCGCATTCTACATTCAGTGAATTACCCCAGCAGGGGCTAGAAAACCCGGATGAAGCGACGCCCTCCCTGGGCCCTATCGACAAGGTAATTCGCTCCAGCATCGCCAAGACGGCCGCCGCCAAAGATAAGCCTGCCAAACCCTACGAGGTGCGCGCTGACAAGCCTATGGGCCTGCTCTTGCGTGTCCAACCTAGCGGCGTAAGAACCTACTATGTCCAGATCGGCCGAGGCCAGCGCCTTAGGATTGGGCAGGCCGGCACGATCACGCTGAAGCAGGCCGAGGAACGCGCCAAGAAAATCATTCTCGACCCCAGCGCCTTCGAAAAGAAAAGCACGACCGGCGTCACCCTGGGTGAGTACATCGACGACCACTACAGCGACCACGCCATGGCCAGGCTGAAGAACGGCGCCAAATCTGTGGCAAGAGTCAAGGCGCTTTGGAAGCCGCTTCTCAAGAAGCGATTGACCGACATTACAGCCGTCGAAGTGGATCGACTCAGGAACAAGCGAATCATCAGCGGCGTGGCGCCAGCCACAGTGAACCGGGATGTTTCGGCTCTATCCGGCGTCTTGAGGCATTGGGTCACCAACACCAAGGGCAATACCCACCCCTTGGCGGGCCTGGAGGCCCTGGACGTAGCCGACGATGAGACGATCCGCTATCTGAGCCCCGAGGAGGCCAAAGGGCTGCGACAAGCCCTTGCTGAGCGGGACACCGAAGCGGCACAGGCGAGGGATAGAGCAAACCAGCACCGCACCGAACGCGGCTATGAACTGCTGCCCAAAATCACCGACTATTGCGACCACATCACGCCGATGGTGCTGCTATCGCTCAACACAGGCATGCGCCAGGGTGAACTATTTTCCTTGGCCTGGGAGTCGGTCGACCTGCGATTAAAGACCATCACCGTGCTGGCCAGCCATAGCAAAGGCAACACCACACGCATGATCCCTTTGAATGCCGAGGCGTTGGCTTTGCTGACCTGCATCAAACCGGCGCAGGCCACCGGACTGGTGTTCAAGTCCCCAATCAGTGGCGGCAAGTTCGACAACGTTAAAAAGGCCTGGGCCGAAGTGACGAAAGCCGCCGAGCTGCCAGATTTACGGTGGCACGACCTTCGGCACGACTTCGCCAGCCAACTGGTGATGAAAGGTGCACCGCTTTTCACAGTGCAAAAGCTACTTGGTCACGCCAATTCAAGGATGACCCAGCGCTATGCAAAGCTGGCGCCTGGTGCACTCGCCGATGCGGTCGAACTCCTGGGGGCGGCATGAAACCGAACCTTGGTGCAGCGTTGGCCGAAGCCGACAAATCTTTTTCAAAAACGGGCAATACCCTTGAGGCGCTAAGTTGGGTCGCATTGGCTGCAAAGACCGGTGAGCCGATCCCACCAGCTATTGGCAAGTGGCTGCATTCAGCCATCACCGCCTATCGGATCGACCAGACCCCAACTCTGGACGCGGCGCTTGGCCTCAATGACGCTGGCGCCGCAAATCCAAAGCGGCGACTAAGGCAAGACTGCGGGCTTCAAGCGGATCTTGGACGAATGATGATTCTGCACATGATCGGCGCAACGATTCCTCAAGCTGCCGCAATGGCGGCGCGAACTTCGAGCGAAATGTACTCAGCGAGTACCCTTGAGGGCCGATTTCGCCGCAGCGGCCTTGGTATCGCAGCCAGGCAAGACAGATCAACGGCCCTTGCGCATTGGCATTGGACCGAGATTGAAACCATGCTGGCGGAATACCCAGATCATGGGATAGAAATTGCGGAAGGCAAGGAATCCATTCGCTCCATGTACGCCAAACATCGCATTTAACGGGCATTCGCAGGCCGGGACCTAACCGGCAAAGTTCACAGCATCAACAACACGCCTGCAACTGCAAGCTTGGAAGGCCAAGCCGAAGTGACGCAAGCGACCGAAAGGTGATGCAGTGGACAAGCAACTCGAACCCTTGGCGCACTCCCCAGACCGCGCAGCCCAACGCCTGGGCATCAGCACGCGCGCCGTCTACACCCATCTTGCAACTGGCGAGCTTCGCAGCTTCAAGGACGGCAAGCGCCGCCTGATTCCAGACACGGAACTGCAAGGCTTTGTCACGCGCAAGATGGCCGAGGCGGCCAATTCGTGAGCCCCTTGGACAAGTTTCTAAACGGCCACGGCAACATGCGCCAATATGGCAGTCGCTACCGTGGCGCCTGTTTGGCTTGCAATGCAAGCAACAAGACCACGCTGTCTATCGCTGAAGGGCAAGACGGCGCTGTGTTGGTTCGCTGCTTCAAAGACGGTTGCGACGCCCAAGCCATCGCTCGTTCGGTCGGCCTTGAATTGCAAGACCTGTTTCCTGAGCGTTTGACTGCACACCACACGCCAGGCCCGCGCCGGCGAGGCATGCTTTCTGCGGCCGAGGCGCTGGGCTTGCTTCGGTTTGAGGCTGAGCTGATCCGCATCGCTGCAGCCAATCTGGCCGCAGGCGTGAGCCTGACGGAACAGGATCGCGCCCGGCTTGGTCAGTGTTGCTCACGGATCGCAAACCTTGAAGCCGAGGTGCACTCATGAGCGCCGAGCACTTCGACGGGTTCACACCCCCACCACGAGACGCCCCGTCTCATGTTGCCGCCAATGACCCCCGCCCCGAGCCCTCCGACCCTGATAAGGCGCCACCTCGAACAGAAGCAAATCATGAGAAACACTCCGACCCCCTCTCGGCATTCAGTCGTTTCATCGTCACCGACGAGCAG
>NZ_JANNMI010000055.1:0-6130 GCF_031397715.1 Roseateles sp.
GGGCGCGCGGGCACGAGACGGATTTCTTCCAACGCAACGCTTCTGCCGAGATCCACCTGCACCCACTTGGTCACATCAGGCTTCACCGCGTCGCCGCGCACGAACTTGCTGGCACCGTCCATGGAGCCGAAGAAGTCGGCCTCGTCGCCCAGCTCGGCGCGCCGGCGCTTGGCTTCCTTCTCGTCGATCAGGCCCGCGTTCAGGTCGGCATCGACCGCCATCTGCTTGCCCGGCATCGCGTCCAGCGAGAAGCGTGCGCCGACCTCGGCGATACGCTCCGCGCCCTTGGTCACCACGATGAAGTTGATCACCACCAGGATTGCAAACACGATCAGGCCGACGGCGAAGTTGCCGCCGATCAGGAAGTGGCCGAAGGCCTCGATCACCTTGCCGGCAGCGCCGGTGCCGGTGTGGCCTTCCATCAAGACCACGCGGGTCGTCGCGACGTTCAAGGACAGGCGCAGCAAGGTGGTCAACAGCAGCACGGTCGGAAAGGCCGCAAAGTCCAGCGGCTTGATCATGTGCGCGGCCACCATCATCACCATCACCGCCATTGCGATATTGAAGGTGAACATCAAATCCAGCATGAAGGGCGGCAGCGGCAGCACCATCATGGCCAGCACCATGATGACGGCCACCGGCGCGCCCAAGGCATTGAGCACGCCGGCGCGCGGCCCCAGCAAGGTCTGCAATTGAGCGATCAAGGCGTTCATACGGGTTCATCCTCCAGATCGCTGTCCGTGGGGACCGGCTTGTTGTGCGGATCCAGCTCCGGCGGCACCGGCGGATTGGGCATGACGGGCTTGGTGCTGCGGTTCTTGATCGCGGCCTTCAGCTGATACACATAGGCCAGCACCTGGGCCACGGCGGAGAACAACTCGACCGGGATCTCGCGGTCAATCTCGGCATGGGCATAGAGCGCGCGCGCCAGCATCGGCGACTGCAGCACCGGCACCTTGGATTCGGTGGCCAGGTCACGAATCTTCATCGCCAGCAGGTCCGCGCCCTTGGCGACCACGCGCGGCGCGGCCATCTTGGCCTCGTCATACTTCAGCGCCACCGCATAGTGGGTCGGGTTCATCACGATCAGGTCGGCGGTCGGCACGGCGGCCAGCATGCGCCGGCGTGAAGCCTCGCGCATCTTCTGGCGGATCTTGGCCTTGATCTCCTGGTTGCCCTCGGCCTCTTTCATTTCCTGCTTGGCCTCTTCACGCGTCATGCGCATGCGGCGCATATAGAGCTGCTGCTGCAGCGGCACGTCAATGGCGGCGAACAAGGCCAGCGCCACACCGAGCAAGGTCAGCCCGCCCATCAGCTGCTGGCCGGCGTACACCAAGGCAGCGGGCAGCGGCACCGACATGATGGCGACAAAGGTCGTCATGCGGTCGCGCAGCACCATCGCGCCGATCACACCCAGCACCAAGGCCAGGCCGACCGCCTTCAGCGCTTGCCCGACGCCCTGGCCCGAGACCAGGCGACCCAGGCCGGTGAGCGGGTTGAGGTTGGAGAATTTGGGGGTCAGCGGCTTCAGCGTCCAGTTCCAGCCGCCCGAGGCGATATTGCTGGCGATGCCCACCAGCATCAAAAACGCACTGATGGGCAACATCACCATCAGAAAACGCAGCGACAAATCCCACAGGCGCTCGGCCATGAAGTTGGGCTGCGCCAGCATGCGGGCGTCAAAGCGCAGCGCAAAACCCAACATATTTTGCAAGGCTTCGACGATCTTTGGGCCACCCAGCATCAGCACCGCCGCAGCGGCCATCATCATCGCGAAATGAGGCAGATCCCGTGAACGCGGCAGCTGGCCCTCGGCCCGAGATTTTTCAATCTTCTTGGCTGAGGCCGGTAAATTTCTGTCTTGTGCGTCTTGGTCGGCCATGATGGGTCTGGTTGTACGAGCGGGGCTAAGCTCGTGCAGCCATTGTTGGCGGGCCGGCCAAAAACTTAAGGCGAATAAGCTCGGTAAAAGCAGCGGTCATCGACGGAGACAAATCGCCGGACGTAAAAAAACCCGCTGCCTGCGGGTTTTTTGCTTAAGCGTTGCGGGCAATCAAAAGCCCAGGCTCGCCAACAAATCATCAACTTCGCCCTGATCGGCCACGATATCGGTGCGCCCTTCAGGATTGACCACCGGGCCTTGCAAGATATTCGGGTCCACCTTCTCGCGCTGCTCCGGCGGCACGATGGAGACCAGCAATTTGACCAGGCTGTCTTCCAGATCATTCGCCAGCGTCACCACCTTGGCCACCACCTGGCCGGACAGGTCATGAAAGTCCTGCGCCATCATGATGTCGGTCAAATGCCCATCGATGCGCGCGGTGCGGGCCTCGACTTCCTTGACGAAATTCAACACCGCGCCACTGGCCACCGCCTTGACCGGATCGGCCACCAAGGCGGCCGCGATCTCGTTGGTGGCGTTGGTGATGTAGGCGTGATCGACCTTGGCCTCATCGACCGAGTTCAGCACCTTGTTGGCGGCCGCTGCCGTCTTGGTGGCGATATAGCTGAGGCGGCTGCGTGCATCGGGAAGACCATCGGTGGCCACCTGCAGCTTGGGCATCACGCCAAGCTGCTGCATGGTGTCATGCAGGACCCGCGTGATGGTGCCGAACTGCTGGAATACTTCGGGCGAGACCGTCAGCGGATCGGTACCCGCGTCCAATTTGCTCAATGCTTCGATTGACATACTGTGTCTCCCTGGAATCAGGCCGCTGCGGCCAGTTTTTGCATGATCTTCATGACCTTTTCTTCCAGGGTCGCCTTGGTGAAGGGCTTGACGATATAGCCGGCCGCGCCTGACTGCGCCGCCAACACGATGTCTTCCTTGCGGGCTTCGGCGGTCACCATCAACACCGGCAGATGCTTCAAATTGGGATCACCCTTGATCGCATTGAGCAACTCGAAGCCGGTCATATTCGGCATATTGATGTCGCTGACCACGAAGTCATACTTGGCCAACTTCAGCATGCTGAGGGCTTCAACGCCGTCCTCGGCTTCGTCGCAGTTGGTATAACCAATCTCCTTCAACAGGCCGCGCACAATGCGCCGCATCGTTGAGAAGTCATCAACAACCAAAAATTTCATATCTGTGCTCATGGCTTTCCTCGCAGGGCTAGAGAGACTTATCGGGGCTTGGTGGCAGAACTTGAGGGACTTATTTCAGCGGCGGCTGGCACCGCGGCCGGCGCTGAATCTTCTGGCGGTAAATTCTTCAAGACGGCATCTTCGGCATCGCGGTTCATCACGATGATGCTGATACGCCGGTTGATCGGGCTTTCGGGTTGCTTGGGTTCCAGCAGCTTGCTTGCCGCCAGACCCTGCACACGCAGCGTGCGCGCTTCCGGCAAACCACCCAGGATCAATTCCCGGCGCGATGCATTGGCCCGGTCGGCAGACAGCTCCCAGTTGCTATAGCCCCGGTCGCCAGCGGAGAAGGGCTGCGCATCCGTGTGACCTTCAAGAGTTAAACGATTCGGGACTTCGGACAAAACGCCGCCCAGTTCCCGCAGCAACTGCTTCATATAGGGTTTGACGATGGCGCTGCCGCTATCAAACATAGGGCGCCCTTCTTCGTCGGCAATCTGAATGCGCAGGCCCTCCAGCGTCATGTCGAGCTTGATCTGCCCGCCCAGCGCCGTCAGCTGCGGATTGCTGGCGAGGACCTTTTCGACCTTGTCCTTCAATTCCTCCAGCCTTGCGCGTTCGGCCTTGCGCTGCTCTTCTTTCAAAGCGCGCAGATTGAAAGTGCGTTTTTGCGCTTCGACGTCGCCGGATTTAACCTGGCCTGTTTCACGCGACAAGTCCTTGCCGCCGCCCTTGACCACCGACGAGGAATCGCCTGAGCCGGAGCCGCCTTGCATCGCTACCTTGAGGGGCGAGCCGAAAAAATCGGCAATGCCTTTTTTGTCGCCCTCGGTGGTCGACCCGAGCAACCACATCAGCAAGAAGAAGGCCATCATCGCCGTCACGAAGTCGGCATAGGCAATCTTCCAGGCGCCGCCGTGGCTGGGGTGGCCGCCCTTCTTGACCCGCTTGATGATGATGGGCTGGAGTTTTTTGGCGTCACCGGCCATGACTGTTGACCCCCACGTCGCCGACTACGGCTCCTGCCCCCCGAGGGGGCGCCGTCCGCTTTGGGAGCGGCCCGGCAGCGGACTTGGAGCCCCCCTCCAGCGTCTCAAGTACGGGCATAGCCATCACTTCTTGCCCTTCACATGGGCTTCGAGCTCGCCGAAGGAGGGGCGGTCGCCGGAGAAGAGCACTTTGCGGCCAAATTCGATCGCGACTTGCGGGGCGTAACCCTGCATGCTGGCCAGCAAGGTGGTCTTGATGCACTGCAATTCCTTGCCCGCATCCTCGACTTTTTGCTCCAGCAAACCAGCCAGAGGTTCTGCAAAAGCATAGGCCAACAAAATGCCGAGAAAGGTACCCACCAGCGCCGAGCCGATCATGCCGCCCAGCACCGCCGGCGGTTGGCCCACCGAGCCCATGGTGTTGACCACGCCCAGCACCGCCGCCACGATACCGAAGGCCGGCAGACCGCCAGCGATGCGCTGGATCGCGGCTACGGCCGCATGCTCTTCGGCGTGATGGGTATCGATCTCGTTGTCCATCAGAGATTCGATCTCATGCGCATTGAGGTTGCCCGACACCATCATGCGCAGGTAATCGGTGATGAATTCGGTCACATGGTGGTCATTGCCGACGGTCGGATATTTCTGAAACAGCGCCGACGAGTGCGGATCTTCGACATCTTTTTCAATCGACATCAGACCCTCTTTGCGGGCCTTCTGCAAAATGTCGTACATCAGTGCCAGCAGCTCCATATAGCGGGCCTTGCTGAACTTGCTGCCTTTGAAGCAGCGCCCCAAACCGGCCAGCGTCGCCTTCACCACCTTCATCTGATTGTTGGCCAGGAAGGCACCGATGGCCGCACCAAAAATGGTGATCATCTCGAACGGCAACGCCTTCAAGATCACCTGAATATTGCCGCCGTGAAATATGTAGACGCCGAAGATGCAAACCATCGCGACGGCCCAACCGATGAGGACAAACATAGTGCTTTCTATTGATGCTTCCCTGCCCTTATCGGCGGGATAGCCTAAGCCTTGAGTGTGGCAAGTTGCGGGATCAGCGGTCTGCGCATCAAGGCGGGTTTGACCGCTCAATCAGCGCAATTGCACCGGGCGCTGACTATCCGCTTGCTCGTGGGCGGTAGACCCACAGGCTGTGCCCGCGGCTCAGGGTCAAACTGGCCACCGGCGTCTGGCCGGCAACCGGGAAATCCAAGCTGATCAACCAGGCCGAGGCCGGCAGCTCAAGGCAGGCCTTGGCCCAGACTCGCGCCATCGTCTCGGGCCGCTGGAAGACGTAGACCAGCGCATACGGCGCCCAATCCAGAGTCCACATATCGCCGCGATGAATTTTGGCCCATGGGCAGCGCCAAGCAGCCAGGCGCGCCAGCAGGCCGCTCCACTCGATGCCCTCGATACGCGCCGCCGGGTAGGCCAGCCGCAACTCCGTCAGGCCATGGCCGAGGCCGCAGCCGGCGTCCAGCAAGGCGGCATGCGGGGGCAAGGGCGCCAAGTCGCGCAAGGCCATCAGCGCACCTGGGGGCGTCGGGAACCAGGGCGCGTCGCTCCAAGTGCGGCGCGGGTAGGCCAGCGCCAACAGCGCCAGCGGCAGCAACCAGGCCCAGGCTGGCAAGTCGGTCGAACGCAGGGCAAACAACATCGACAAGGGGAAGCCCAGCGCGACGATCAGGCGGCGCCAGCGCGCTTCATGCAGCAATGCCAGGCCGGCGGCCAACAAGCTGGCGGCCACAAACGCCACGCCCTGCCCCAGGCCCAGCGCCGTCAGACCGACCAAGGCGGCCCAGGCAAGGCCCCAAGTCAGCAAAGCGGGCAGCGGCCAACGCAGCAATTGCATGTGTGCGCAGGGTATGGGGTGCGAGCGCGCTTCAGTGCATCTGGATCGCGCCCTGAGCGCGGCCCTTGCCGGCGCGGGCCGGTGGCTTGCACATGCCGCACACATAGTGGCGGGCAATCTCGTGGGGATGGGTCACAAAGTGGCCGCCGCATTCCGAGCATTTGGTCATCGTCAACATGCCGTTGTCGATGAACTTGAC
>NZ_JANNMI010000077.1:0-4746 GCF_031397715.1 Roseateles sp.
AGCGCGAACGCGATCAGCTGACCCCAGAAACCGACCGGCGAAACAAGCCACAGGATCAGCCAGAAGGCGACGATCTCGTCCCAGACGATGGCGCCGGGGTCAGGTGTTGCCATATGGCGCGCCGTCATCGTGCAGGCCCACCAGCCGAGCACGGTGCTGGCGCCTATCAGCGCCGCCCATTGGCCATCATTCAGCCAGGGGTTGATCAACACAAAGCTCAGCCAGGCCCAGAGCGTGCCGACGGTGCCCGGTGCCTTCGGCGACAGGCCGCTGCCGAAGCCCAGCGCCATCCAGCGCGCCGGGTGGCCCAGCATGAAGCGGGCGGTGGCGCGGCGCGGCGCGCTGGCTTGGGCTTGCGTTTCACTCATGATGATTTGAAATGGTCAAAGCTGCTGAAATCTTGGAGCAAGACCTGACCCTCTTGGTCGAGCAGGCGCAGACCAGGTGCGGCCTCGACGCGGCCGATCCGCGTCACCGGCGTGGCGCTTTGCTCAGAAGCACGCTGCACCGCCGCACGCCGCTCGGGCGCGGCGGTGAACACCAGCTCATAGTCGTCACCGCCGGCCAGGCCGCATTCGCGCCGCAAGGCCTGCGGCTGCGCGGCCAGCACCGCGCTGCAGGGCAGCAGATCCACATCCAAGCTGGCGCCAACGGCGGAGCGCTGCAGGATATGACCGAGGTCGCCGATCAAGCCGTCCGAGACATCGACGGCGCTGCTCGCGACACCGCGCAAGGCTTGGCCCAGCGCGACCCGCGGCTGTGGGCATTCCATCGCCCACCGCACCTGCTCGAACTGCTCGCCGGGCAGGCCTATGCTGCCGCGAAATACCTCCAGCGCCAGCCGCGCGTCGCCCAAGTTGCCGGACACATAAATATCGTCGCCTGGCTTTGCGCCGCTGCGCAACAAGGCCGTGCCGGCCGGTGCCTCGCCCATCACCGTGATGCTGATATTCAGCGGGCCCTGGGTGGTGTCGCCGCCGACCAGCTGGATGCCATGCGCATCGGCCAAGGCAAACAAGCCTTTGGAGAAGCCGGCCAGCCAAGCCGCGTCGGTGCGCGGCAGCGCCAAAGCCAAGGTGAGGGCCCGTGGTTTGGCGCCGCAGGCGGCGAGGTCGCTGAGGTTGACCGCCAGTGCCTTGTGGCCCAGCCGCTCGGGCGCCACCGTCGACAGAAAATGCCGGCCCTCGACCAACATATCGGTGGAAATTAACCACTGCATGCCCGGGGTCGGCGCCAGCACCGCGCAGTCGTCCCCTATACCCATCACGACGCCCGACTGGCCTTGCTCGCGCACAAAGAACTGCTTGATCAGATCGAATTCACCCATGTGGGGATTCTCGCCCGAGTACGGTAGGGGCAGCGCAAATACGCATTTCCGCGTATAGCCCCGGCAGCACCATAGACGGACACTTGGCCGCGCCGTAGAGCCAGGTCGATTCGCGCTCCTACAATCAAATGGTTCGCTAGCCGAGCAAACCAAGACTTCACCGGTCCGCCGAGAGAAACCGCCCATGCCAACGTCCGAACAAAAGAACGCCCAGTTTCGCCAAGCCGCGCTTGAGTATCACGAGTTCCCGACGCCGGGCAAGATTGCCATCGCCGCGACCAAGCAACTGGTCAATCAGCGCGATCTGGCGCTGGCTTACTCGCCGGGCGTGGCCGCCGCTTGTGAGGAGATCGTCGCCGACCCGGCGAACGCCTTCCGCTACACCTCGCGTGGCAATCTGGTCGCCGTGGTGACCAACGGCACCGCCGTACTGGGCCTAGGCGATATCGGCCCGCTGGCCTCCAAACCGGTGATGGAGGGCAAGGCCGTGCTGTTCAAGAAGTTCGCCGGCATCGACGTGTTCGACCTGGAGATCCAGGAGCGCGACCTCGACAAGCTGGTCGACATCATCGCCTCGCTGGAGCCGACCTTCGGCGGCATCAATCTGGAAGACATCAAGGCGCCGGATTGTTTTTATGTCGAGCGCAAGCTGCGCGAGCGCAAGCTGCGCGAGCGGATGAAGATTCCGGTCTTCCATGATGACCAGCATGGCACGGCCATCGTCGTCGGCGCGGCCTTCTTGAACGGCCTCAAGGTACTGGGCAAAGACATCAAGCAGGTCAAGCTGGTGACCTCGGGCGCCGGTGCGGCGGCACTGGCTTGCCTGGGCCTGCTGGTCAAGCTAGGCCTGCCCAAAGAGAACATCTGGGTCACCGACCTGGCCGGCCTCGTCTACGAGGGCCGGGTCGAGCTGATGGACCCGGACAAGGCCGGCTTCGCGCAGAAGACCGACATGCGCAGCCTCAGCCAAGCCATTGAAGGCGCGGACATCTTCCTCGGCCTGTCGGCCGGCGGCGTGATGAAGGCGGAGATGGTGGCCAAGATGGCCGAGCGCCCGATGATCTTCGCACTGGCCAACCCGACGCCCGAGATCACGCCCGAGGAAGTCAAGGCGGTGCGCGACGACGTCATCATGGCGACCGGCCGCACCGACTACCCCAATCAGGTCAACAACGTCCTGTGCTTCCCCTACATCTTCCGCGGCGCACTGGACTGCGGCGCGACCACCATCACCGATGAGATGGAGATTGCCGCCGTCCACGCGATTGCCGAGTTGGCACAGGCCGAACAAAGCGAGGTGGTGGCGGCAGCGTATGTCGGCCAACAGTTGGCATTCGGGCCTGAGTACCTGATTCCCAAACCTTTCGACCCGCGCCTGATGATGAAGATCGCACCAGCCGTTGCCCAGGCCGCTTAAAGGAAGGAACCAATGCTGATTCTTTCAGCACTCAGATTAAAGGCTTTCTGAAGACCAAGGAGAAGGACACCAACATCACATTGTTTCTACAAAAGTATTCAGAGCGTTACCTTTTTGGTAGTTACGAAAACGGAGCGGTAGCGGGGGGACGAATTTCTTATGTTAAATTATTCTCAGTCATTGCTGTCTTTATTCTGGCGATTGCGTGCATCAACTTCATGAATCTTTCAACAGCTCGCGCTTCCAGACGACTGAAAGAAGTAGGAATCAAAAAGGCGATAGGTGCGAATCGAAGAGCGTTAGTCACCCAATACTTGGGCGAGTCAATGATCATATCGATACTATCTCTTTTCGTTGCAGCGATACTAGTTGCGTTGTTGCTCCCACAATTTAATCTAATCACGGGCAAGCACCTTACTCTTCAATTGGATGGAAATATAATTCTATCAGCCTTCGGCCTGGGATTGTTCACTGGATTATTGGCAGGAAGCTATCCGGCCCTTTACCTGTCTGGTTTCAGTCCGGCAGAAGTCTTAAAAGGAAAACTCACTACGGCTTTTGGAGAACTATTTGCACGAAAGGGACTTGTGGTCTTCCAATTTTCGTTATCTGTAATTCTTATGGTAGCGGTGTTCATCGTGTACCGTCAAATAGAATTTGTTCAAACCAAGAATCTGGGTTACAACAGAGACCATGTTATTTATATTGAGAAGGAGGGTAAGGTCGCTGAGAATGTTGAAACCTTCATTTCCCAAGTGAAGCAATTACCTGGCGTAGTAGAGGCTGCACCTACCACATTTCGCGTGGCCGGTGGCGGTTATACCTATGGACTGGCATGGGAAGGTAACGAGGAATATAATATTCAGTTTCATGAAATTAATGCCGGGTTTGAATCAACTGAGCTGCTAGGTTTTCAATTGGCATCGGGCAGGAGTTTCTCTCGCGAGTTCCCATCAGACAGCAGCGCTATTCTTTTCAATGAGAAAGCTATTCAAATGATGGGATTGAAAGACCCTATCGGCAAAAAAGTAAAGCACTATTCAGGCGAAAGAACCATCGTTGGCATTTTAAAAGACTTTCAATACGAATCACTGTATGAACCCATTAAACCGGTTTGCATACTATTCAAGCCAAGCCAAACTCAATTCGTGATGATGAAACTGGAGGCAGGAAAAGAACACGAAACGATCACCTCACTTCAAAATCACTATGCTACGTTCAATCCAGGTTTTTCATTTGATTATAAGTTTATGGATGAAGATTATCAAAACTTATACGCATCAGAACAGCGAGTTTCTATACTGTCTCGATACTTTGCGGGACTAGCTATTGTTATTTCTTGTCTTGGTTTGTTTGCATTGGCTGCCTTTACAACTGAAAGGAGATTAAAAGAAATTGGTATTCGGAAAGTGTTGGGCTCAAGTGAGTGGAGTATTATTTATTTGCTTTCCAGTGACTTTACCAAAATGGTGTTAACAGCTATAATAATTGCGTTGCCTGTGAGTTATTACTTGTCCTCTTTTTGGTTGCAAAATTTTTCGGAGCACATAGAGTTAAAGTGGTGGTATTTTGGAGGAGCTGGCGCAATGGCTTTGGTTATCGCCTGGATGACGGTTGGCTTTCAAACATTCAAAGCAGCGAAAGTAAATCCGGTGAATAGTTTAAAGTCTGAGTGAAAGGTTACCGGATGCCAGTTACCGGTCACCGGTTTTACTGGTAACTAGTTATTTCTGTTCCAATAAATTTTAAGATTGTGAGATGATCTTCCTGAGGCTATGATATCTTTCTTACCATCACCATTAAGATCTGCCACTTGGAGATCTTCGCAGGCCATGCCATTGTCGTCAATCCAGTAGTCTTTCCAATTTCCAGGCGATTCTTGGGAATATATTTTAATGCCTACCTTTTTTTCAGCGTTAGGTTCTCGCCAGCCCACTATAATTTGTGAATACCCAGTTCCAATTAAATCAGCAGTTGCCAAGGCATGCCCTTGGTTGAGATC
>NZ_JANNMI010000149.1:0-7653 GCF_031397715.1 Roseateles sp.
ACCTTGGCCACCGCATATTGGCCAGCGCGGAACTCCTCCTGAGGGTTGGACAGCTCCAGCGTCACGCCGATTGAGCGCGTGCCCGGCTCGGCCGCGGGTGCGATGCGGCTGATGCGTGCCTGCACCGGCTGGTCTGAACCCTCGACCCGGATCTGTACCGGCATGCCGGGCTTGAGCCGGCTGACCTCATGGGTGCCGACCAAGCCAGCCAGCTCCAACCGACTCAAATCGACAATGCTCAGAATCTGCTGCTCGGGTGATAACTTCTCGCCGGGCAAGGCATGGCGCTTGGAGACCACGCCGTTGATCGGTGCCACCAGCGCCGCCTGACGCAGCGTGACTTGGACAGTGTCGAGCTGGGCCTTGGTCGCAGCCACCTGGGCGCGGGCCGCCTCCAGGCTGGCGCGCGAGATATCCAGCGCGGTGGCGGCGATGAACTTCTGTTCCGCCAGGCCCTCATTGGCCTTGAACTGGCGCTCGGCCTGCTCCGCTTGAGCGCGCGCCGATTCAACGCTGGCGCTGCGCTCGGCGACCCGAAAGCGCAACTCCTCCAGGTCGAGCTGGCCCAGGATTTGGCCGGCCTTGACACGGCTGCCCTCACTGACGTTCAGATTCAGCAGCGTCCCGGTCGATTTGGCCCGCACAACCACCGTGCCCGGCGCCACCAGGGGGCCGGAGAACTCGATCTGCGCCGGCATGCTGACCAGGGTCGGCTTGACCACCTCGGCCGGCACAAACTCCAGCGTCACGGCGGCCTTGTCATCAAAGGGCTTGGTGGCAGGCGCAACGCCAGACTTGCCCGCCTGATCGCCGCCCTTGCTGGCAAACACCGTGACAGCTGCGCCAGCGATCAAAACCACGGCAGCGACCCCGCCAAAAAGCCATTGTTTGCGCATGGTTCATCCCCTATCTATCTGTTAACCAAAGTGGCCGCAGTGTAGAGACGGGCTGCGGCGCTCGCGAGCGGCATCGTGACGAGCTGCAGATAACTGGGGACGACCTGCATGCGGCCGCGATCAAGTGGGCCTCAAACCGCGCGGCGGTCCCAGACCAGGCTGCGCCAGCAGCATAGTGCGCTGCCCAGGGCGGCCAGCGCCGCCACCCAGAACACCGACGCATAGCCGAAATGCGACACGCCCCAAGCGCCGACCAAGCTGCCCAACACGCCCGAGCAGCCATAGCCCAAGACCGAATACAGCGCCTGGCCGCGGCCGCGCAAGGGTCCGGGGAAGTAGCGCGTTACCAAGGCGATGCAGGCGGTGTGCTGGGCGGCAAAGGTCAGCGCATGCAGGCATTGGGCCAACACCAGCACCGCCAGACTGCTGGCGAAGGCGGCGGTCAGGCCGAAGCGCAGGGCGGTCGCCAGCGCCGCCGCGATCAGCCAGTGATGCAGGCTGCCACGCTCCATCATGCGGCCCTGCAGTGCAAACCAGGCGATCTCGACCAGCACCGAGGCGGCCCACAACAGGCCGACGATTTGCTTGCCGTAGCCGAGCGAGTCCAAATAGAGGCTGAAGAAGGTGTAGAGCGCCGTATGCGCCAGCACGGTCAGAAACACACCGGCAAAGAACCAGCTCACCTCGGGCCGGCGCATCACCTCCTTGATCGGCGGCCCCGGCGCATGACTAACTTGACTCTGCACCGGCTGCTGCGGCAGCCGCCAGGCCATCACGACGACCAGGCCCAGCAAGACCAGAGTGGTGGCGGCAAAGGCCTGCATGCCAAATCGCTCGAACCACCAGCCGGCCAACAAGACGGTGGCCAAAAAGCCGACCGAACCCCAGACCCGCACCCGGCCATAACGGCGCGCATCCATGCCGCCGCTGGCCGTCATCAGCTGGGCCGCGACCAGCACCTCCATCAGCGGCACGATCGCCGCATTGAAGCTGAACATCAGGAAGGTCGCCGCCGCCAAGGTCCCCACATTGCCCCAGGGCGGCGGCAGCATGAAGCCCAGAGCAGCGACGAAGCTGGCGCAAGCGGTCCACCGAATGATGCGGATGCGCTGGCCGCTGCGGTCGGCCAGCGCGCCCCAGGCGTAGGGGGCAAACAGCCGGGTCCAACTGGCCAGCGAGACCAGCAGGCCTATCGTCACCACCGACAGGCCCAGCTCCTTGTACCAAAGCGGTGCGTAAGGATTGAAGCCGCCGATGGCGGCGAAGTAGGCAAACGACAGCGCGCTGCAGGCCGCCAGCATGCGTTTGGAGGCGGCGGCTTCGGCCATCAGGCCCTGACGTTGGAAGCCGCGATCGCCTCGATCGGCAGTTGCACATCGCCGCACTGCGCGCGGTGGCGCAGCGCGTGATCCATCAAGACCAGGGCCAGCATGGCCTCGGCGATCGGCGTGGCGCGGATACCAACGCAAGGGTCGTGGCGGCCGAAGGTTTCAACGCTGGAGACCTCACCGGCGCGGTTGATCGACGCTTTGGGCGTGCGGATCGAGCTGGTCGGCTTGATCGCCAGCGACGCGACGATGTCTTGGCCGGTCGAGATGCCGCCCAGCATGCCGCCGGAGTTATTGCTCGCAAAGCCCAACGGCGTCAGCTCGTCGCCATGTTCGCTGCCACGCTGGGCGACGACGCCGAAGCCGGCACCGATCTCGACGCCCTTGACCGCATTGATGCCCATCAGCGCGTAGGCAATGTCCGCGTCGAGCTTGTCGAACAGCGGTTCGCCCAAACCTACGGGGACGCCGGTCGCCTCCACGCGGATGCGCGCGCCGACCGAGTCACCGGACTTGCGCAGCGCGTCCATATAGGCCTCCAGCTCCTCGATCTTGCTGAGATTGGCGGCGAAGAACGGGTTGCTATTGACATGTTGCCAGCCCTCGAACGGGATCTCGATCTCGCCCAACTGCGTCATGCAGCCGCGCAACTCGGTCCCGTATTTCTCCTTCAGCCATTTGCGCGCCACCGCACCGGCGCCGACCATCGGCGCCGTTAGCCGGGCAGAGCTGCGGCCGCCGCCGCGCGGGTCGCGCAGGCCGTATTTGCGCCAGTAGCTGTAATCGGCGTGGCCGGGGCGGAAAGTGTCGAGGATGTTGCCGTAGTCTTTGCTGCGCTGATCCTGGTTTTTAATCAGCAGGCAGATCGGCGTGCCGGTGGTCAGGCCTTCATAGACGCCGGAGAGGATCTCGACCGCGTCGGGCTCGTTGCGCTGGGTCACATGGCGTGACGTGCCGGGCCGGCGACGGTCCAAGTCGGGCTGGATGTCAGCCTCGCTCAGGGCCAAGCCGGGGGGGCAGCCATCGATCACACAACCAATCGCTGGGCCATGGCTTTCGCCGAAATTGGTGACACGGAACAACTCGCCGAAAGTACTGCCTGACATGGGGAACCTGTTTTGCTGGGGGCGCCTGGATTCTATCGGTCGCCAAAATAAAAAGCGGCCCGTGGGCCGCCTGCTGCAAAACCGAAATCAAAGTTTCGATTCACCCGCGCGCTCGGGGTTATCTTCGAGTGGCCAGTCGCGGATATAGGCCTTCAGCATGCGGTTCTCAAAATCTTGCCCATCGACGACCGCCTTGGCAACGTCGTAGAACGAAATCACGCCCATCAAGGTCTTACCGTTCAGTACCGGCATATAGCGGGCATGGCGCCCCAACATCATGCGGCGCACCTCGTCGATTTCGGTCTCGGGCGTACAGGTCAGCGGGTGGTCGTCCATCACGCTGCGCACCCGCAGCGTGCCGACCGAGCCGCCATTCTTGACCACCGCCACGATCACCTCGCGGAAAGTCAGCATGCCAACCAAATCGCCATGCTCCATCACCACCAAGGAACCCATATCGCGCTCGGCCATCGTGGTCACCGCCTGTGACAAGGCCTCTTCCGGCGTCACGGTGAACAGCGTGCCCCCTTTGACCCGCAAAATATCGACGACTTTCATGCGCTGACTCCTGAATGAGTGGGCCGCCGATGTGGCTCAAACCCGAATTAGTTATTGGTTAGAAACATAGCACACAATGCGCGCACCTAACACCTGGGAGACACCATGTCAGGCTATGCCGACCCCGCTTTTGACACCTTGGCGCTACACGCCGGAGCCGCTCCCGACCCCACGACCGGCGCGCGCGTCACGCCGCTGCATCTGAGCACCTCGTTTGTGTTCGAAAACGCCGAACACGCCGCCTCGCTGTTCAATATGGAGCGCGCCGGCCATGTCTATTCGCGGCTGTCGAATCCGACCACCGCCGTGTTTGAGGAACGGGTCGCAGCACTCGAGGGCGGCGTCGGCGCAATCGCCACGGCAAGCGGCCAGGCGGCCCTGCATCTGGCTATCGCCACGCTGGCGGGAGCCGGCTCGCACATCGTTTCATCCGGCGCGCTCTACGGCGGCTCGCACAATCTCTTGCACTACACGCTGCGCCGCTTCGGCATCGAGACAACGTTTGTGCGGCCCGGCGATATTGACGCTTGGCGCTCCGCCATCCGCCCCAACACCAAGCTGCTGTTTGGCGAGACGCTCGGCAACCCCGGCATGGACCTGCTGGACCTCCCGACGATTGCGTCCATTGCGCACGACGCCGGCTTGCCGCTCTTGGTCGACTCGACGCTGACGACACCCTATCTGATGCGGCCGTTCGAGCATGGCGCCGATTTGGTCTATCACTCGGCCACCAAGTTCCTGTCCGGCCACGGCACGGTGGTCGGCGGTGTGCTGGTCGACAGCGGCGCCTTTGACTGGCAGGCCGCGCATGACAGACATGGCCTATTCCCCGAACTGTGCGAGCCTTATGCGGGCTTTCACGACATGGTGTTTGCCGAGGAAAGCACGGTCGGCGCCTTCCTGCTGCGCGCCCGCCGAGAAGGCCTGCGCGACTTCGGCGCCTGCATCAGCCCGCACACCGCCTGGCTGATTCTGCAAGGCATCGAGACGCTGTCACTGCGGATGCAGCGGCATGTGCAAAACGCGCAAAAGATTGCCGAGTTTTTGGCCGCTAACGAGATGGTCGAGCGGGTCGGCTATCCGGGACTAAGCAGCCACCCCAGTTTCGAATTGGCGCAGCGCTTGTTGCCGCGCGGCTGCGGCTCGGTGTTCAGCTTTGATCTGAAGGGCACGCGGGCACAGGGCCGCGCCTTCATCGAAGCGCTGCAGATCTTCTCGCATCTGGCCAATGTTGGAGATTGCCGTTCGCTGGTGATACACCCGGCCTCGACCACGCACAGCCGCATGGATGACGCTGCTCTGGCAATCGCCGGCATCGCACCCGGCAGCATTCGCCTGTCGATCGGACTGGAAGACGCCGATGACTTGATCGCCGACTTGAAGCGCGCGCTGAAAATCTCCGCCAAGGCCTAGGAGCAAAGCCCATGAAACTGATCGTCAACGGCCATGAAGCCTATGCCTACACCGGCGGCAAGCCTCTCGACACCGCCCTGCCCCCCATCGTTTTCATCCACGGCGCGCTCAATGACCACAGCGTGTGGACGCTGCTGGCGCGCTGGTTTGCTCACCATGGCCGCGCGGTCCTTGCGGTCGACCTGCCCGGCCATGGGCGCAGCGGCGGGCCGCCTCTGACCAGCATTGCCGACTTGGCCGACTGGGTCTGGGCCCTGCTTGATGCGGCGGGCGTTCAGCCAGCGGCGGCCCTGGTCGGCCACAGCATGGGTTCACTGATCGCGCTGGAGGCAGCGGCACGCCAACCGGAACGAGCCAGCCATCTGGCCCTGCTGGCCACGGCCTATCCGATGAAGGTATCGGAAGCCTTGCTGAAAACCGCGGCCGAGCAGCCGAACAAGGCCATCGCCATGGTCAATCAATTCTCGTTTTCAAGTTGGGCCAGCAAGCCGTCCTACCCCGGACCGGGTGCCTGGCTGCAGGGCGGGGAGATCGCGCTCAAGCGGCGCATCCAGAGTCAGCAAACCGCGCTCAATCTGTTCGAGCATGACTTCAAGCTTTGCGATGCCTACAGCGGCGGGCTGGAGGCAGCCGCCAAGGTGAGCGCGCCCAGTAGCCTGATTCTGGGCGCGCGCGACCAGATGACGGCACCCAAACAGAGCAAGGCCTTGGCCGAAGCGCTGAAGGCCAAGACCGTCATGCTGCCGGCCGGCCACTCCCTGATGGGCGAAGTGCCGGACGCCTTGTTGGCGGCGCTGCGCGTCGTGCTGAAGAGTTAGGCCAAGCCCAAGATCGGCCGCAGCTGTTTGAGCATGTCGGTGCTCATCGCGCGCAGGTCGTAGTGCAGCTGCCAACCCCAGTCGCGCTGAGCCTCGCTGTCGTCAATGCGCTGCGGCCAACTCGCCGCAATCGCTTGGCGGAAGTCCGGCGCATAGCTGATTTTGAAGCCCGGCAGCTGCAGCGCGATCTCGGCCGCAATCTCGGCCGGCGTGAAGCTGACGCCGGCCAGGTTGTAGCTGCCGCGTTGCTTGATGCTGGCGGCCGGCGCTTCCATCAGCTCGATGGTGGCGCGCAAGGCGTCAGCCATATACATCATCGGCAAGCCCTGACCCTGCTCCAAAAAGCAGCTGTATTGGCCGGTCTTCAGCGCCGCGTGAAAGATCTCGATCGCGTAGTCGGTGGTGCCGCCGCCGGGCGGCGTCTTGTAGCTGATCAGGCCGGGGTAGCGCAGGCTGCGCACATCGACGCCGTGATTCCTGTGATACCAGGCACACCAGCGCTCACCGGCCAGCTTGGAGATGCCGTAGATGGTGGTGGGGTCCATGACGGTGGTCTGCGGCGTGTCCAGCGCCGGCGTCGAGGGGCCGAACGCGGCGATCGAGCTGGGCCAGAAAATGCGGTCCAACTTTTGCGTGCGTGCCAGCTCCAACACATTGAGCAGGCCCTTCATGTTCAGATCCCAGGCCCACATCGGATGCTTCTCGCCGGTGGCGGACAAGGCGGCGGCCAGGTGATAGATCTGCGTGATGCCGTGGCGTTTGACCACGCTGGCGAGTGCCGCCGCATCGGTCACGTCCAGCATTTCATGGGTCAGCTCGGGCACCCGGCCCTCGGGTGCCAGATCGCTGGTGATGATGGTGGCATTGCCGTGGCGCAGGGCCAGGGCCTGGGCCAGCTCGGAGCCGATCTGGCCGTTGGCGCCGATGATGAGAATTTTTGTGGTGGTGCTCATGGCTGGATCAGACCCAGTTCACGGCCGGCTTGAGTGAAGGCGCTAACCGCCAGTTCCAACTGCTCGCGCGAGTGGCCGGCCGACACCTGCACGCGGATGCGCGCCTGGCCCTTGGGCACCACGGGGAAGAAAAAACCCACCGCGTAAATGCCTAACTCCAAGATGCGTGCACTGAGCTGTTGCGCCACGACCGCGTCGTGCACCATGATGGGCACGATAGCATGGGTGCCGGGCTTGATCTCAAAACCGGCTGCCTGGATCGCCGCACGGAAGTAGGCGGTATTGGCTTCCAGCTTGTCGCGCAGTTCGGTCGAGGCCTCCAGCAGATCGAGCACGGCGATGGAGGCGCCGACGATGCTGGGTGCCACCGTGTTGGAAAACAAATAGGGCCGCGAGCGCTGACGCAGCAACTCGATCACCTCGCGCCGGCCGCTTGTGAAGCCACCCGAGGCGCCGCCCAAAGCCTTGCCCAACGTGCCGGTGATGATGTCGACCTTGCCGAACACATCGCGGTATTCATGCGTGCCGCGCCCCGTTTTGCCGACAAAGCCGCTGGCATGGCATTCGTCGATGCCGAGCAG
>NZ_JANNMI010000152.1:0-19328 GCF_031397715.1 Roseateles sp.
AGACCATATCGTGCACATCTTTGTGCCCGAGCGCCTCGACATTGATGCGTCGCACATCACCGTTGACCCGGATCATCGGCGGCAGGCCGGCCGACAGGTGCAGGTCGGAGGCCTTGTTCTTGACCGAGAATGCCAGTAGTTGAGTGATGTCCATAGGTACGGGGCAGATGAGCTGAGGGCCATTATGGCGACGATCGCAAAGAACATACAGGAACAGCACGAGCGCATAGCCCGGGCCTGCACCCAAGCCGGCCGGCCCGTGCAAAGCGTCACGTTGTTGGTGGTGAGCAAGACTTTTCCGGCCAGCGCCGTGCAGGCAGCGTTTGAGGCCGGCGAGCGCCGCTTCGGCGAGAACTATGTGCAAGAGGGTCTGGACAAAATCGCTGAGCTGAGTGCCATGAACACGTTTGGCCAGCAGCTGGAGTGGCATTTGATCGGCCCTTTGCAAAGCAACAAGACCCGCTCGGTGGCCGAGAACTTCGACTGGGTACACAGCGTGGACCGCCTCAAGACCGCGCAGCGCCTGGCCGAGCAGCGGCCCGCCGAGCTGCCGCCGCTGAATATCTGTTTACAAGTCAATATCAGCGGCGAGGCCAGCAAAAGTGGCGTGCTGCCGACCGAAGTAGCGGCGTTGGCCCTGGCCGTTAGCAAGCTGCCTCATCTGCGCTTGCGTGGCCTGATGGCGATCCCGGAGCCGGCCGCTGACTTCGAGTCTCAGCGGCAGCCGCACCGCGCCCTGGCCGCTTTGCTGGCGCAGCTGAATCAGCAGCTCGGTCTGCAGATGGACAGCCTGTCTATGGGCATGAGCGCCGATCTGGAAGCGGCGGTTGCGGAGGGCGCGACGCTGGTTCGCGTCGGCTCGGCGATTTTTGGCGCGCGCCACTACGCATGAGCGCAAAACTCATCTGCGCCATCGCGGCCATGGCGACCTTGGGGGCCTTGGGGGCCTTGTTATTGGCGCCACTCAGCCAGGCCCAGCCTGCCAAGTTCGAGGCCAAGTTCGAGGACTCGATTGCCCAGCGGGCGCAGGCCTGCACGTTATGCCACGGGCGCGAAGGCCGCGCGGCGGCAGACGGCTATTACCCGCGCCTGGCCGGCAAACCGCAGGGCTATCTGTACAAGCAATTGCTGAATTTTCGCGACGGGCGGCGCCATTACGGCTTGATGAGCGATTTGATCGACCCCTTGAGCGACGCCTATCTGCATGAGCTGGCCGGCTACTTCGCGGGCTTAAGCCTGCCCTACCCGCCGGCGCAAAAACCGGGCCTGGACGCCGCGGCCTTGGCCATGGGCAAGCGCCTGATTTTCAATGGTGATGCGGGCCGCAAACTGCCGGCCTGCGTGCAATGCCACGGCCAGGCACTGACGGGCGTGCAACCCTTCATCCCCGGTCTGCTGGGCCTGCCACGCGACTATCTGAATGGCCAGTTAGGGGCCTGGCGCAGCGGCCAGCGCCATGCGGTGGCGCCCGACTGCATGGCACAGATCGCCAAGGCGCTGCGGCCGGAAGAAATCAACGCCATCTCGCATTGGCTGGCCGGGCAAGACCTGCCCCCGGGCGCTAAGCCGGCGAATAAGCTGCCGGCAAGTTTGCCGCTTGACTGTGGAGGCCTGCAATGAAGGCTCGGCTGGCGGTTGCCGCGCTGGGCGCCTTGTTGTTGTTGTTGCTGCTGTTGGCGGGCGGCGCGCTGTATGGGCTCAACCATCTGGATGAGGCCGCCCCGCCCAAGCCTGCGGCGCTGGCCACACCCGCTTTGCTGGCACGCGGCGAGTATTTGTCCCTCGTCGGCAATTGCATGGGCTGCCACACCCAGCGCGGCGGTGCGCCCTATGCCGGTGGAGGGGCGATCACGACACCGTTTGGCGATGTCTACGCGCCCAATTTGACGCCCGACGCGGCGACCGGGCTGGGCCAGTGGAGCGAATCCGATTTCTGGGCCGCCCTGCACAATGGCCGCAGCAAGGACGGCCGCCTGCTGACCCCCGCCTTTCCCTATACCAACTACGCCTTGCTGACCCGGGACGACGCCGACGCGCTGTTTGCCTATTTGCAAAGCCTGCCGGCCGTCAGCCAGCCCAGGCCAGCGCATGCGCTGCGCTGGCCCTACAACACCCAAGCCGCCATGGCGCTGTGGCGGGCGCTGTACTTTCGCCCGGCCGTCTACCAAAACGAGCCCGGCCGCAGCGCCGAATGGAACCGCGGTGCCTACCTGAGCCAAGGCCTGGGCCATTGCAGCGCCTGCCACGGCACGCGCAACGGCCTCGGCGCCGTGCTGGCGGGTGAGGAGTTTGCGGGCGGCATGCTGGAGGCCTTGGCCTGGTATGCGCCGTCCCTGCATGACCCGGCCGAAGCCAGCGTGGCCGCCTGGAGCCCGCAAGCGCTGCGTCAATGGCTGAAGACCGGCAGCAGCCCCGAGGCCACGGCCTTGGGGCCGATGAGCGAGGTGATTCTGGGCAGCACCCAGCATCTGAGCGACGCCGATTTGGCGGCGATGGCGGCCTATCTGCAAAGCCTGCCGCAATTTGCCGTGCCGGCCGCGCAACCTAAGCGGCCCGAGCCGGGCTTGCGCGAACTCGGCCGCACGCTGTATGCCGACCACTGCGCTCGCTGCCACGGCGAGCACGGCGAAGGCGTGGCCAGCGCCTACCCCGCGTTGGCCGGCAGCCGCAGCGTGCAAATGCAAAACCCGGCCAACCTCTTGCGCATCATCCAGCGCGGCGGCTTTGCACCCGCCACCGCCGGCAATCCACGCCCCTACGGCATGCCGCCCTTTGCCGGCGTCTTGAGCGACACCGAGCAGGCCGCCTTGGCCAGCTTTGTGCGCAATGCCTGGGGCAACCAGGCCGCCGATGTGCGGCCGCTTGATGTTCTGCAATTGAAGCCGCGGCGCGTCAACTGAAGCGTCGCTGCGCGCAGCCAATCCCCGCCCACCGCAAGCCCCCATGCGGGGGTTTTCCCCGCGCCAAGACGCTACTTTGTCACGCTTGTGGCCAGCGGGTTTAGACGCAAAACTGGCAAAGCCTCGGACACTGCCGCTGCAACGTTTGTTGCCGCCGGCAGCCCTCAGCCTGACTGAAGTTGCCGGGCCTGAGGTACGGCAAGTTTCAACCAATCAGCGAGCGGCGAGCGGCAAGGCCTTGAGTCCTGATCAAGCCTGACCGTAAACGCAAAAAGTGCCGAAGACACCAAAAAATAACCAATCGTTTCCGAGGGTCCCGATAAATGAATCTACTGACAAAACTACGCATCAACCAGCGCCTGGCGGTCAGCTACGGTTTGCTGATCTTGCTGCTGATCGCCATCGGCAGCTACGGCGCCAGCACAGCCAGCCACCTGGCCCAGGATTTGGATCACACCGCCAACATCAGCTTGGTCAAGATCGCCTCGGCCAATGGGCTGGAAGATCAGGTCAACGTGGTGGCACGCGCCGCCCGTGACCTGCTGCTGCTCGACGAAGCGCGCCAGATCAAAAAACAAAAAACCGCCATCGCCGCCGCCCTGCAGGAAAGCGAAAAGCAGCTGAGCGCCTTGGAAGCGACGCTCGACGGGGCCAAAGAAAAGGCCTTGATCGAACAGGTGCGCGCCGCGCAGGCCAAGTTCATCGCGGCGGTGGCCAAGTTCGAGGGCATCCAGAAAGACGGCAGCCCGGACGAAGCCCGCGAGAGCCTGATCACCGATGTGCGGCCGGCCCAGCAAAGCTATCAAGACGGCCTCAAGGGGCTGGTCGATCTGCAGTTCGACACTGCGCGTAACCTGGCCGTTAGCGGCGGCGAGCTGGCCCGTTCGTCGGTCTTGCTGACCGGCGTGCTGGTGCTGGTGGCGGCGGTGATCGGCGTCGGTGGCGGCTTTGTGATCGCCCGCTCCATCGTGCTGCCGGCGCAGCAAGCGCAGGCAGCAGCCGAGGCCATTGCCGCCGGTGACCTGACCCAGGCCATCCACGCCGAGGGCGACGACGAATTGGCGCAGATGTTGCGCGCCATGCAAGCGATGCAAAAGGCCTTGTCAGGCGTGGTCAACAGCGTCAGCGAAGCCGCCGGCGAGGTGGTGCAGAACTCCTCTGCCATCGCCGACAGCAATGTCAATTTATCCGATCGCACCGCCCGCTCCGCCGCCAGCCTGCAAGACACCGCCGCCTCGGTGGAACAGATTGCCGCCAATTTGAACGGCGCCAGCGACCTGACCCGACGCGCCGCCGGCATCGCCAGCAAGGCCCGCCAATCAGCCACGGCCGGCGGGGCCGTCGTCTCCAAAGTGGTCGCGACGATGGAAGACATCAGCGCCAGCTCGAAGAAGATCGGCGACATCATCGGCGTCATCGACGGCATCGCTTTTCAAACCAATATCCTGGCGCTGAATGCGGCGGTGGAAGCGGCCCGTGCT
This sequence comes from Roseateles sp., assembly GCF_031397715.1. GTDB lineage: Bacteria > Pseudomonadota > Gammaproteobacteria > Burkholderiales > Burkholderiaceae_C > Paucibacter_A. The sequence continues at coordinate 4,382 of NZ_JANNMI010000152.1, forward strand.
GGCGAGCATGGCCGCGGTTTCGCGGTAGTGGCGTCGGAAGTGCGCGCGCTGGCTTCGCGCTCGGCCGCCGCGGCCAAGGAAATCAAGGTCTTGATTCAGGAGTCCTCGGTCAAGGTCGAGAACGGCACCGCCCTGGTCAACAACGCCGGCATCACCATCCGCAGCGTGGTTGACGAAGTCAACAATATGGGCCAGCTGATCGAGGAAATCTCGCATTCGGCGCAAGAACAAGCGGCCGGCGTCGGCGTGGTCAATAACGCCATGAATGAGCTGGACCGCGCCACCCAGCAAAACACCACCCTGGTGGACGACCTGGGCCGCTCCACCGATGCGCTCAAGACCAGCTCGTCCCGCCTGCTCGACGCGGTGGGCTTTTTTCGCGCGGCCGAAGCGGCTGCCTGAGCACCCAACACCTCAGCTCCCTTTTTCTTCCTCTCACTTTTTTTACTGGAAACAAGCCCATGAAGATCACCACCACCGCCCCGACACGCGCCGCCGCCATCTTCTGCACCGCCCTGGCCCTGGCCTTCGGCGCCCAAGCCGCCGCCCCCAAGATCATGAAGAAAGTGCCGCCTGAGTTCCCCGCCGAAGCGGCCAAGGCCTCGGTCTCCAGCGGCGTGGTCAAGGCCAAGATGTTGATCGACGCCGACGGCGCCGTCACCGGCGTCGACATCGTCGAGGCGCAGCCGCGCAAGGTCTTCGACAAGGCGGTGATCCGTGCCTTGATGGACTGGCGCTTTGAGGCCAGCGGCGAGAAGCAGTCGCACGAAGTCAAGCTGGTATTCAATAACGAAGATTGATGCCCAGGCGCTCAAGTCCTGGACCTAGCAGCCCAGGCGGCCGCTTCCCCGCTCAATTCAATGCGATGCAAGCGGTGTGGTCACCCACCCGGCGCTGCCGCACGCGATGCAGGCGCTGGCCATCAAGCAGTTCAGGCCGGATACCGATGCGCTCAGGCTGCTGACCAGCGTCCTCAACGGCGCCAGTCAGGCCTTTGATGCGGTGCTGCGCACCCGCAAGGGCGTGGATCGCAAGGGCGCGGATCGCAAGGCGGCCTCGCTGCCCTGGGGCAAACACACCGACTGAAAAAAGTCTGCGTGCGTGCTCGCCAGCCGGGCCATGCGCGGAGCAGCGCCGGGGTTGCACCACAGCCAGCTCGCCAGCCCCGCGGCGACCGCCACACCCACCAGGACATAGGCCAAGACCGGGCGCTGCGCTTTGAGCGCCGAGCGGCGGCCATGCACGCGCCCCGGCGCCTTGGCCGCCGCCAAAGCCGGGCCGGTTTTCAGACGCAGCGCCCGCACCGCCTGCTTTTGCTGGTTGCGTCCGGTAACAATTTCGAAGCTGATGTGCTCACCCGCAAGCGGCTGCGGCCCCTCGGCGGGGAAGGCCGAGACATGGATAAACAGTTCTTGGCCGCCTTGATCGGGCATCACCGAGCCATAGCCCCGGTCAATGTGCCAGACCGTCAATATGCCTTCGAAACGCATGGTGAACCTCAATCGACTGGAATGTCTGGTGCCCCATCGAGGCCGCAGACAGCCGTGCTGAGCCGTGTGGCTCGCCTCGTTTTTATGACCCGCTCTGATCTTGCATCGCCGCCGCGCAGAGGATGCAAGCAAAGGTAAGCCGTGGTGGCTGGCCCCTGACACGCGACAATCAGGCCCTGAGAACGCCACTTGCACAAGAAAGAAACAATAAAAATGGCCATCCACTGGTTCCCCGGGCACATGAATTCGACCCGCAATGCGATCAATGACCGCATGAAAGCCGGCCTCGACGTGGTGATTGAGCTGCTCGACGCACGCCTGCCCGGCTCCAGCGCCAACCCGCTGCTGGCCAAGCTGACCGAGGGCAAGCCGACGCTCAAGCTGCTCAACAAGCAAGACCTGGCCGACCCCGAGCGCACCGCACTCTGGCTGGCGCATTACAACGCCCTGCCCGACACCCGCGCGATCGGCCTCGATGCCTCGATCAAGGCACCGGCCCAGGCGCTGATCAAGGCCTGTCGCGAGCTGGCGCCGCTGCGTGGCGGCATGGTCAAACCGGTGCGGGTGTTGATTTGCGGCATCCCCAATGTCGGCAAGTCCACGCTGATCAACACCCTCACGACCAAGCGCACAGCCAAGACCGGGGATGAGCCCGGCATCACCAAGATCGAACAAAAGATCGTGCTGGAGAACGACTTTTATCTGTTCGACACGCCCGGCATGCTGTGGCCGCGCATCTCGATTGAGGAAAGCGGCTACAACCTGGCCGCCAGCGGCGCGATCGGCCGCAATGCCTATGAAGAAGAAGAGGTCGCGCTGGAACTGCTGGCGCGGCTGCGCCTGCACTACGCCGGCCAAGTCGAAGAGCGCTACAAGCTGGAGGGCGTGGCGGACTTGAGCGACGAGGCGCTGCTGACCGCGATCGGCCGCAAGCGCGGCGCCATGCTCAGCGGCGGGCGGGTCAATCTGCAAAAAGCCGCCGAAGTGCTGATCTACGAATTCCGCCAATCGATACTCGGCCGCATCACGCTGGAGACGCCGGCCGAGTTCAAGCTTTGGGCGGCCGCCGCCGACGCGGCCGAAGCGACACGCAAGGACAAGACCGCCACACGCAAGAAGAAGGCCGCGCAGGAACGCGCGCCTGCGGTCACCAAGCCGAACGAAACCATGTGAACCCTGCGCTCAAGGGCGCTCAATGCCGAAGGGAGAAGCCATGAGTCTGCGAAAAGAGTGGTGGATCGTCGCGGCGGCTTGGGCGCTCGCCAGCGCCGGCCTGAGTAGCTGCGGTGGTGGTGGTGGTGGTGGTGGCGGCGGCGGCGGCGGCGGCGGCGATGCCAGTGTGCCTGTGCCTGTGCCCACTCCTATGTTGCCCAGCAATCGCATCAGCGCCGACAGCCCGGTCGCGGCGGGCTGCACCGGCGGCAGCAGCAGTGGCAGCAGCAGCGGCGGCAGTTTGTATGTCAATGCCGAAGTCGAGCCCTTTGCCGCCGTCCAACCCGGCAAGCCCGGTGTGCTGATCAGCGCCTGGCAGCAAGACCGCTGGAGCAACGGAGGCGCGCGCGCGCTGGTGACCGCCGTCTCCAACGATGCCGGCGTCAGCTGGACCCGCCATCTCTTGCCCTTTTCGCGCTGCGGCGGCGCCGCCAGCGGCAGCAGCGGCGACTTTGAGCGCGCCAGTGACCCTTGGGTCGACATCGGCCCCAGCGGCGTGATGTATTCAATGGCCCTGGCCTTCACCGGCAGCGCCTTCGCAGCGGGCTCAAGTTCGGCCCTGCTGGCCAGCCACTCCACCGACGGCGGCCTGAGCTGGAGCACGCCGGCCACGCTGCTGCGTGACGGCGAGAGCCTCTTCAACGACAAGAACACGCTGACCGCCGACCCGACCGATGCGCGCTATGTCTACGCCGTTTGGGACCGATTGGAGGCGACGAATTTCGGGCCGACTTTGCTGGCGCGCTCAATCGACAGTGGCGCCAACTGGGAGCCGGCGCGCATCATCTACAGCCCCAGCGTGAGTGGCGGCATCAGCCAAACCTTGGGCAACCGCATCGTGGTGCTGCAAGACGGCACCCTGGTCAATCTGTTCACCCAAATCGACACCGTCGGCACACGCTCAACCAGCTGGTTAGGTGTGCTGCGCTCCAGCGACAAGGGCTTGACTTGGTCGGCGCCGATACGCATCAGCGACAGCCAGGCGGTTGGCGCCAAAGACCCGCAGACCGGCAAGCCGATTCGTGACGGCGCGACGCTGGCCGCCATCGCCGCTGGCCCCGGCACCAGCCTCTGGTTGACTTGGCAGGACGCTCGCTTCAGCGCGGGTCTGCGCGATGCGATTCTGGTGGCGCGCTCAAGCGATGGCGGCCTCAGCTGGACGGCACCCGTGGCGATCAACCGTGACCTCAGCGTCGCCGCCTTTACGCCGGCGGTCGCGGTGAGCGCCGACGGCGTGGTTGCCATCAGCCACTTTGATTTGCGCGCCGACACGGCAGATGCCGGCAGCTTGCTCGCCGGCGCCTGGTTGTTGAGTTCGCGCGACGGCGTCAGCTGGGTCGAGACCAAGATCTGGGGCCCCTTTGACATGGCGCAGGCGCCCGACGCACGCGGCCTTTTTCTGGGCGACTATCAAGGCTTGGTCAGCCAAGGCGCCGACTTTTTGCCGGTGCTGGCACTGTCCAGCCTGGATAGCGCCAACCGCAGTGACATCTACGCTCTGCGCGTCAGCCCGGCGCTAGCCGCGGCGGCCTCGGCCAAGATTTTGGCCCGCCGACTGCCGGCCGCAAAGCCCACCGGGGGTCTCAGCGAAGCGGACTTCGCCCGCGCCCGCCACGCTGCCATCGTCCTCGTCATGGAGCGTCGCTTGCCGGGCTGGACTGCGCGCTTTGCCAGCCCGCCGCAAAGTCCCTGACAAGCCAGCCCCCCTCAGCGCGGGCGGGCTGAATTTCTAGAGCACCTCACGCTCGCGCAGCAGCAGGAGCAGCAGCCCCATGCCCACGGCCAGCACCGCTGCCGTGATCCACAGCGCCGTGCGGAAGCTGCCGCTCGCCTGCACCAAGACGCCGGTCAAGGCCGGCGCGCAGACCTGCGCCAAGCCGTAACTGAGGGTCAGGCGGGCCATCGCCTTGCCCGGGTTGTTGGGGGCTCGCCGGCCCACCAAGGCCAAGGTCAGGCTGACAATGCCGATGAAGGTGGCGCCGTACAGCAAGGCCCCCACCAACGCGGCGCCCAAGCTGGCGGACCAAGCCGGCAGCAGCACCGCCACCGTCTGCAAAGCAAAAGCCAGCAACAAGGCCTTCAGTTCGCCCCAGCGGCGCGCCAATTTGTCCCACAAAAACACCGCCGGCGTGGCGGCCAAGCCGACCAGCGCCCAAGCCCAAGGCCCTTGGCCCGCCAGCGCAGGTTGGCGCTCGACGATGGCAACGGTGAAGGTGGCGCTGATCACAAAACCCCAGCCGGCGCAAAAATACATCAGCGTCATCAAGCCCATCCAGCGCCTTGAGGGGGTGCTGGCGGCGACATGCGAGCCGTGCAAGGCGGGCGGCACCGGTGGCCGCCAAACCCAGGCCGGCCACAAAAAAAGCAAACCCAGTCCCGCAAAGCCCAGCCATTGCTGGCCCCAGCTCAGCAGCAGCCCCGTCATGGCAAAGGCACCCAGCGCCGACACCACAATGCCCAGCCCCAAGCCGGTGAAGTGCAGGCCCAGCTCGGGCCGCCGGCCATGGCGCATCAACCAGTTCAGCACCAGGCCCGAACCGAGCAACATGCCGGCCGCGCCGCACAAGCCGCCCAAGTAACGCGATAGGGCCCAGACCCAGAAATGCTCGCTCAAGCCCATCAGCGCGGTGATGATGAGGCTCAGCACCAAGCCGCTGCTGTAGAGGCGCTGGCGCAGCCGGGCGTCATCGATCCAGGCGGCCAGCAAGGCGCCGCTCATATAGCCGAGGTAATTGATCGACGCCAACCAGCCGCCTTCCACATCGGATAAGCCCGCCTGCGCCTGCATCAGCGGCAGCAGCGGTGTGTAGGCGAAGCGCGCCAGGCCGATGGTCAGGATCAGGCCGCAGATGCCGCCCACAATGACTTGCCAGGCCTGCAAGGCCGGCGGGATGGTGGGTGTCGGCGGGATATGCATGGTGCCAAGCCTAAGGCATTCCGGCGCCCTTGCAATCAACGCGGGCGCGCCCATCTGCCACCGTATGGACATCAACACCCTGCCACTGCTGCTGACCGTCGCCTTTGGCCTGGGCTTGATTGCCTGGTTTGCTGGCGGCCCGCTGTTGAAACGCCGGCGCCAGCAACAGCTGCGCGAACAACCGTTTCCGCAAGCCTGGCGGCGCATTCTGCGCCGGCGCGTGCCCTTGGTGCAGCGCCTCCCGGCCGACCTGCATCTGCGCTTGAAGCAGGACATTCAGGTCTTCCTGGCCGAGAAACCCATCCTCGGTTGCGGCGGGTTGACGGTGACCGATGAGATGCGCGTCAGCATCGCAGCTCTCGCCTGTTTGCCGCTGCTTGGCGCACGGCGCGGCTACTACCCCAAGCTCAAGCAAATCCTGCTCTACCCCGGGGCCTTTGTGGTGGACCGGCCGGTCAATCAAGCGGGCGGTGTGCAGATGGAGCAGCGCCGCGCGTTGGCCGGCGAGAGCTGGGCACAGGGTCAGGTCTTGCTGTCTTGGAGCGATGTGCAGGCGGGTGCGGCTGACCCGGGTGATGGCCGCAACGTGGTCATCCATGAATTCGCCCACCAGCTCGACCAAGCCAAGGGCCATGCCAATGGCGCGCCGCAACTGGCCAGCAAACGGGCCTACCGGCTCTGGTCTACGGTGATGCAGAACGAATTTGATGGCTTGCGCGAGCGCCTGGCACGAGGCGAAGCCGGGCTGATTGACGCCTACGGCGCCACCGACCCGGCCGAGTTCTTCGCGGTCAGCAGCGAACTGTTCTTTGAGCGGCCGCTGGATCTGGCGCAGCAGCATCCGGCACTCTACGGCTTGTTGAGTGACTACTACCGCGTCAATCCCTTGAATTGGAATTAACTCCACAAGCTCAGCGGGGCCTCGCGCGTCAGGGCCCGCAAGATGTCGGTGCGGGATAGAAAGCCCAGCATATCGCCGCGATCATCAACCACCGGCAAGCCCGGCAAGCGCAGGTCGAGCAAGGCCTGGGCCACTTCGCGGATCGGCGTGTCCGGTCGCGCCGCCGGTACCGGGCTCCACATCAGCGCGGCCACCGGGCGCGCCAACCAAGCGGCCCAAGCCTGCGCATCCTCGAAGTTAGTGGGGCCCGGCAACAAATCGGCCCGCAAGAGCAGGCCAACCAAGCGCCCTTGCTCATTCACCACCGGCGCCTGACCAACCCGGGCCTGACCCAGAATCGCCAGGCCCTGCGCCAGGGTTGACGCGAGCGGCACCGTGTGCACATCCAGGCTCATCAACTGCTCGACCAGGCTCAACACATGCCGCTCAAGCCCAGGGCGGCCGGCAAGTGCTTGCGCCTGCGCATAAGCCGCCAAGGCGTCGCGCGGCTGCGGCTCGGCGCCGCCGAGCGCGGCCAGGGTGGTGTCTGGCGCCGGCCCGGCCACGATCACGCCGGGTATCAAGCCGGCTGTCACGCCAGACGGCTGCTCGTCGCCACGCCGCGCCACCGCCTCGACCGCGCGCACCCGCGCCACCGACTGCACGGCGCCGAGTTGGCGCAGCCCTTCAAGCTGGCCGGTGAAGATGCGCCCATTCAAACCGTAAACCGTGAACATGTGCGTTATGTCTCGCCGTTAGGTGGGCTAGCCGATGCCAAATCCGGCCCCACCGGAGAACTCAGCTCGACCCGGTTGCGGCCGCCTTGCTTGGCCCGGTACAGCGCCGCATCGGCCGCCGCCACCAGGCTGTCGGCGGTGTCGGCGCCGGTGATGGCGCCGCCCCGCACGCCGATGCTGATGGTGGTCGAAATGCAATGCGCGCCCCATTGCGTCGGCGTCGCCTCGACCGCGGCACGCAAGGCCTCGGCAAGCACCTGCGCGCCGTCCAGGCTGGTGTCCGGCAGGATCGCCAAAAACTCCTCGCCGCCAAAACGCCCGATCTGATCCTGCGCCCGCAGCCGGCTCTGCAAGGCCTGCGCCACCGCACGCAAAACCACGTCGCCGGCTTGGTGGCCGTAGTTGTCGTTGACGCGCTTGAAATGGTCGATGTCCAACATCAACACGCTCAGATACTGGCCCTGGCGCTGCGCCCGCGCCACTGTCGACTGCAACTGATCGCTGATCGCGCGACGGTTGGCCAAGCCGGTCAACATATCCTTCATCGCCAACTCGAAGTTGCGTTGCTCTGCACGCTCCATCGTCATATAGACAAAACCCAAGGTGATGCTGAGCACCGCACACAAGGAAATCAGGAACACCGGCGCCAAGCTGGGGCTGCTGGCGCTCCAGGTTTGCGTGTCAACCAGACCGATCGCCGCCGCACCGGCGCGCGCCAGCAAGGCCAAGCACATGACGCCAAATGCGCCGACCAAGATGTAGCGGCCGCGCCCATGCTGGGGTTGGCTGCGGTCCAACAGGGCGGCCATGATCAAGCCGATCTGCGCCGCAAAAATCAAGGCCGTGCTGACCACCCGCAGCGTGCTGTAGTGGGCCAGCAGCGTGCTCAGCAAGGGCACCAGCCATAACGGCGCCAAATGCCAACGCCCGACTTGTGCCACCCCCTGAAAACGCCGCACGGCCAGCAGCATCAAGACCAAAGAGATCGCAAAAAAACTGCTGCCGGCGACCAGAAAAATCACCTCCGGCAACCAGGCCTGCAGCCCAAAGTTCACATGGCTTGCCGTGTAGGCCAGCAGCGCCAGCGCCCAGGCCCACAGCGCATGCCTCAGCGGCTGGCCCCAGGCCATGAAACAAACCCAGAACGCCATCAGCAGACCAACCACGGTCACCACCAACAAGAGCGTCGCCTGGTCAAGCTTCATGGCGCTGCTTTTAGAAGCCTGCCCAGGCCTTGCAGCGTCGCCTCGTCCAAGCGCGCACTGGCTCGCGCCAGGCTCAATTGCCGCCGCGCCAGCTCACGGTAAAACTGGCCATGCGCGGCCCCCAGCGCATCGAAGGCTTGCAGGTGCGCGGCGACGACGCCCGCATCGCCGCGCGAGATTGGGCCCGCCAAAGCGCCCGCCAACCCGCGCGTGGCGGCGGCGTCCAAGGTACCCCGCGCCAGCGGCAGCAAGGCCTGCAAGGCCGCCTCGGGCGGCAAGCCGATCTGCGCCCAGACCTGCACAGCCTCGTCCAACATGGACAACAAAAAGCTGGCCGCGAAGCTGGCCGCGCCGTGATAGGCGGCCCGGCTGCCGGGGGGCAGCTGCAGTGGCTTCATTTGCAAGCGCCGCGCCATCGCGTGAAGCTCGTCGGACAAGCCCTGCGCCTGGGCAGCGACCTCAATCACCACCGTGCTGCCGGCCAGCAAGTGTTGGGCCCGCGCCGGGTCCGAGAAAATCTGCAAGGGATGAAAGCCGCCAATCTGGGCGCCGGCGGCGGCCGCCGCCGCGAGCGCCGTCAACTCGGTAGCGCCGCTGCAATGCACGACCCATTGCCGGGCCGTCCATGGCAGCGCCGCCGCCAGCGTCGCGATCGCATCATCCGGCACCGACAAGAACACCAGGTCGGCCGCCGCCACCGCTTCAGCGGCCGGCAGGGCAATGCAGCCGGGCAGCTGCGCGGCCAGTTGCTCGGCGTCCATGCCATTGCGGCTGGCCACCGCCACCACGCCGATGCCGCTGGCACTCCAGGCCCGCGCCAGGGTCTGAGCCAAACGCCCGGCGCCGATGAAGGCAACTCGGCGCTCGACCAAGGGCGTGCTCATCCGTGCAAACTCAAGGTTTGACGAACTTCAGCGTCATGCGATCGCTTTCGCCGATCGCCTCAAAGCGGGCGCGGTCCTTGTCCTTCAGCCCAAAGCTCGGCGGCAGCGACCACACACCGCCCTCATGATCGGCATTGTCCTTGGGGTTGGCATTGACCTCGGAGCTGGCGACCAACTTGAACCCGACGCTCTCGGCCATGCGAATCACATAGGCCTGATGCACATAGCCGCTGGAGGCTTTTTCGTCTTGCTTGGCTGCGGCCGGCAGGCGGTGCTCGACCACGCCAAAAGTACCGCCGGGCTTGAGCGCCGTGAAGGCGCTTTTGAACACCGCTTGGGTTTTCTCCTCGCCATTGCCAATCCAGTTGTGCACATTGCGGAAGGTCAGCACCAGATCGGCCGAGCCGGGCTTGGCATAGTCCAGCTTGCCGGCGCCGGCGGCAAACACAGCCACTTCGGCGCGGTCATAGACGGCCGGCAAGGCGGCCAGTTTTTCCTTCATGCGCGCCGCGCTGCGTTGGAAGTAAGCGGTCGCTGAAGTTGGGTCATCGCCGGCCAGAATCAGCTGGCCCTTGTCACGCAAATAAGGCGCCAGGATTTCGGTATACCAGCCACCGCCCGGTGACAACTCAACCACCGTGTGGGTCGGCTTGATGCCGAAGAAGGTCAGCGTCTCATAGGGATGGCGAGCGGCGTCGCGGGCCACAAAGGCGGGGGTGCGGTGTGGGCTGGCGATCGCGGCCTTCAAGGCCTCATCGGCATGCACCGGCGCCGCGCCGAGCAGAGCCGCGCAAGCGGTCAACAGAGCCAAGGTCCAAGGCTTACTCATTTTCATCGTCATGGTCATGGTGATGTTCCAAGTTAGGGTGAGAAATTTTGCCAGCCGAAGTATGGCGCTTGTGCGCGTCTTTTGCTGGCAGCTATGGCCGAGCTGCGCAGCGTAAATTGTCTCGCTTACATTTGATGCCCTGTTCCGCAACGAGTCATCCTGATGTCTACCCCTGCCGCCTGCCCTGTCTGCACACTTGAGAACACCTACCGCGACGGTGAAATGAATATCTGCCCTGACTGCGGCCATGAGTGGGGAGACATGGCAGACACGAGCTCCGCCGAGGAAGGCGCGAAAGTCGTGCGCGATGCCAATGGCCAGATTCTGGCCGACGGCGACTCGGTCATCCTGGTCAAAGACCTGAAGGTCAAGGGCTCCTCCATCACGCTCAAAAAAGGCGCCAAGGCCAAGGGCATACGCCTGGTCGATGGTGACCATGACGTCGACTGCAAGATCGATGGTGTCAGCCTGATGCTGAAGTCGGAGTTCTTGAAGAAGGCCTGAACAGGAAAAAAGCCTGAGCCGGACAGCCTGTGATGGCCTACAAACGCCCTTGACGCCATTGCTGGGCCAAGCCCGCCACGCCGCGCTCCAGCAGCGTCAGCACATGATCAAAACCGGCCGCCGGGCCGAAGTAAGGGTCGGGCACGTCCTGCCCCTCCAGGCCGGGCGCAAAGTCCAGCAGCAAATGCAGCCGCGACTGTAGCGCCGGCGGAGATTGCTCGCGCAAGACCTTCAGGTTGTCGGCTTCCATCGCCAGAATCAAATCGTAACGCTCGAAATGCTCGGGTGCCACGCGCTGCGAGCGCCACTTTTTTTCGACCGCCAAATTGGCGCGCTGCAAGGCCGCCGCGGCGCGTGCATCGATGGGCTCGCCGCGGGCTGCTGCGCGCGCGCCGGCCGACGCCACTTGCTGGAAGGCCTCAGCGGCGCCCGCGCCGAAGCCGGCGCGGCGCGCTTTCAAGAGCACCTCGGCCATCGGTGAGCGGCAGATATTGGCGGTGCAGACGAACAGGACCGAGGGCATGGGCCGCTTCAGCGCGCCAACTCGACCCGCATCGCGTCAATCACGGCCTTGTAGTCGGGCTGGCCGAAGATGGCCGAGCCGGCCACAAAGGTGTCGGCGCCGGCCTCGGCAATCTGACGGATGTTGTCGATCTTGACGCCGCCGTCAATCTCCAAGCGGATGGCACGGCCACTTTGCTCGATGATGCGGCGCGCTTTTTCCAGCTTCTTCAGGGCGCTGGGTAAAAAACTCTGGCCACCAAAACCGGGGTTGACGCTCATGATCAAAATCATGTCGACCTTGTCAATCACCCACTCCAGCACGTCCAGCGGCTCGGCCGGGTTGAACACCAGGCCGGCTTGTTTGCCCTCGGCCTTGATCAGCTGCAGCGTGCGGTCCACATGTTTGGAGGCATCGGGGTGGAAGGTAATCATGTCCGCGCCGGCCTTGGCGAAGGCGACGGCCAGGGCATCCACCGGCTCGACCATCAAATGCACATCGATCATGGCCGGCGTGCCGTCGGGCTTGACGGCATGCTTGCGCAAGGCCTCACAGACCATCGGCCCGAAAGTCAGATTCGGCACGTAATGGTTGTCCATCACATCGAAGTGGATCCAGTCGGCGCCGGCCGCCAGCACATCACGTACCTCGCCGCCCAAGCGGGCAAAGTCGGCGGACAGCAGGCTGGGGGCGATACAGAAATTGCTCTTGCTATTGTTCATGGCGGTGTGGCGGGGCCGGCGCGGCCCGCGCGTTGAATTGGACGATGGCCGATTTTAGGGACTGGTGCGCACCCGGCTCGCTGGCGCGCGCTTCTTCGCGGGCTCAGGCGCTGCATTCGGCTTGCTTTCGAGCGCCGGTTGCGCTGCCGCCAAACCACCGAAACAGCTGAGCAGCAAGATCTCAATGATTTGCTCGTCACTGTATTGGCCGCCCGCCTTGAGCAAACCCAGCACCGGGTCGCAGGCGCGCGCGAACAAGGTGTAGAGCACCACCTCGGGCGGCAGGTCGGGCCGCAAGTCGCCGGCGGCCTGCGCCGCTGTGATCCACTCACCGAGCTCGTCAGACAAGCACATCAAACGGTCCAGATAGACCTTGTGCGCCAGCAAAGCGGCCCGCAAGCTGGAATTTTGGGCCGGCAGCGAAGGCATCTCGCCCGCCAACTGGACCCGCATGGTCCAGCGCGCCACCGCTTTGAGTTGCGCCAAGGCCGGGGCGGCCGGGTCTTGTTCGCGCAAGCGCGCCAATTCGGCGAGTGCACGCTCCAGCACCTGCACCATGGCCGCAGCGGCCAGGGCCTCTTTGGAGTTGAAGTGCTTGTACAGGCTGGCTTTGGCAATGCCGACATCGGCCACCACCTCGTCCACCGTCATCAAGTCGAAACCTTTTTCGGCCAATAAGCGGTTGACCGACGCCACGATCGCGTCTTCACGCACCTGCAGCTGCTTTTCCCGGAACGAAATTTTTACCATTCCACATTGTAGGACGGGGGCGGGCACGACAGGACCCGGCAGTAGAAAAAGATACCGCAAAATACATAAACAAACGAACTAGTTGACAAATTGAACTACTCAGTTCACAGTCGAACCAAGAAATGCAGAACAGCCTCACCCAACGCAGCAATGGGACGACGTCATGATCACCACAACAATCAGCACCGTGCCTCACCGCAATCCTCATCAAACCGCGCCGGCGCTTGTTTTGTCTAGGCATGCGCTGGCACCCAGTCTCAACCACAGGCGTCAGCGTTCCGCGCTGCACACCGCGTGGGCAGGCCTTGGAGACCAGTCATGGCGGCGGGCTGTCAACGCGGCCGGTCTGAACAGTCTGCTGAGTAGCCCAGCTTCCATACAGTTGCTGGTACCCAGTGACCGGGCCTTTGCTGATTTGTTGCACGAGCTCAAACTCAGCTGGGATGAATTTTGTGGAGACCTGCCGCGTCTGCGCGAGCTGCTGCTCGGCCACGTGCTTCTGATGCCCTGCAGTCTGACCGCTCCGGGCGAGTCGAGCATGCTGCGTACCGTCAACCAAGGCATCGTGCATTTGCGGGGCGCAGGCCGCTTGCAGGACGCTCATGGGAGGCAAGCACAGGTGCTGGGCCAACTCGCGCAACAGCACCCGCAGGCGCCCTGCGGGTACCTGATCGATCGCGTCTTGCGCCCTGCCGAGCTGGGCCTGCTGGAGCTGCTGGCCCAACAGCCCGAGCACAGCGCCTTTTTGGACGCGCTGCGGCAAACCGGCGCCAGCAGCTGGCTCAGCGGTGGGGGGCCGTTCACCGTGCTGGCACCCAGCAACAGCGGCTGGGCGACCCAGCTCGGCGCCGCCGCCGAACGGCGGGCGGAGTTGGCCTGCCCACATTGCGAACTCGGCGCCCCAAGCGAGCGGGAACGCCATCCGCTGCACGAGCTGCGTGCCCTGGTCAGCCGCCACTTGGTGCCGGGCCGCTGGCTCAGCGACGAATTACCCTGGGGCAGCCAGCTGCCCTGCCTGGGCGAGCAGACCTTGCGCCTGAGCCCGCTGGGCTTGATGGGCGAAGGCGCTGCGGCCCAAACCCTGCAACGCGGCAGCGACCGCGTGGCGCGCAATGGCGTGTTGCACCGCGTGAACTGATCCTGTGGGCTGCACTTTGCTCAGCCCGACTGATTTACCCGTCCGTCCCTCTCTCCCACCACCACTGAAAGAAAGAACCATCCCATGAAGAAGTATTTCGCAATTGGTGCCCTGGCCCTGAGCGCCCTCTCGGCTCAAGCCAAAGACATCGTCGACACCGCCGTGGCTGCCGGCAATTTCAACACCTTGGCCACCGCACTGCAAGCGGCCGGCTTGATCGAAACACTCAAGGGCAAAGGCCCATTCACCGTGTTTGCGCCCACCGATGAAGCGTTCGCCAAAATCCCCAAGGCCGATCTGGACGCGTTGCTGAAGGACAAGGCCAAGCTGACCGCCGTGCTGACTTACCACGTCGTGCCCGGCAAGGTGATGGCCAAAGATGTCAAGGCCGGCAAGGTGAAAACCGTGCAAGGCAGCGAGCTGACCATCAGCACATCCGGCGGCGTGATGGTGGACAAAGCCAAGGTCACCGCCACCGACATCGTCGCCGACAACGGCGTGATCCATGTCATCGACAGCGTGATCATGCCCAAGTAAGCATGCCCGAGTAAGCCAGCCTTGACTCAAGCCGCCAAGCCCGCCCCGGGCCTGGCGGCTTATTTCTTGATGGCTGGCGCTGGCGAGCGGAACGCCAAACGCGCTGCGGCGACCTTGGCGCGGGTGACGCAGCCCAAGGCATGGTCATTGAGCATGCCCATCGACTGCATGAAGGCATGCATGGTGGTGGGGCCAACAAACTTCCAACCGCGCCGTTTCAAATCCGTGGAGAGCGCGCGAGACGCCTCGGTCTCGGTCGCTAGCACCGGCGCCGTGAGCGCCGGGGGCTCAAAACGCCAGATATAACGCGCCAAACTGCCCTCCGCGGCCACCAGTTCAAGGCAGCGCTGCGCGTTGTTGATGACGGCCTCGATCTTGCCGCGATGCCGCACGATGCCGGCGTCCAATAACAAACGCTCAACATCAGCGGCCCCAAATTCGGCCATCCGCTTGACCTCGAAGTTTGCAAAAGCGGCGCGAAAGGCCGGGCGCTTGCTCAAAATCGTGCGCCAGGACAGGCCGGACTGAAAGCCCTCCAGGCACAGCTTCTCGAACAGGCGCCGGTCGTCGTCAACCGGAAAGCCCCATTCGGTGTCGTGATAGTGCAGATAGCCGGCGTCGCCGGCGGCGGCGGCGCACC